>CAYUZK010000167.1:0-14037 GCA_964449625.1 uncultured Archangium sp.
CTGGGCACGGTCAGCCCGCTGCCGTCGGGCAACGGCGCCACGGGGTGCCCCGCGCCCTGACGGCTACTCGCCGGCGAGCGCCTTCATCAGCGCCTCGAGCTGCTGGAGGGCCGCGGGGTCGCCGCCGAGCGAACCGGGGGAGCCGCCGCCGAGCAGCCGCCCCAGGTCGACGCCGCCCAGGTCCTCGTCGCCGTGGGCCTCGCGCCACCAGCGCCGGGCCACGGCGCCCAGCTTCTTCGCCTTCGCCGGGTGCGCCTTGCTGACCTGGTCGAGGAGCGTGCGGCTCGTCACCCAGCGGTAGCGGTGGGCCTCGACGTACTGCCGGAGCGCCTGCTGCCAGGCCTCGGCGCCCAGCACCTCGCGCAGGGCGTCGTAGCCCAGGGGGGCCTTGCCGTAGACGAGCGCGGCGTACTCGCGGTTGCTCGTGTACTCGTGCGTGGGGCGGTCGGCGCGGCCGTCCTCGCCGCCCATGAGCCGGTGGAGCTGGTAGGCCGCCTTGAGCTGCCCGTCGCGCATCTGGTCTGCCGCCGCGCGCCCCCGTCGCCACTCGAGGAGCAAAAGCGCCAGGTGCTGGGTGAGGGCCTCGTCGGCCAGCGGATCGCCGATGGGGTCGCTGCCCACCAGCATCGCCGTGTACTGGTGGGCCACCTCGTGATCGATGGTGAATTCCAGCGTGTGCTGCATCAGCTCGCGCAGCGCGGGCCCCAGCATGGCCTGCACGAGCTGCAGGTGCTGCCCCGAGAGGCCGAGGGCCTCGAGCGGGTTGGCCTCTCCGCCGTAGAGCGACGCCGACACCGTCACCAGCCCGGGGAACTCCATGCCGCCCGCGCCGCTGGCGAGCCGCGCCTCGACGACGCGGAACGTCTTGAAGGGGTAGGGGCCCAGCTTCGCCTCGAGCAGCTCGAGGGCCTTGGCGGCGTGCTCGGCCACGGCCTTGCCCTGCTTCGCGTCGGCCTTGAGCGTGACGGACTCGACCAGCACCTCGCCCACCTGCTTCGTCGCGACCTCGGCGTGCCGCACCAGCACCACGGGGAGCTGCCGCGCGCCCGCGACCGCGTAGGCCGTGCGCGTGGTGCCGTCGCCCTGGGGCACCTCGCCCACGCGGCCGCCGCTCGAGAAGACGCGCCACTCGGCCGGGGCGGTGACGCTGACGATGAAGTGCGACGGGGCGAAGCTGCCGAGGTCGCCGATGCCCGAGGGCCCCTCGAGCACCTTGCCGTCGAGCTCCGGCGCCAGCATGGGCATGAGGCCCGCGAGGCTCACCACGTCGCCTGAGGTCGAGAAGGCGCCGTAGTCGCCGCCCGGGCTGTCCGTGAGCGCGGCGAGGCCGGTGGCGGCCTCGGGGAGCGCCGGCACGCGGGCCTTGAGCTCGAGCTCCACCGTCGCCACCTCGCCGGCGAGGAGCGGCGGGTCGAACACCACGCGCAGCAGCGACGGGTCGGGCCAGGCGACGCGGGCCGGGGCGCCGTTCACCTTCACCCCTGACACCGTGACGGCCCCCGGGTGCGTGGCGTTGGGCGTCAGCCGCAGGAGCACGTCGGCCTCGGTGGCCGTGGCCGTCAGCGTCAGGGCCACGCGGCCCGTCACCCGGCGCGCGGCCGGGTCCACCTGGAAGTCGCCGCGGTAGAAGGGGAGCGCCTCGACGGGCCCCAGGGCCTTCTCGAGGCGCGCGCGCTCGCCGCTGCGCAGCGAGGTGAGGGCGATCTGCAGCTCCGGCGACAGCTCGGCGGCGCGGCCGGGCGCCGACGCGGTGAGGAGCGCGAGGAGGAGGAGCGATCGCACGAGCGGTGGAGCGTAGCAGGCCGCGCTCCTCAGGCCTCGCGAGGGAGGTCCGTCAGCGCCCGCCCCGGCGCAGCGTGACGGGCGTGGCGCTCGTCGAGGCCGCGGCGCGAAAGGCGAGGGTCGAAGCAGTCGCGGAGCCGACGCGCAGGCGGGTTGTCGGCCACCCGGGCCCCAGGTTGCGCGCGGGGCGAGCTGCCCCGGCGTCATCAGGCCGCACGGGGGCGGCGCCGCCCGAGGAGCGCGAGGCCGAGCAGGAAGAGCGGTGAGAGCGTGACCGAGCCGCAGCCGCAGCCGGCGGCGACGCACTGGCCCGACTGGCACTCCTGGTCATCGCGGCACTCGCGGCACACGGCGCCGTTGAGGCCGCAGGCCTTCTTCGTGGAGGCGACGCAGAAGCCGGTGTCGCAGCAGCCGCTGCAGGTGCCGGGGCCGCACATGAAGGGGTTCACGTTGCCCCCGCCGGTGCCGGTGCCGCCGCCGCTCGCGGAGCCGCCGCCACCGCCCGTCGCCGCGCCGCCGCCGCCGCCGGTGCTGCCCGAGGGCACGCACACGGCCTGGCCGTCGTTGAGCTGGCAGGCGTAGCCGGTGCCGCAGGAGCCGGGGTCGGAGAGGTTGCACGGCGAGCGGCACGCGCCGCCGACGCAGGTGAGGCCGGTGCGGCACACGGCGAAGGGCGTGCCAGACGAGCAGGGCTGGTTGACGTCGGCGATCTCCGCGGACGAGCACACGCACACCCCGGTGCTCCCCTGCGGCAGGCACGCGCCGCAGGTGCCCGGGCTCGAAGGGTTGCAGGTCGAGCGGCACAGGCCCCCGACGCAGGTGTTGCCGCTCAGACACGTCGTGGCGCTGTTGCACGGCTCGCAGAGGTTGGCGCCCGACACGGGGAAGCAGATGCGCTCGGCGCGCCCGCTGATGCTGAAGCACTGCGTCTCCTCGCCATTGACGGGGCTGCACGTCGTGGCGGTGCAGCCCTGGCACAGCGGCGCCCCGTCGTTGCAGCAGGCGCGGCAGAACGCGATGTTGGCGTCGTTGTCGTCGATCACGCAGGCGTTGCAGGGCCGGCAGAAGTTCGACACCTCGCAGCGGTCGCCGGTGTTGCCGGTCGGCGTGCAGGTGCCGTTGGTGCAGCCGTAGCCTGGCGCGCAGGCGCTCGCGACGTTGAGCGTGGTGCACTGGTTCGTGCACGCGGTGATGGGCACGCAGAAGCCGCCGCCGTTGCCGTTGTCGGCGCAGGTGTTGTCGAGGCCGCACTGGCCCTCGAACCCGGGGGTGCACGACTGGGAGCACCAGTTCTTGCCCGCGCCGTCGGTGAGGCAGATGCCGGTGCTGCAGTCGGAGCCGGCCGAGCAGAACTTGCACTGGTCCGCGACGCCCACCTGGGGGAGGCAGGCGAAGCCGTTGTTCGAGGCCTGGCAGGTGAAGCCGGGCGGGCAGCTCTGGCCGGTGCCCGTGCAGTCCTGGGTGCAGATCCTCGAGGTGCTGCCCGAGGGGCCCTCGCACACGCGCCCGCCGGTGCACTCGCTCGCGGTGGAGCAGGGGGAGCCCTGGCCGCCGCTCGCGCCCGGGTACACGGTGCACACGTCGTTGATGTCGGGGCCCAGCAGGTTGCGCTTGACCTGCCCCTGGCCGATGGAGGGGTTCATCACCGCGTTGCCCGAGGTGGTGTGGTCGAAGCCGATGAAGTGGCCGGCCTCGTGCGTGACGACGCTCTCGATGTCGAAGGCGCTCGAGCGCCCGTCGGTCGCCCAGGGGATGTTGTTGTTCATCTCCATGTCGGCGTCGATGAGCTGCCCCGGGTAGAAGAGCGTGGTGGTCAGGCCCAGCGTGTTGTTGCCGTAGCGCCAGGACGAGCCCGCCAGCCAGATGACGTTGTTGTTGCCGTCGTTGCCGCTGATGGCGCTGGCGCCGGTGGGCGAGCTGAAGTTGGGCTGGTAGGCGAAGACCATCGAGGTGCTGCAGCTCGTCACCTGCGGCGTCGTCCACCGCTCGAAGGCGCTGCGCATGACGGTGAGCACCGTCGAGTAGGGCACCTGCTGCGCGCCGGTCACCACGGTGGCGCCGGTGTTGCCCGGCGAGGCGGCGAAGCGCACCTCGGGCAGGCAGCGCAGGTTGGTGCACACCTGGTTGCCGGTGACCTGGCCCTGGAGCGTGCACTGCGAGCTGCAGGTGCCCATGGTCCACCGCTTGCCGCTGGGCGTGGCGAAGGCGACGGCCGGCAGGAGCGCGAGGGTGACGACGGCGGCGAGGCGGGCGCGGCTCACTTGCCACCACCCTTCGCCACGGCGGCGCGGATGCGGGCCAGGAAGGCCTCGGCGCGGCCGAGCGTCTCGAGCTCGTCCACCGGGCGCACGAGCGCGCGCTGGCCGGGGCGGGCGAAGACGAGGCCCGACAGGTCGCGGCGCGCCACCTTCGCGCCCAGGTGCTCCACGAGGCTCACCTTGCTGGCCGAGAGCGAGGTGGGGATCCACGTCTTCTCCTCGTCGGGGGCAGGCTCGAGGAAGAGCACCACCTCCTCGCCGGGCGCGAAGCGCGCCACGCCGGCGACCGCCTGGCCCAGCTCGCCCACCACGCCGCCGGGCTGCTTGACCAGCACCGTGGTGAAGCGCGGGCCCTTGAGCGTCTCGCGCACCACCACCTCGGACCAGGTCCAGATCTTCGCGCGGCCGTCGTCCCAGCTCGACTCCACGCGGTGCACGGTGCCGTGGACGACGAGCGGGGCCTGCGCGGTGAGCTCTTCCATCGTGAGCGACACCACGACGGAGGCCAGCGCGCCCAGGGGCGCCAGGGCGAGGAGCGGGAGGAGGAGACGACGCATGGGAGAGACTCCAGGAGGACGCCCCGCGGCCACGGGGCTCGAATGGGGAGACTCTGTAGCGGGCGGCGGGCCGTCTGCAAATGGCCGCGTGCGGGCCTCGTCGTCTCGTCAGGGCCGCTCGTGGGACTCTGGCGCCGCGCTCGTCGGCCAGAAGCTGACGGCGCGCGCGGTGTCCGAGCGGTAGCGCAGGCGCGCCTCGGGGAGCTCGTACAGCCGCGGGTGGGCGCCGACGCCCTGCGCGGTGACGAGCACGAAGGGCCCGCTCGTGCGCACGGCCACCAGGTCGCCGTCGGTGAAGCCGAGCTCGGGCAGCGGCGCCGCCGGGGTGCCCGTGGCGAGGAGGCCGGTGGTGTACGCGAACTCGCCCGACACCTCCCACACGTAGAGCCGCGCCCCTCCGGCGCCGAGGAAGATCCACTGGCCGTCGTCCTCCTTCGCGCCCTTCGGGGCCAGCGGCCACAGCGCGGCCTGCTGCTTGCGCGAGACGCTGTCGCCCTGCGCCAGCGAGGTGGCGAGCTCGACGCTGCGGGGCCCCAGGCGCGCGTGGGCCTCGAGGTCGCGCACGCCCAGGCCGTAGTCCCACCCGGTGGTGGTGGCCTTCGTCTCCACCGGCGTCCAGGCCTTCCCGTCCCACCGGCGGGCGTGCACCAGCTCGGGGATGCCGTCGGCGAAGCCCTTCAGGTCGAAGGTCTTGCCGCCCGAGCGCACCGAGCCCTTCTGCAGCACGTCGTCGGCGAGTGGCTCCTCGAGGAGCGCGAGCGGCCCGGCCTCCGTGTCGAGGCCCACCTCGGTGAGCGTCTGGCCGGTGACGACGGGGAAGGGGAGCGGCTCCACGCGGCGCGGCGCCAGCGTCACGAGGAAGAGGCGCGGCGCGGCGCCCTCCTGCACCGGCTCCTCGTCGTACCCGGGCGGCGACGAGGCCTGGGAGGCGTAGCCGACGCGCAGCACGTGCCGGGGGTCGAACCACACCACCGCCCGCGTGGCGTCGGGGCTCCAGGCCACGCGCGCGCCCACGCAGTCACCGGCGAAGGTGCCCAGCGTCACGCCCGCATCGCCCACGGGGTCCACGCGGCGCCACGCGCAGGCGTCGCCGTCGGGCTCGAAGACCGAGAGCGTCGAGCGCGTCAGCGGCGGCTCCGGCGCCTCGGCGAGGGCGGGCGCGCCGGCGTCACGCGGGGCCTCCACCACCGGGGCCGGGGCCACCGGCTCGTCCTTGTTCTTGCAGGCGGTGAACGGCAGGACCACGAGGGCGACGGTGAGCGCGCGGGTGAGCATGGGGGCGACCGTGCTTCTAGCGCGGCCGGCGCCCGGGCGGCCCCCTGACGCGCGTCATCGGCTGCTGCGGCGCGCGGGCCTTTTGGGCTACACCGGCCCGCCATGGCTGCACCCTCCCTCGGGCCCCTCGACGTCACCCAGCCCCTCCAGCGGATCGCTTCCCGGTGACGCCGACACGGAGAACCCTGCTGCAGGCCCTGGCCCTGTTGGGGCTCACGGTGCTCGCCTATGCCCCCGGGCTGACCAGCCCGCTCACGCACTACGACGACTCGCTCTACGTCTGGAACAACCTCGCGCGGCTCTCGCCCCCGGGCCTCGAGGGGCTGCGGCTCCAGTGGGACAGCACCAGCGCGTGGAGCGGCGGCTTCGTCGAGTTCTTCCCGCTGCGTGACACGGTCTACTGGCTCATCTTCCAGGCCTTTGCGCTGAACGCCACGCCCTACCACGTGGCCTCGCTCCTCTTTCACCTCGCCGCGTCGCTCTTGCTGTGGCGGTGGCTGGGGCAGCTGGGCCTGAGCGAGCGGAGCGCCTACCTGGGGGCGTTGCTCTTCGCGCTGCACCCCGTGCACATCGAGTCGGTGGTGTGGGTCGCCGGCCTGAAGGACCCGATGTACACGATGTTCATGCTGCTGGGCCTCGTGGCGTACGCCTCGTACCGCGAGCGGCCCCGCCCGTGGACCTACGCCCTCATGCTGCTCGGGCTCGTGGGCGGCTTCCTGGTCAAGTCACTCATCGTGGCCATGCCCGTCATCATGCTGGCCATGGAGCTCCTCATCGGGCGCCGCGTGAAGCCCTCGCTCATCGCCGCGCGCCTGGCGGGCCCCTTCGCGATCACCGGCCTGTTCATGGTGCAGATCCTCCTCATCGGGAAGGCGAACCACGTCCTCACCGCGCCGCACCACGGCTCGTGGCTCAACCACTACGTGCTCATGTTCTGGTCGCAGGCCAAGTACCTCAAGCAGGCGCTGTTCCCGACCACCTTCCGGCTCATCTACTGCTTCGAGCCCGCGCAGGGCTGGGCAGACTGGCGGCTGTGGGTGGGGGTCGCCGTCGCCCTGGCGGTGGTGGCGCTCGCGTGGCGTTGGCGCCGGGAGCCGCTGCGGCTCTTCCTCATGGCCGTCTACGTCCTGGCCCTCGCCCCGGTCTCGAACCTCGTGCCGTTCCCCGCCATCATGGCCGACCGCTACCTCTACGCGGCGACCATCGGCACCTGCGGGCTGCTGGCGCTCCTCACCGACCGCTTCCGTGGGCGCCTGTACGCCCTGACCGTGACGGCGGTGATGCTGCTGCTGACGGCCGCGACGGCCTCCCGCGCCTGGGTCTGGCAAGACGAGGAGCTCCTCTGGGAGGAGCCCGACACGGACCCCGCCTGCCTGGTCGACCCGTCGTTCCCCGCGGCGCAGTCGCACGTCATGCGCTTCGTCTCGTCGAAGGATCGAGGCGCCGCGCTGCTCTCGCTCGAGCGGGCCATGGCGAGCCCGGGGTTCCTGCGCATCGAAGAGCTGCTCCGCTGTACGACCATCGTCCAGGCCGCGGCCGAGGCCTTCAACCTCGGCGTGGAGGAGCGCGCGATCCACTGGGCGCGGCTGGCGAACCGGCACTGCCCCAACGACGCGCGCGGGTGGAACACGACGACCGTGATCAACTTGAGGCGCAACCCCCAGGTCGCGGCCATGGCCGCGCAGCGGACCTACCGGCTCAGGAAGCACCCCGAGACCGAGGTGCTCATGTGGTTGACCCGGCTGTCGATCGCCGACCCCGACGCCCCTGCGAACCTCACGCGGCTGGCCAGGGAGCAGGGCCAGCTGGTCTGCTGGAAGATCCTCTCCTGGTCCGCCGACTGGCCGGAGCACGCGCCGCTCCTCGGCGAGGCGACGCACCACTGCGTCCAGCTCCGCGCTGGCGCTCCCCCCTGACGCGCGTCATCGGCTGCTGCGATGGGCGGGCCTTTTGGGCTACACCGGCCCGCCATGGCTGCACCCTCCCTCGGGCCCCTCGACGTCACCCAGACCCTCACCGGCAAGCGCGTGCTCTTCGCGGGCGCCACCGGCTTCGTGGGCAAGGTGGCGCTCTCGATGCTGCTGCACCAGTACGGCGACGTGCTCGCCCACGTGTACGTGCTGGTCCGCAAGGGCAGCAGCAAGGACGCCCGCACGCGCTTCTTCGACAAGGTCGCGCCCTCGGAGCCGTTCCTGCCGCTGCGCGAGAAGTTCGGCGAGGCCGGCGCGCTCGAGTGGCTCAGGGCCAAGTGCACGATCCTCGACGGCGACATCACCGACCCGTGGATGGGCATGGAGGAGGAGCAGGCGAAGGCGCTCAAGGGGCAGCTCGACGTCGTCATCAACTGCGCGGGCCTCGTCAGCTTCAACCCGTCGCTCGAGGTCGGCCTCAACGTCAACACCCACGGCGTGCGCTACCTGGTGGACACGTGCCTGCACTGGGACGTGCCCCTGGTGCACATGTCGACCGCCTTCGTGGCCGGCAACCGCTCGGGCCTGGTCTTCGAAGACGAGGAGGTGGTCGGCTACTTCCCGCGCCGCGCCGAGCTCGAGGGCCACGACTTCAGCCTCGCGCAGGAGCTGGCCGACTGTGAGAAGGCCGTCGCCCGGCTCCGCGAGCAGGCCGACGACAAGGCCCTCGCCTCGACCTTCCGGCAGAAGGCCCTCGACCGCCTCAAGGAGGAGGGCCGCGACCCCACCGACGAGAAGACGATGCGGCTGGCCGTCGGCCGCGAGCGCAAGCTGTGGCTGACGCTGCAGCTCGTCGAGGCCGGCATGCACCGGGCGAAGCACTGGGGCTGGCCCAACACGTACACGTACACCAAGTCGCTGGGCGAGCAGGTCATCGCCTCCACGCCGGGCCTGCGCTACGCCATCGTGCGGCCGTCCATCGTCGAGAGCGCGCTGCGCTACCCCTTCCCCGGGTGGAACGAGGGCTTCACGACGTCGGCGCCGCTGGCCTACGCGCTCATCAAGGGGCAGAGCGCCATTCCCGCGAGCGAGACGTCGGTGCTCGACATGATCCCCGTGGACCTGGTGGCCGGCAGCCTCATCGCCATCACCGCGCAGCAGCTGCGCACCGCCGAGCGCCGCGTGTACCACCAGGCCACCGGCGACAGCGCGCCCTTCATCGCCAGCCGCGCGGTGGAGCTCACCGGGCTCTACAAGCGCCGGCGCCTGCGCAACAAGGAGACGGGCAACCAGCTCGTCAACGCCCTCAAGAGCCGGGTCGAGCCGAAGGCCGTGGGCAAGGTGGTGTTCGATCTCACCAACTCGCCGCTCTTCAGCAAGGGCGCGAAGTGGCTCAAGGCGGCCATCGACGAGAACAAGCCGGCGTGGGGCGCGCCGAAGCTCAACGCGACGCTCGAGCGCGTGAAGGAGACGCTCGACGACGTCAGCGCGCAGGCCGACAGCGTCAACATGATCGTCGACCTCTTCCTCCCCTTCGTCTGGGACAACCGCTTCATCTTCCGCTGCGACAACACGCGCTCGCTCTACGCGGGCATGCCCGCGCACGATCGCGCGAAGATCGACTGGAACCCCGAGGCCATCGACTGGCGCCGCTACTTCCTCGAGACCCACATCCCCGGGCTCGAGAAGTGGGTCTTCCCCGGGCTCGACGAGGAGTCGCAGAAGCGCAAGGTGCTGCCGGCGCACCGCGACCTGCTCGAGCTGCTCGACGCCTCGGTGCACGAGTGGCGGCACCGCGTGGCCTTCCGGCTCTACGAGGGCGAGCGGCCCCAGCGCTTCACCTTCGGCGAGGTGCACCATTACGCCGCGCGCGTCGGCAGCTTCCTGCTCGGCCAGGGCGTGCGGCACCAGGACCGCGTGATGCTGGTGTCGGAGAACCGGCCGGAGTGGCCCATCTCGTTCTTCGGGGTGCTGCGCGCCGGCGGCACCGCGGTGCCGGTGGACAAGGAGCTCTCGGAGCAGGAGTTGGTCAACATCGCGCGCCGCAGCGAGGCGAAGGTGTGCCTCGTCAGCGAGCTGCTGCTCGAGAAGCACCCGCGCCTCGAGGACGCCTTCGCCGCCGCGGGCCTGGGCACGCGCGTGGCCACGCTCGCCGCCGCGCTCTCGGGTGACCCCGGCAAGCCCGACGGCCTGGGGCCCGTGAAGAAGGGCGCGGCGCCCGACGACGTCGCCTCGCTCATCTTCACCAGCGGCACCACCGGCAACCCCAAGGGCGTGATGCTCACGCACCGCAACTTCGCCGCGCTGGTGGCGAAGCTGGGCGGCGCCTTCGACATCGGCCTGGGCGACGGCGTGCTCTCGGTGCTGCCGCTCCACCACACCTTCGAGTTCAGCGCGGGCTTCTTGACGCCCTTCTCGCGGGGCGCCGAGGTGGCCTACCTCGACGAGCTCACCGGCGACCGCATCGGCGAGGTGCTCGAGGGCGGCAACATCACCGGCCTGGTCGGCGTGCCCGCGCTCTGGCAGCTCTTCCACCGGAAGATCACCCAGGAGCTCGCCACCAGGCCCCGCTTCATCGAGGAGGCGACGAAGGGCCTCATGGCGATCAACGCCGAGCTGCGGAACAAGCAGGGGCTCAACCTGGGCAAGCTGCTGTTCTGGCCCATTCACAAGAAGTTCGGCGGCAACATCAAGTTCATGATCTCCGGCGGCTCGGCGCTGACGGACGACGTGCACAAGGCCTTCCACGCGCTCGGCTTCACGCTCGACGAGGGCTACGGCCTCACCGAGGCGGCGCCGGTGCTCACCGTCACCCAGGCGGGCAACAAGCGGCTGCCGGGCACCGTGGGCAAGGCGCTGCCGGGCGTCGAGCTGCGCATCTTCGAGCCCGACCCCGACGGCATCGGCGAGGTGATCGCGCGCGGCCCCAACGTGATGGCCGGCTACTTTCAGGACCGCGAGTCGACCTCGGCGGTGCTCAAGGACGGCTGGCTGCACACCGGCGACCTCGGCCGCATCGACCACGAGGGGCACCTCTTCCTCGTGGGCCGCCGCAAGGACGTCATCATCGACGCCAACGGCAAGAACGTGTACCCCGACGAGCTCGAGGAGCTCTACGGCGTGCACGCGCACGTGAAGGAGCTCTCGGTGGTGGGGCTGCCCGACGAGACTGGGGGCGAGAAGGTCGCCTGCCTGTGCGTGCCCGACTACAAGGAGCGCCCGCGCGAGGAGGTGCGCCGCGAGCTCGAGGAGCACTTCCGCCTCGTGTCCGCCGACCAGCCCTTCTACCGGCGCGTGAAGCTCGTGCGCTTTCAGGACGGCGAGCTGCCGCGCACCTCCACGCGCAAGGTGAAGCGCCCGCTGGTGATGGAGGAGCTCAAGCGCCTCGAGAAGGCCTCGGCGCAGGCCGCGGGGAAGAAGCCCGAGGACAGCACCGACTGGCTCGTGCAGCTGGTGGCCGACGTCATTCAGAAGCCGGTGGCCGAGGTGAAGCCCGAGGCGAAGCTGCAGGTGGATCTCGGCTTCGACTCGCTCATGCTCACGGAGCTCTCGGCGGCGCTCGAGGCGGCCGGCGTGCCGATGACGGCGGTGAGCGATCTGACGAAGATCACCACGGTGGACGACCTGCGGCGCGTGGTGGCGCAGTCGGGCCGCAAGCCGGCGGCCGAGGTGCGCGCGCGGGAGATCTCCCGGGAGGTGGCGCGCAAGTCGAACGAGACGCTCGAGCTCGAGCTGCCCGAGGCGCTGTCGCGGGCGGGCAAGGCGGCCCTCACGCTCGGCCAGCGCAGCATCTACGGCGGCCTCTTCGACGTGAAGGTGAAGGGGCGGGCCTTCATCCCCCAGAACCGGAACTTCCTCGTCGTCGCCAACCACGCCAGCCACCTCGACATGGGCCTGGTGAAGGTGGCCCTGGGCGAGCAGGGGGCGCGGCTGGTGGCGCTCGCGGCGCGCGACTACTTCTTCGACACGCCGCTCAAGCGCGCGTACTTCGAGAACTTCACCAACCTCATCCCCATGGACCGGGCGGGCTCGCTGCGGGAGTCGCTGCGGCTGGCGGGCGAGTCGCTCACGCAGGGCTTCAACCTGCTCATCTTCCCCGAGGGCACGCGCAGCCCCAACGGCGAGCTGATGGAGTTCAAGCCCACGACTGGCTACCTCGCGCTGGGCTTCGGCGTGGACATCCTCCCGGTGTACCTGCACGGCACCCACGCCGCGCTGCCCAAGGGCGCGTGGTGGCCGAAGCTGGAGGACCTCGAGGTGCGCATCGGGCCGCTGCTGGAGCTCGAGCCCATGCGCAAGAAGGTCGAGGGCCTCGCGCGGAGCGAGGGCTACCGGCTCGTCACCCGCATGGCCGAGGAGGCGGTGCGGGCGCTGAAGGAAGGCCGCACGCCGTCGATGGACGCGCTGCCGGTGCCCGCCATCCCCACGCGGGAGCGGCGGAAGGGGAAGACGTCATGAAGCTGCTCGTCACCGGCGCCACCGGCTTCCTCGGCGCGCACCTCGTGCCGCTGCTCCGGGCGCAGGGGCACCAGGTCGTCACCCTCGCGCGGAGCCGGCCGCCCGCCGACTGGCTCGCGGGCCCCAACCCCGTGCGGCACGTGCAGGCCGACTTGAAGGACCGCGAGGCCGTGCGCGGCGCGCTGGCGGGCGTCGAGGCGCTCTACCACCTCGCGGGACTCGTCAGCTTCAAGCCGGAGGACGGGCGGAAGATGTACGAGCTGCACGTGGACTGCACGCGCGAGCTCCTGCGCGACGTGCGCGCGCTGGGCACGCAGCCGCGCGTCATCCTCGCCTCGACCTCGGGCACCATCGCGGTGTCGAAGACCGAGCGCGTGGGCACCGAGGCCGACGACTACCCCATCGAGACGGTGGGCCGCTGGCCGTACTACCTGTCGAAGATCTACGAAGAGAAGCTGGCGCTCGAGTTCTGCCGCAAGGAGCAGCTCCCGCTGGTGGTGCTCAACCCCTCGCTCCTCATGGGGCCGGGCGACGAGCGGCTGTCGTCGACGTGGACGGTGCTCAAGTTCCTGCAGCGCGACATCCCCGCGATGCCGGGCGGCGGCATGAGCTTCGTCGACGCGCGCGACGTGGCGCAGGCGGCGGTCAGCGCCCTCACCCGCGGCGAGCTCTACGGCCGGCACCTGATGGGCGTGAACCTGTCGATGGACGAGTTCTTCTCGCGGCTGGAGCGCATGACGGGCGTGCCCAAGCCGCGCGTGAAGCTGCCGAAGGCGGCGAACATCTTCGGGGCGTACGCGCTCGAGTCCTTCGCGAAGTGGCGCGGGGTGAAGCCGCCGCTCGACCCGCAGGAGGTCGAGGTGGGCGAGCACTGGTTCTGGTGCGACTCCGCGAAGGCCGAGCGGCTGCTGGGCTTCGTCGCCCGCGACCCCTGGGAGACGCTGCACGACACGGTGCGGGACATCATGAAGCGCCTGCCGCCCGGGGAGCTGCCGGGGCTCAAGGGCGAGCTGGCCGAGAAGCGCGGCGGTTAGCCGAGGTCGAGCGCCAGCCGCAGCCCGTCATCGACGAGCGCCATCGCCCGCCGTGCGACGGCGCCGACCTGCTCCGTCAGCACGTCGCGGTCGATGGTCATCACCTGGCAGACGAGCACGACAGAGTCTCGCTTGAGACCCGACTGCGTGGCAGTGAGGAGCACGTTGCCCGCCGCGCGGGCGCGGAGCAGGTTGGTGGTCAGCGGCGCGACCATCACCGTCTGGAGCCGGCTCGCGTTGAGGAGGTCGTCCTGCACGATGAGCACCGGGCGCCGGCTCCCCGGCTCCGAGCCTCTTGGCTCCGCCAGGTCCGCCCACCAGATCTCGCCGCGCTTCACTCCTGCCACTCCACGGAGAGCAACGCCGCGCGGGTCGCCTTCTGTCGGAACCGGTCGCGCTTCGGGTCGTCGTCGGCGAACGCCTCGTCGTAGGAGGCGGTGATGCGCTCGTCCTGCAGCGCTTCGAGGTATCGCTGCGCCGCCCGCGCGAAGAACTCGCTTCGAGAGAGGCCGAGCTGGCGCGCCTTTCGCTCCACCTGCCGGAACACCTCGTCGGGGAGGGAGATCGCCGTCTTCATGGTGTCAGTATAACTGGAGTTATACCGGTGCGCATCAGGGCGTCGGCGCCACGGGCTCAGCCGCCTCGATCTTGTCCGTCGCCATGCCCAGCGTCTCCGCCCCCGCCTGCCGCGCGCCGTCGAGCGCCGCCACGAGCTTCGGGTACCTCGCCTGCGGATCGGCGGTGAAGAACACCACGCGCTCGC
>CAYUZK010000168.1:0-14023 GCA_964449625.1 uncultured Archangium sp.
GGGCAAGAGCTCCTGCAGCCTCGGCGGGAGCCACTCCGCGGCGCGGGCGAGGGCGTCGGCGGCGGCGACGTCGGTGAGGCGGCGGCGCGCGCCGGCGGCCGAGAGGGCGGGCCACTGCGCCGGCGGCACCCACGGCGCGAGGGCCTCGAGGTTGAGCCGCGCCACGTGCGTCAGGTCGCGGGCCTCGAGCCAGGCGTGCAGCGCCGCGCGGGTCTCGAAGGGGGGCGCGCGGTCGCTGGCCACGGGCGGTGAATAGTGGGGGCGGGGGCCGGGCGACAGGATGAAGAGGCCGGGCGAAGCCCCGAGGGCTACCGGCTACGGGCCCTCGTAGGCGGCCTGCTCGTGCAGCGCGAGCACGTCGACCTCGAGGTCCGTGAGGATGCTCCCGTAGCGCTCGGCCCACGCGAGCGCGGCCTCCTTCGTCGGCACCTCGATGAGGGAGAAGCCCGCGATGAGCTCCTTCGACTCGGCGAAGGGCCCGTCGACGGCGGCGACGCGCTGGCCGGCCTTGAACTGGAGCCGCGTGCCCAGCGCGCTCGGGAGGATGCCCTCGGTGAACCCGAGCACGCCGGCCTGCTTCATCTCCTCCATGAGCGCGGGCACCTCGCGGGCCTCGCGCTCGGAGGGCGGGGCGCCCGCCTCGCTCGCCTCGGTGGCCATGAAGAGGCAGAGGTACCGCTCGGGCACCTTGCCCTCGGGCTTCGGGGTGAAGCCCAGGTCCCACGCCTCGGTGACGAGGCCCAGCTCGAGCTCGCCGTCCTGCACCGCGGCGCCGAAGCGCGTCGCCCACTTCACGGCCTCGTCGCGGTCGGCCACCGTGAGCAGCGCGAAGCCGGCGAGGAGGTTGTTGGTGCCCTTCACCCCGTGGTGCACGGTGCACTCGGCCTGCTTCGCGATGACGCGCGTGCGCGGCACCCGGGGGAGCAGCCCCGCGCCGTTCTTGAAGACGCCGGCCTTGATGCCTTCCTGGATGAAGGCGCCCATCTCGACGATTTCCCGCTGCTCGATGGCGCCCGTCTCGTAGCGGGGCCCCTGCTTGTGCATGACGATGAAGCGCATGGTGCTGGTCCTTTCGGGTGCGGCCAGGGAAGTCCGGCCTTCACACCACACGTCGAGGCCAGTTGCGCGAGCGCTGCCCAGGACTGGCCGTCGGGGGTGTAGCCTGTGGACATGGTGCACCGCGGAGTGATGGGGCTGCTCTTGATGCTCTCCGGGTGCGCGGCGTCGGGCGCCGCGGTGACGAGCGCGCTGGTGCACACCGCGATCGCCGCGACGGCCTCCGGCGTGCAGCGCGCGAACGGCGGGTGCTACTCCCCATGCAACCCCGGGCACCGGTGCAACACGGAGACGGGCCTGTGCGACAAGCTCCCGTGTGGCGGCGCGTGCTCGTTCGACCAGCGGTGTGAGCTCACCGCGACGGGCGAGGCGTGCCGGAAGGTCGACGTGACGAAGTAGGCAAGTCAGCGCTGCGCCCACCACGCCTGCACCTCGTCGAAGCGCTGCACCCGCGGCACCTTTGGCAGCGCCTCGAGGAAGCGCGCACCGTAGCGCTTGGTCAGCACGCGCGAGTCTCCGAGCGCCACCACGCCGCGATCCTTCGCGGTGCGAATGAGCCGCCCGAAGCCCTGCCGCAGCGCCAGCGCCGCCTGGGGCACCTGGTAGTCGTCGAAGGGCCGGCGCCCGGCGTCGCGCACCGCGTCCATGCGCGCGGCCTGCAGGGGGTCGTTGGGCGGCGCGAAGGGCAGCCGGTCGATGATGACCATCGACAGCGCGTCGCCGGGCACGTCGACGCCTTCCCAGAAGCTCTGTGAGGCGAAGAGCACCGACGGGCCCTCCATGAACTTCGCCAACAGCGCCCGCCGCGGCGCGTCACCCTGCTTGAGCACCGGCACCTCGAGGTGTGGCGCCACCAGCGCGTGCACCTCGTCGAGGTGCCGCAGCGAGGTGAAGAGCACGAAGGCGCGCCCTTGCGACAGCGCCAGCAGCCGGTACACCTCGCGGGCGAACTGCAGCGTCCATCCCGGGTCCGACGGCGGCGGCAGGTACGCCGGCACGTAGAGCAGCGCCTGGGTGCCGTAGTCGAAGGGCGAGTCGACGTGGAGCGCGTCCCACGGGCGATCGGTCAGGCCCAGGCGCGACACCACGTAGTCGAAGGCCCCCGCGCCGCCGCCCGGCGCCGTCTTGAGCGTGGCCGAGGCGAAGACGACGCTGTCCACCGAGTCGTAGAGGAAGGTCGACAGCGACTGCCCCACGTCGATGGGCGCCGCGCGCAGGGCGAGCCCGCGGCCCCGGGTGGTGGCCCAGTAGACCTGCCCCGGGTCGTCGGCGGCCATGGCGGCCTCGAGCGCGATGGTGCTCTCCTCGGCGCGGCGGTGAAAGGCGCCCAGCTCCGCGTCGTCGGGCGGGCACAGCGCGGTGAGGGCCTTGAGCGTCTCGGTGAGGGCGGCGGCCTGGGGCCGGGCGTCGGCCAGGGTGTCGGGCAGCAGCCGGAGGTCGGAGAGGCGCGCGTCTTCGCTGCCGGGCTCGAGCCCCTGGCCCAGCAGCGTGCCGGCCACCGCCGAGAAGAAGCCCTCGCTCCGCACGCGGAGCTCCAGGGCCAGGGCGGTCAACGTCGCCGAGCGCGGGTCGAGGGTCGGCGTGCGCTGGAGCACGTCCTGCGCGAGCGCGGCGAAGCGCCCCGACGAGGCGGTGAGGCCGAAGTACTCGGTGGCCACGTCCTCGAGCGCGTGGGCCTCGTCGAAGACGACGGCGTCGTAGGCCGGCAAGACGCCGAGCTGCAGCTCGCCGGCGCCGCGCAGCTTGAGCGACAGGTCGGCGAAGAAGAGGGCGTGGTTGACGACGATGAGCTGGCAGTCGGCGGCGGCGCGGCGCGCGCGGGTGACGAAGCAGGTCTCGAAGAAGGGGCACTTCGCGCCCGTGCACGAGTCGGAGGTGGTGGACACCTGGCCCCACGTCGCCCAGTCGTCGGGCAGCTCCGTGTCGGCCCGGTCGCCCGTCTCGGTCGCGTAGGCCCAGTCGCGGAAGCGGTCCCAGTGCATGGCGTCGTCGGGCGTCGAGAAGAGCGGCTGCGTCTCGAAGCGCTCGAAGCGCTGCGCGCACAGGTAGTTGTTGCGGCCCTTGAGGAGCGCCGCGGTGAGCGGCAGGCCCACGCGGTCGCGCAGCAGCGGGAGGTCCTTGGTGAAGATCTGCTCCTGCAGCGTGCGCGTGGCGGTGGAGATGATGACGCGCTTGCCCGAGAGCGCCGCCGGCACGAGGTAGGCGAGCGTCTTGCCGGTGCCCGTGCCGGCCTCCGCGAGGAGGAAGCGGCGGTGCTCGAGCGCGTGCGCCACCGCGTGCGCCATGTCGAGCTGCGGCGGGCGGTGCTCGTAGCCGGGCAGGGCGGCCGAGAGCGCGCCGCCGGCGCCCAGCAGCCCGTCGACGGTGAGGCCGTCGGGGCTCGCCCAGCGGCGGCGCGGCGGGCTCTCGGGGGGGCGGGCGGACACGGCGGGCTCCTCTACACCGGGCGCAGGCCGCGCGGGGGCCGAGCCCTGCCCAGCCCCGGAAAGGCCGGGCGAAATTCGCCCACAAATTCGGGGAGGACTGTGAAGCCCCGTGACAGCCCTTCGCGAGGACCGCGACGGGGGGCATGTCGATAACTCGAGCATGAGCACCTACCTCATCCGCCGCGGCGACACCCTCTCTGGCCTCGCCGCGCGCTTCAACACCACCGTGGGCGCGCTGGCCCAGACCAACGGCATCAAGAACGTCAACCTCATCTACGCCGGCGCGACGCTCCGCCTCCCCGGCCACTCCCCGCGCGACGCCTTCACGCCCGCGAAGCCCAACCGCCCGGCCCCCGCCGCGCCGGTGTCCCCCTCGTCGAGCGGCGTGCGCGGCAACGGCAGCCTCGCCGCCAACGGCCGCGCCGTGGCGCTCAGCATGGGCGGGTACAGCGGCCTGGGCCTCTGCGCGACGGGCGTCAGCCGCGCCATCCAGCGGACCTACGGCATCAAGGTGTGGGGCAACGGCAACCAGATCGACGACAACCTGCCGCGCAGCCGCTTCCGCCAGGTCAACATGTCGCTCGCCGAGGCGCTGCGCACGCCGGGCCTCATCCTCACCTGGGAGCGCACCTCGAGCCGCCTGGGGCAGATCTACGGTCACACCGCCATCACCTCCGGCGACGGCCGCTCGACCTACAGCGACTTCATCGAGCGCAACACCCTCGCCGCCGAGGGCGGGCGCTCGGGCCTGAAGATCTTCGCGCCCATCTAGGCGCGGCGGCGGCCGAAGGCCTTCTTCACCTCGGCGAGCACGAAGACCACCACGCCGGCCCCCGAGATGACGCCCCACCACCACCAGTCGATGGGGGCGGTGTGGAAGAGCGTGTTCATGAAGGGCACGTAGGTCATGGCGAGCTGCGCGAGGAGCATCGCCGCGGCGCCGAGCCACACGCCCTTGTTGGTGAAGTAGCCCAGCTGCCAGATGGGGAGCCGCAGGCTGCGGCACGCGAAGAGGTAGCCCACCTCCACCATCACGATGGTGTTGATGGCGATGGTGCGGCCCGCCTCGTCGGACAACCCCAGCGCCTGCGCCCACTCGAAGAAGCCGAAGGCCGCCACGCCCAGAGCCAGCGACACCAGGGCCGTGCGCACGCCTAAGTTCCGGTCGAGGATGGGCGCCTTCACCGCGCGGGGCTTGCGCTGCATGAGGCCCGGCTCGTGCGGCTCGAAGACGAGCGCCGTGCCGAGGAGCACGGCCGTGGCGAGGTTCACCCACAGCAACTGCACCGGCAGCACCGGCAGGGTGCTGCCGAGCAGCACCGCGAAGAGCAGCACCACGCCCTCGCCGCCGTTGGTGGGCAGCGTCCAGGCGATGAACTTCACCAGGTTGTCGTAGACGCCGCGGCCTTCTTCGACGGCCGCCGCGATGGTGGCGAAGTTGTCGTCGGTGAGGATCATCGCCGACGCCGAGCGCGCCACGTCGGTGCCGTTCTTCCCCATGGCCACGCCGATGTCGGCCTGCTTCAGGGCTGGCGCGTCGTTGACGCCATCGCCCGTCATCGCCACCACGTGCCCCCTGGCCTGGAGCGCGCGCACCAGGGCCAGCTTCTGCTCCGGAGCCACGCGGGCGAACACCGCCACCTCGTCGGCCAGCGCGGGCAGGTCGGCCTCGCTCACCTCCGCGAGCTGGCGCCCCGTCACCGCGCGCAGCCGGCCGTCGCCCTCGCGCGCGCCCTCGAGGCCCAGCTCGCCGGCGATGGCCGCCGCCGTCACCGCGTGGTCGCCGGTGATCATCTTCACCTTGATGCCCGCGCCCTGGCAGGCCGCCACCGCGCGCTTCGCCTCCGGCCGGGGAGGGTCGATCATGCCCACCAGCGCGAGCACGGTGAGGTCGACTACGTCGGCGTGACTCGTCGCCCGGGCGTCTGCGGGCAGCAGGCGCCGCGCCAACACCAGCACCCGCAGGCCGCGCGCCGCGAGCGCCTCGACCTCGCGGTGCGCCGCCGCCGCGTCGAAGGCGCTCGGCTGGCCCTGCGCGTCGAGCTGGTCCACGCAGCGCGAGAGGAGCGCGTCTGACGAGCCCTTCACGTACAGCAGCGCGCCCTCGGGGGCGCCGTGCAGCGTCGTCATGTACATGTGCTCCGACTCGAAGGGCACCACGTCGCGGCGCGGCCAGGCGGCGAGGGCGGCGACGTCGAGGCCCGCCTTGCGCGCGGCGATGGTGAGGGCGGCCTCCGTCGGGTCGCCCTCGACGCGCAGGCCACCCTCGGCCGGCACCAGGCGCGTGTCGTTGCACAGCGCGCCAGCCCGCAGCGCCTCGAGCAGCGCCGCCGAGACCGCGGCGTCCACCCGGGCGCCGTCGCGCTGCACCTCGCCCGCGCCGTCGAAGCCGACGCCAGTGACGTGAAAGGCCTCGCCGCCCGCCAGCAGCGTCGTCACCGTCATCTGGTTCTCGGTGAGGGTGCCCGTCTTGTCGGAGCAGATGACGGTGGTGCTGCCCAGCGTCTCGACGGCCGGCAGCCGGCGGATGAGGGCGCCGCGCTTCGCCATGGCCGACACGCCGACGGCGAGGAGGATGGTGACGGCCGCCGGCAACCCCTCGGGGATGGCGCCCACCGCGAAGGCCACGGCGGCGTTGAAGGTGGTGGCCAGCTCGGCGCCGCGCAGCCACTCGATGACGAGGAGCGCCGCCGCCACCGTGAGGATGACCCACACCAGGAGCCGCGAGAGCTGCGCGATGCGCCGGGTCAGGGGCGTCTCGAGGGCGCTCGTGGCGGCCATGAGGCCGGCGATGCGCCCCGTCTCGGTGTCGTCGCCTACGCCCACCACCACGCCGCGGGCCTGGCCGTAGGTGACGGGGGAGCCGGCGAAGGCCAGGTTCTCCCGGTCGCCGACCGACGTGTCCTCAGGCAGCACGACGACGTGCTTGTCGGAGGGCAGCGACTCGCCGGTGAGGGCCGCCTCCTCCAGCTTGAGGTCCTTCACCTCCAGCAGCCGCAGGTCGGCGGGCACCGTGTCGCCCGACTGCAGCGCCACCACGTCGCCTTGCACCAGCTGCTCGCTGGGCACGCGCTGGAGCCGCCCGTCGCGCAGCACGGTGGCCTCGGTGATGATGGTCTTCGACAGCGCGGAGATGGACTGCTCGGCCCGGAACTCCTGGAAGAAGCCGATGACGCCGTTGAGCACCACCACCGCGCCGATGACGGCCGCGTCGACGTAGTCGCCCAGGAACACCGACAGCCCCGCGGCGCCCAGCAGCACCAGCACCAGCGGCTGAACGAACTGCTCCGCCAGCTTGCGCACCCACGAGGCGCCCCGGCGCGCGGTGAGGAGGTTGGGCCCGTCGCGCTCCAGGCGCGCCGCGGCCTCGGCGGCGGAGAGGCCTTCTGGAGAAGACACCACTGCCGAGAGCGCAGCGGGCGCCTCGAGCGCGTGCCAGGGCGTGCGGGTCGTCATGCAGCCTCCTTTAGCGGCGCCGGGAGGGGATACCAAAGGCATTGCGGCCGCCACGCCATCGCCTGTCGCTCCATCACGCTGAAGGGGTCCCCGCTTCGAAATGAAGGAGCGCGCCGCCCAGCCCGCGCAGCCCGATTCGGCCTCTGCGCGTGGCGCGATCCGTGCTGAACGAGCCGCCCATGGTGCTCCTCACTGCCTTGTTCAGCGCGCTGGCCAAGAGAACAGGCCGCTTCATTGAGGCGCTCTTCGGCTGGTCGGTGGCCGCGCTCTTCGGGCGGCTCCACCCCCGCCAGCGCGTCCTCGTGACGTCGGCGCTGGTGCTGTCGCTGTTCTGGCCGATCTTCGTGGTCGGCGTCTTCTACCCGGCGGCGGCGAGCTACCTCATCACCTTCGTGCCCATCGATGACGCCACGGTGCGCCGCGTGCTGCGGGTGGCCTGGCTGGCCCTCGCCGTCTGCGCGCCGGTCATCGTCGGAGTGTTGGTGCGCGCGGGCACCTTCGCCGCCCAGCGCAGGTCCTGGTTCGCGTCGTTGATCAACGGTTACCCGCTGGCGCTGGGCATGGGGCTCTCGTTTCTGGTGACGCTGGTGACGGTGCCGCTGATCAAGCTGGGCACCGTGTGGCGCCGGTGGGACGAGGAGCACGTCTACCTCCAGCCGCGCGAGGGCCGCTATCGCGACGTGCTCAAGCACCTGGTCACCGCGTGCCAGGCCGCGGGCTTCGACCCCAGGGTCGAGCGGGTGCCCTGGGTGCTCTCGTTGTCCACGCGGCTGATCGAGTTCTTCAGCCGGGGCGCGATCGCGGCGCTGTTGGTCGCCGAGCCGCGGCGGGTGTGCTGTGACGGCCTCGAGCTCTATCTCTACCCGACCGACCTCCTCATCCGCGGCGAGCCGCGGCACGTCGCTGCCGTGCGCGCGCGGCTGACCTCGACCCTGGTGGAGCGCGACGCGTACCTGGTGCAGGACCCCGATGCCCAGGAGCTCCAAAATCAGCTCGGCCGGCTCTGGGACGTGCTTCAGCACCACCAGCACCCGGGTCAGGCGGTGCCCGGTCTCGAGGCGCGCTTCGAGGCCATCGTGCGCGACTCGTTCTCGGCGAAGTCCATTCCTTTCGAAGACTGGCTCACGCTCGACCGCATCACCCGCAGGTTCGAGAACGCGCTGGCAGGCCACGTCAGCCGCGTCGACACCCTCGCCCAGGAGCGGCTGGTCGCGGCCTCTGCGGCGCCCGCACTGCCGCTGCCGCGAGGTGAGCCCGGCGAACTCGGCCCGGTGGCCCTGGCGAAGTCCCTGGCCCGAGCGGGGCGGGAGCTGGTCGAGCAGGAAGCGCAGCTCGCCAGGCGCGAGGCGCAGCAGACCGTCGCCGCGACCACGCGGTCGGCCGTGGTCCTCGGCGTGGCCGTCGCCGGCGTGGGGGCCACCTCGAGCCTGCTCGGGCTGAGCCTGGTGCTCTGGTTCGACGGCACGGTGGTGGCCGCGCTGGCCGTCGCGGGCGGCTTCCTCGCCGTCACCCTGGGGCTGGCCTTCGCCGCCTGGCGGGGGCTCCCGCGGGCGCCCATGGCGCGCACGCGCAAGCGCCTCGGCGACGAGTGGAAGATGATCTCCGAGCGTGCGGCGTGAGCCCTGACCTGCTCGCGACGCTCGAGGCGAAGGCCGACCTTCAGCGCGAGCGCCTGCTCTCCCTCGTGGACGAAGCCGACGCCCGGCGGCACCCGCGCCCAGGAGCGACGCCCAGCCTCCTGCCCGGGCGCGCGAACGGCTGGGCCGCGGTGAGCGCGGCGACGCTCGGCGTCCTGGGGCTCGCCGCCGCGGGCGTGGGCCGCTACCGGTCGCGCGCGGTCGCTGCCCCGCGGTGGACGCTCTTCGTCGCCGCGGCGGGCGCGGCCGGGGTCTCCCTCGGGCTCGTCCTCTCGGCGCGGGCCGCCCCTCACCGGGCCCCGGTGCCGGCCCTCGACGCCCGACCCGAGACGCTCGCGATGACCGAGGGGGTGGGCGCGACGGCCGTCATCCTCCCCGAGGTGGAGGGGCCGGCCCCGCGCCCCGTGACGCGGCGGGCCTGGTTCTGGGCGGTCGCGGCGGTGCTGGTGCTGCTGGTGGCGGCGCGGGTGGCGCTGGGGCCGCTGGTGACGCACCTGACCCAGAAGGGCCTCGACTCCCTCACCGGCTACGAGGGCACCTTCTCGCAGGTGCACGTGTCGCTGCTGCCGGCGCGGCTGACCCTCACCGACCTGCGCCTGGTGGAGGACGGCACCGAGGTGAAGGACGCGGTGCTCTTCATCAAGGCGCTGCGGGCGCAGGTGCTCTGGGGAGGCCTGCTCCAGGGGCGCCTCGAGGCCGCCGTCATCGCCGACCACGCGCACTTCCGCGTGCTGATGGGCGAGACCCAGGCCCCCCCGGAGGTCGAGGAGGCCGCGAAGAAGGCCGTGGCCGAGGTCAAGCGCAACGAGCTCAACCTCGCGAAGACCCTCGAGGCCGTCGTGCCCCTGCGGGTCGCCCGGTTCGAGCTGCGCGACTCCGAGGTGACGCTCATCGACGCCACCGACGCGAAGCAGCCTCACCTGTGGCTCAAGGACATCGAGTTCGTCGCCGAGAACCTCGTGACGCGCGCCGCGCTCGACGAGCAGGTGCCGCTGCTGATGACTGGGCGCGCCACCGTGCAGAAGTCGGGCGTGCTCAAGCTGATGGTGATGGTCGACCTCCTCGCCCCCAAGCCTGCCTTCACCGGGCAGGTGCAGCTGAGCGGCCTCAACCTCGAGTCGCTCTACGCGTGGGCGTCGGCCAAGGCGGGGGTCTCGCCCCATGGCAGGCTGGACGCGTTCGTGAACCTGAACTCCGCGGGCGGCGCGCTGCGTGGCGACGTGAAGGTGATGGCCCGCGACGTCAAGGTCGATGCCCTGCCTGGCGACGTGGCCAATGGGCTGCGCGCGGCGGCCGCCAACATCGCCTTCGCGGCGCTGAAGGACGAGCAGAAGGGCCGGGTGGTGGCCACCACCCTGCCGCTGCGTGGCACCCTCGAGCAGCCCGACGTGCAGGTCTGGCCCGCGGTGCTGGGCGTGGTGCGCAACGCCTTCGTCGACGCGCTCGGGTGGGGCTTCGGCGATCTCCCCCTCGGCACGGCCAGCGAGAAGGAAGGCCTCATCGACCAGACCGTCAAGGCGCTCGACAAGAAGGAGCCCGGCCCCAGCGCGCAGCCGGGCGGTGCCAGGTGAGGGGCCTGGTGCTGGTCGGCCTCCTGGGCGCCGCCTGCGCGGAGCCGCCGGGCGTAGCCGAACAGGAGCGCGCGTTCATCACCCGCGCTGACGACGAGGGCGCGCCGGAGGGCCTCGAGACGTTCACCACCTCGAAGACGACGGAGGCGATGTTCAAGCGCGAGGGGCTGCTGGCGCTGCAGCGAAAGCTCGCCAGCAAGCTGCCCGAGCTGCGACGAGAGGAGGACGCGGGCCTGCCCGACGCCGGCGTCACGACGACCGCGCAGGCGCCACAGACGCTCGCGCTGACGGGCACCCTCGACGAGCCCACGCAGTGGGCGCTCGGCGCGTGGCAGCACGCGCACGGGCTGGCGAAGACGGGGTTGCCCGACTACCAGACGCTCGAGCGGCTCGGCCTCGACCCCTCCGACGTCTTCCATCACAAGCCGGCGGCCGCGACCCCGAAGTGACGCCGCCCGGCGACGCGCTCCCGGCCACTTTGCTTTCTCTCTCGCCGCGTTGGCGTAGCCTCGGGCTCAACCCTGGGGGCTCCGCGCCGCATGTCCACGCCGTTCCACCTCCGCTGGGAGCTCTCGTCGCTCCGCGTCACCCACGGCGCCTTCGTGGAGGCCGGCGCGGTGCGCGGGCTGGCGAAGCCGCCGCCGGGCGACTGGTGGGTGGAGCGCCCCGTGGCTGGCGTGACGCCCGAGCACCTGCTCCGCCTGCAGCGCCGCTGGTGGCTGGGCTCGCGCCTCACCGCGCCGGCCTGGCCCGCGCTCCTGGAGGCCGGCGACGACGGCGGCGCGCCGTGGGTGGTGCTCGAGGCGCCGGGCCGCCGCGCAGAAGGCAGCTTCCCCTTCGCCGACGCCACCGCCGCGCTGCGCGCCGTGCGGGGCCTGGCCCTGGCCGTGGCCGAGGCCGAGGCGCTGCTCCAGTCGCTCCACACCTCGCCGCACCTCTCGCTCCAGCCCCGCGTGGTGACGCGCGGCGAGGGCACGACGCTGCGGCTCCACCTCGCGGCCCTCGACGTCACGCCCGACGAGGGCTTCCCCGCGTCGCCCCAGGCGTGGATGTGGACGCCCGAGGCCCTCTTCGGGCAACCCGAGACGGCGCGCACCAACGCCTTCTCGCTCGGCTGGCTCCTCGCCCTGACGCTGACGGGCCGGTGGCCGTGGGGCGCGGTGCCCGAGGGCGTGAGCGAGCGCGCGGCCCGCGAGCAGCTCCGCGCGGCGTACCTCGCGGGTCGCCCGACACCGCTCGCGCTCCCAGACGCCGCGAAGGCCGTCGAGCCCATGCTGCGCCGGGCGCTGCAGGTGCACCCCGCGCAGCGCTTTGCGTCGGCCAAGGCCTTCGCCGACGCTCTCGGGGCCGTCGTGCCGGGGCTCGCGCCCGAGCGGGCCGACACCTGGCCGCGGCCGACGCTGCCGCGGCCGGCGCTCGACCCCCGCTACGAGGCGCTCGCGCCGGCCCTCGAGACTCGGGCGCTCGCGGCGCCCGAAGACGAGGCCGCCTGGCGCGCCGTGGCCGAGGCCCTCGCGGCGGTCGACTCGCCTCGCGCGGCCGCGGTGCGCGGGCAGGCCGCCGAGGTGCCTGCGGTGCTGGTGCCTGCGTGCGCGGGCGAGCAGCTCCAGCTCTCGTGGCGCCGGGGCTACGTGCGCGCCCTCTGCGCGACGCCGAAGGGCGAGGCGTCGGTCGAGCAGCTCGGCGCGCTACTGGCGCACCCCAGCCTGCGCTTCCTCCAGGAGCTGCGCCTCGAGGGGCCGCTGCCGCACGCCCGCCGCTGGCTCGACGCGCTCGGGCGCTTCACGCCGCCTCCGGGCTTGCGCCTGGTGCACGTGGAGGCGCTCGAGCCGCGCAGCCCGGAGGCCCTGGACCTCGCCTTGCGCTTCCCCCGCTGGACGTGGAGCTGGGGCGGCCCCGCGGGCGAGGGGCTGTTGAAGCGGCTGTTCGGCCGCAGCTGAGCTACACCACGCATCTTCCTGCCTGGAGACTCCGCCGCATGTCCCTGTCCACCGGCCTGCCCCCCACCCGCTACTACGCGCGCGTCTTCGGCCTCGGCACGGCGGCGCTGCTCGGGTACCTCGTGTGGCGCCTGCTGACGCCCTTCGCCTCATCGATGATGTGGGCCGCGCTCCTGACCTTCATGCTGCACCCGGCGAACCGCCGGCTGGTGGCGAGGTGGAAGCGACCGACGCTGGCCGCGGGGCTCCTCACCGCCGCCGCCGTCGTCGTCATCCTGGGGCCCGTGACGGGCTTCGTCATCGCCTTCGTGCGCCAGGCGACGGACCTGCTCCAGCGCTTCCAGACCGAGGCCCACGACCGCAAGCTGCCCGCGCTGCAGATGATGCTGGAGCTGGGGCCGGTGCAGGCGTTGATCGAGAAGGCCGGCGACTTCACTTCGCTGACGAAGGCGCAGATCCTCGAGTCGGCGGCGGAGGCGGCGCAGGGCATGCTGCAGCAGGTGGCCTCGGCCAGCGGCTCGGTGCTGGTGGGCGCCATGGGCGTCGTCACCCAGTTCGCCTTCACCATGTTCCTGCTCTTCTTCTTCCTGCGCGACGGGCGCGAGATGCTCATGCGCGGCGTGCGGCTGGTGCCGATGACCGTCGCGCGCAAGGAGGAGCTCGCGGCCACGCTGGGCGGCGTCACCCGCGCGGTGGTGCTGGGCACGCTGGTGACGTCGCTGGTGCAGGGCACGCTGGTAGGCGTGGGCTTCGCCATCGCCGGGCTGCCCTCGCCCCTCGTCTTCGGCGCGCTGGGGGCCCTGGCCGCCCTCATCCCCGTCGTGGGCACGGGGCTGGTCTGGGTGCCGGCGGCCATCACCCTCGTCGCCCAGGGGCAGACGGGCTGGGCCATCTTCCTCTTCCTCTGGAGCGTCATCCTCGTGGCGGGCAGCGACAACGTCATCCGCCCGCTCATCATCTCGGGGAGCAGCAACGCCTCGACGCTCCTGGTGCTCGTCGGCCTGCTGGGCGGCGTCAGCGTCTTCGGCTTCGCCGGCATCTTCATGGGGCCGCTGGTGCTGACGCTGGTGGCGGCGCTGCTGCGCTACGCCGACGCGGAGCTGCCGCGCTCCGTCGTGACCGGCCCCGCGCCGCCGCTCGCGACGGCGGGCCCGAGCCTGCGTGACTCCGCGCCGCCCGACTCGGAGCTGCGCCCCGCGCCGCACGCGCTGACGCCGCCGCCCGGGCCCGCGCCCACCCCGAAGCCGAAGGACGAGGTGCCCACCGAGCCGCCGGCGGCGGCGCAGACGAAGGTGGATCGCTGAGGCGTCGGGAAGGCCGCGCTTCCGGCCGGCTGCGCAGCGGCGCGCGAGTCGCCCATCACCTGGCCCGGCGGCGGGGCGGCACCACCAGCACGTCGCACTGCACCTCGCGCAGCACGTCGCCGGCCACGGTGCCGAGGAAGGCGCGGGCGAGGTCGCCGTGGGCGCGCGTGCCCAGCACGAGGAGGTCGGCGCGGTGGAAGGCGACGGCGTGGGGCACGACGGTGCGCGGCGCGCCGTGCTCGGCCGCGACGCGCAGGTCCACCTCACCGGGGGCGCGCCGCCGCGCGGCCTCCAGGCGCGCGTGGATCCGCGCCAGCGCCTGCCGCCGGAAGGACTCCCGGTAGGCGCGCGAGTCCTCCGCGGTGAGGCTGGGGTAGGCCAGGCCCTGCAGCGGCGCGTCGTAGGCGTGCACCACCCGCAGCGGCGGCAGCGGGCGCCCGAGCAGCGCCAGCGCCGCGCGCACCGCGCCCGTGGCGACCTCGTCGTCGTCGAGCGCCAGCATCGGCCGGGCGTAGGGGCCGCGCGCGGTGAGCCGCACCACCAGCGTGGGGCCGGCGCCGCGGCGCACCACGCGCACGGCCGACGAGCCGATGAAGAGCTCCCGCACGCTGCGCGCGCCCACGCGGCCGACGA
>CAYUZK010000169.1:0-13954 GCA_964449625.1 uncultured Archangium sp.
TGAGCGAGGCCGAGCACGTCGGCGCCGAGCTGGCCGAGGCCCTCGCGGCGCGGGCAGGCGAGCGCGAGCTGCGGGAGAAAGCCGAGACCGGGCTGTCCGAGGCCCAGGCGGCGCGCGCCAGCGAGCGAGAACTCCGCGAGAAGACCGAGGCCGAGTTGGCCGAGGCGCAGGCGGCGCGCAGCAGCGAGCGAGAGCTCCAAGAGAAGACCGGAGCCGGGCTGACCGAGGCGCGAGCGGCGCTCAGCAGCGAGCGGGAGCTCCGCGAGAGGGCGGAGGTCGAGCGGTCCGAGGCCCAGGCGGCGCTCAGCAGCGAGCAAGCGCTCCGCGAGAAGGCCGAGGCCGAGCTGGCCGAGGTCCGGGCTCAGCACGACAGCACGCGAGCGCTCCACGCGCAGGCGGAGGCGGGCCTCGCCGAGGCTCTCGCCGGGCGCGCGTCGGAGCGCGAGCTGCGCGAGAAGGCCGAGGCCGAGCTGGCCTCGCTCCGCGAGCTGCTGGCGCGCGCGCAGGCCGAGCTCGCGGCGCTGGAGGACACCCGCCGTGAGCTGGCGGCGACGGCCGAGCGCTCCGGCGAGGAGCTCACCGCGTCGCGCGAGGCGCTGGCGGCGGCTGAGACGAAGGTGCTGGTCCTCGAGACGGAGCGCAGCGGGCTGGAGACGGCCAGGCAGGGCGCGCAGGCGTCACTCGACGAGGCCCGCGCGGCGCTCGCGGCGAGCGAGGGGCGGGTGGCCTCGCTCGAGCAACAGCTCGCCACCGCCCAGAGCGGCGCCGATCAGTCGCTGACGGCGCTGCAGGCCCGCATCGCCGACGCCGAGACGAAGGCGGGCGCCCTCGAGGCGGAGCTCACCGCGGCCTGGGCCGACGCCGCGCGGGTGCAGGAGGCGCTCCGGAGCGAGCTGGAGCAGGCCCGCGCCGAGGCGGCTCGCGCGAAGGAGGCGCTGGCCGCCGCTGGCCTCGAGCGCGAGGCGCTCCAGGCGCAGCTCGAGAGCTCGGCGCAGGGGCTGGCGGAGGCCCGTCGTGAGGCGGCCTCGGCCCTCGAGGCCGCCCAGGCGGAGCGCAGCGCGCTCGAGCAGCGCCTCGAGGTCTCACGAGAGGCGCAGGAGGCGCAGCGGGGCGAGACGAGCTCGCTGCGCGAACAGCTCGAGGGGCTCACCGCCGGCCGGGCCGCGCTGGAGCAGTCGCTCGCCGACGCGCGGGTCGAGCTGGAGGCCACGCGCGAGGCGACGCGGAGGTCCCTCGACGAGCGCCACCACCAGGCTGAGCAGGGGCTGCAGGCGCTCCGCGACGAGCACCGCGGCACCCTCGAGGCCCAGGCGCAGGACTTCGAGGCGCGGCTCACGGCGCAGCGCTCGGAGCAGCAGGCCGCGCTCGAGGCGCGAGAGACGGCGCTCCAGCAGCGGATCGCCGAGGCGGAGGCGAAGGCGACGGAGGTCGAAGCGCGACGCGGCGAGTTCGCTGCGGCGCTCGAGCGCCTCGAGGTCGAGGGCGCCGCGGCGAAGAAGGCCTCGGCAGAGGAGCTGGAGGCGACGCAGCGCTCGCTCGCCGAGGTCCGGGCCAGCGTCGAGCGCGCCGAGGCCGAGGCGAGCAGCCTGTTGGCCGCGCGCGACACCCTGCAGCGCGAGTCCGACACGCTGCGCGACGAGCTCCAGGCGCTGCGCGCGTCGCTGGCGCAGGCCGGCGGTGAGTCGAAGGCGATGGCCGAGGCGCGGGCGCAGCTCGACGCGGAGGTCGAGCGGCTGCGCCAGCGCCTCCCTCCCCTGGAGCAGGAGCTCGAGCAGCTCCGCGCGACGGGCCCCGAGCTCGAGCGGCTTCGCGAGCGCGTCCCCTCACTGGAGGAGGCGGTCAAGGCGCTCGAGGCGAAGGTCTCCCAGGCGGCGCAGGACGAGAAGGGGCTTCAGCAGCGCCTGCTGGACGCGGAGATCGCCCACGAGAAGGCCCGGGCCCAGGCGGCCGAAGCCGAGGCGGCGCGCGCGGAGCAGGCGGGGGGAGCACAGGGCCTCGAGGGCGAGCTCGCGACGCTGCGGCAGCGCCTGGCGACGGCAGAGATCGAGGCGACGCGGCTGCGCGAGGCGAAGCTCACCGACGACGAGCTCTCTGGCGAACTCCGCGCCCGCGTCGCGCTGCTCGAGGCCCAGGCGGCCGAGGCGCAGCGGCCGGCGCCGCAGTCCGACGAGGCCGCGGCCGCCCTCCGCCGCCGGGTGCCCGAGCTCGAGGCCGAGCTGGAGATCACGCGCGTCAACGCGCAGAACGACCTCGACGGCGCGCAGGCCGGGCGGCGCCAGGCGGAGGAACTCCTGCTCGCGCTGCGCGCCCGCTACGGCGAGCTGCAGGTCGAGCTCACCCGCACCCAGGAGGACGTCGCCGAGGCCCGCGCCGAGAGCGAGCTGGCTGAGGAGGAGCGGCAGCGCCTGGCTGAGATGGTCGAGGCGCTGGAGAAGCACTCGAGCGGCGTGCTGGGCCGGGTCAACGAGCTGGAGCGCGAGCTGGAGATCCTCCGCGCGGCCCTGGTGGCGCCGTCGTCTCCCTCGGCCGCGCCCGCCATCGCCCCCGTGGTGCCGGTCGTCGACAAGGTCTCTCCGGTAGAGGTCTTCGAGCTCGAGGTGGACGTTGACGCCGACGACGCCGAGGAGATCCTCCTCCTCGAGGACGAGGCGACGGACCCGGGCAAGCGAGACCCGAGGAAGTAGCCCCCCCGAGTGGGCAGCCGGGCGCGGGGTCGCGGTGCTAGAGAAGGCGCGTGCGCCGCGCCGTCACCGCCCTCGTCGTCCTGCTCCTGATCGGGGCCGTGGCGTGGGCCCTGTGGCCCGACAGCTCAGCGGAGGGCGTGGGGGCCCGTGACGCGGACTCGACGAGCCGCGCCGAGTCGGCCGCGACGGCGCGCGCCGCCCCTCGGCCCCTGGGCGCGCGGGTCGCCGGCGTGGTGCTGGAGCAGGGCCGCCCCGTGGGCCGGGCGCGGGTGACGCTCCGGGGCGCCGGCCCGCTCGTCACCCTCACGCTCGACGACGGCCAGTTCCTCTTCGACGACGTGCCCTCGGGCGCGGTCTACCTCGCGGCGGCCTCGACCTCGTCGGCCTCCGAGGTGCTCGGCCCGCTCCAGCTCGCGCCAGGCGGGCGCCTCGAGGGGCTGGTGCTCGATCTCCAGCCGGCGGTGCAGATCGACGGGCGCCTCATCGACCTCGTCTCCCGGCGGCCCATCGCCGGGGCCACGGTGATCTCCCCCAGCGAGGCCCGGCAGACCGACGCAGAGGGCCGCTTCACGTTGCGCGGCCCCCGCGCGCAGACGTGGCTCGAGCTGTCCGCGCCCGGGTTCCTCGGGCGCACGGAGTGGGTGGGGTTGGAGCTGGCCCGCGCAGGGGGGCGGCTGGACATCGTGATGACGCCCGCCTCTCGCGTGGCAGGCCTCGTCACGGAGGCGGGCACGCCCGTCGCCGCCGCGACCGTGTGGGCCGAGCGCCTCGACGGCCCCCAGCGGGGCGAGCGGAGCCTGACGGTCTTCACCGACAAGGCGGGCCGCTTCTCGCTGGAGACCGCCGCCGGCACGCTGCAGCTGAGCGCCGTGACGCCAGCGGGAACGCGCGTCAAGGGCCCGTCGCTCTCGCTGGCCATCGGCGAGGCCCGCGCCGACGTCAACCTCGAGGCCGGCGTGGTGACCAGCGCGCACGGGGTCGTCACCCGCGCGGGGCTGCCCGTCGCTGGCGCGCGCGTCTCGGCCATCGACGCGCAGACCGAGGACCTCGGCGGCGTGGCGACCACCGGGCCCGACGGGCAGTTCCGCTTCGACGGCCTGGTCGAGGGGCGCTACGTGCTGCAGGTGCTGGCCGGCGCGGTGACGGCCGTGGCGGGCCCCTTCACCCAGCAGGCCGACGGGCAGCCCTGGGTGGTGGCGCTGGTGGCCGGCGCGACGCTGGAGGGGCGCGTCGAGCCGCCGACGGCCGGCGTGCGCGTGCGCTGGCGCGCGGGCTCCTGGGCGGGGCCCTCGGCGGAGACGGCGACGGACGGGCAGGGGGTGTTCCGCTTCGAGGGGCTCCCCGACGAGTGGCTCGCCCTCGACGCCGAGGGGCCGGCCGGCGGCGCCACGGCCCGCGCGCGCCCCGGAGATGCGGTCGTGCTGCGGCTGCAGCGGGCCGTGGTGGTGGTGCACATGCGCGATGGCGACGGCGCGCCGGTGACCGACGGCGTGGTGGTCGCCCGGAGCCGCGACAGCGGCACGACTCGGCGGCAGCTCGTGCTCGCGCCTGACGGCGTGGCGCGGCTCGATCTCCCGCCGGGGCAGTGGGTGCTGCGCCTCGAGGTGTCCGGGCGCGGGCGCAGCGCGGAGGTGCCGGTGGAGGTGCGCGCGACCGGCGCCGAGCTGACGCTGGCGCTCGAGCACTCCGTGACCCTGTCGGGCCGCGTGGTGGACGCCGTCACCCAGCTCCCCCTGGCCGGGGCGCTGGTGAGCAGCTTCAGCGGCGAGTGGGGCCAGAGCAGCCGCGCCTCCGTGCGCACCGACGCCCGCGGCGAGTTCGTGCTGCCGCCGATCCCCCGGGGCGCCGCGATCTCGGCCTGGCGCGAGGGCTACGCCGCCAGCTGGCGGAAGGCCGACCTGGCGCCGCGGTGGGAGGTGGCGCTGCAGCCGACCGAGGACCCTCGCGCGCGACGCGGCGAGGGGGTGGCGCAGTTCGAGGGCGTGGGCATGACGCTCGACGGCCGCACCGGCGCCGTCCTCGTCGCGGCGGTGAACGAGGGCAGCCCGGCGGAGCGCGCCGGCGTGCTGCCCGGCGACCAGGTGCTGGCGGTGGACGGCGCTGCGGTGCAAGGGCAGCCGCTGGGGGAGGTCGTGGGTCGCATTCGCGGCCCGGCCGGGGCCCCGGTGGTGCTGCGCTTCCGCCGCGGCGGCCAGGACTTCGAGCTCACGCTGCGCCGCCGCCAGCTCACGCTGTAGCCGGCCCCAGCGCGCTTCACCCCGCGCGGCGCTTCTTCTTCTCTCGGCGCGACAGCTTCGCCTCGGCGCGCACCACGGGCGGCACGGCCTCGCTGGTGGGCATCGGCGTGCCCCCCTCGAGGGGCGGCGTCTCGGCGGCGACGAACTCGGCCGGCAGCGCGGGGAGGCGGATGGTGAAGGTGGACCCTTCGCCCACGCGGCTCTGCACGGAGATGGTGCCGCCGTGGTTCTTCACGATGCGCTGCGAGATGGCGAGGCCCAGGCCCGTGCCCTTCTGCTTGGTGGTGAAGAAGGGCACGAAGATGTTGAGCTGCTGATCTGCGGGGATGCCGGGGCCGTCGTCGGCCACCTGGAGCTGCACCTGCTCGGTGGGCTTGAAGTCGCCGAAGCGCTCCGGCCGGCTGGTGCGCACGGTGATGGTGCCCTGGCGCTCGGCCAGCGCCTGCACCGCGTTCTGCACGAGGTTGATCAGCACCTGCTTGAGCTGCTCGGCGTCGGCGTCCACGCGGGCCAGGTCCTCAGCCAGCTCCTCCTTGATCGTGACCTGGGCGGGCACGTCGTTGACGATGAGCCTGAGGGTGCGCGTCACCACCTCGTTGAGGTCGGTGGGCCCGAAGGTCTGCTTGAGCGGGCGCGAGTAGTCGAGGAACGCGCTCACCACGCCGTTGAGCCGGTTCACCTCCTCGACGATGACCTCGACGAACTCGCCTTCTTCGCTGGGCAGCCGCTTCGGGTCGAGGAACTGCGCCGCGCCCTTGATGGCGCCCAGGGGGTTGCGGATCTCGTGCGCGAGGCCGGCGGCCATCTCTCCCAGGGCGGCGAGGCGGTCGCGCTCGCGCATCTTGTCGTACAGCTTCGAGTTCTCGATGACCGTCGCCACGCGGTCGGCCAGCTCGAGGATGAGGGCGATCTCGTCAGAGGCGAACGACTCGGGCACGCGCTCGTCCCACAGGTTCAGGAAGCCCAGCACCCGGTCGTTGCCCATCAACGGCACGGTGATGCCGGCGCGCATCTGCTGCATGGCCGCGCGCACGTCGTTGAGCCGGCGCAGCTCCTCGCGCGACTTCCTCGCCTCGAGCGGCTGCGCCTTGAGCTCGGCGATGCGGCGCTCCACGGTCTCGAGCAGCTGCGCGCGCTCGGTGCGGCTCACCAGCGCGCGGGCGGTGCCCTGGTCGAGGAAGAGGGCCGGCTGCGGGCCGCGGCTGTCGAGGAGCCGGAAGCCCGGGCGGTCCTCCGCGAGGAGGTAGATCGACGCGTGGGTGATGCGCCGGGTGTCGTTGAGGCCGTCGAGGAGCGAGGCCGCCAGCTCGGGCGCGTCGATGACGTTCGCGGTGCGCCGCTGGAGCTGCCGCGCCGACTCGAGGAAGGCGAAGCGCTGCCGGAAGAAGAGAGCGACGGTGCGCTCCTCGACCCAGTCCGTCAGCGGCTCGAGGAGGATGAGCATCACGAAGGCCGCCACCAGCGTGTTGAAGAGGTAGAGGCTCGCGTTGCTCTCGACCCAGGCGGTCAACACCACGAAGACCACCGCCAGGATCGCCGCCAGCACCGCCTGCGAGGCGATCTTGCCCAGCAGCTCGTGCAGGTCCATCAGCCGAAGCCGCAGGAGCGTCTGCGAGAGGAAGAAGAGGTACAGCGTCGAGAGGATGGGCCCCAGCGTGGGGAAGCCGATGTCGAAGCGCGAGAGGAAGTCGAGGGCCGAGAAGACCACCGACGAGGCGGCGCCCGCGGCGAGGTAGAGCAGGCGCAGCCGGTCGATGCGCGACTCGCTGTTCTTCATGCGCGAGAGCACGAGCGAGACAGAGAAGGACAGGGCGAGGATCACCCAGACCGACACGGCCACCCGCGCCCAGAGCAGCTCCGCCAGCGGCGTGGCGCCCACCGCGAGGCCCAGCAGCGCCGAGAAGATCGAGGCCCGCTGGCCGAGCCGCGCCGTGCGGGGGCTGAAGTTGAGGAACTCGAGGAAGAACGACAGGGCCGTCGTCGGCAGCAGCGCGCCGGTGACGATGGTGAGCCCCATCATCACCCGGCCGGCCATGGTGCCGTCGGCGAAGGGGAAGAGCCCCTCGAGGAAGCGGGCGAGGTGGAAGGCGCCCACCGAGATGGCGAAGACGCCGTAGAGCGTGAGCACCCGGGGCCGCTGCGCGCGCAGCAGCATCGCCACGCCCAGGGCGAGGCCGACGATGGCGGCCAGCAGGCTGCTCTGGGTCCGAATGTCCATGAAGGTGCCGGGCAGCCTACCCGTGTACGATGCGCCCGTGCGTCGCCGTCGTTCGTTCGGGCTGGTGTGGTGCTGCGTGGCCCTGGGGGCCGCGGCGCAGGGCCCCGAGTTTCCCGCGGAGGCGGAGGCCGAGTCGGACCCCGGCTTCATTCGCCTGGCCAACCCCGCCTTCCCGGTGGCGACGACTTCGGCCGAGCCCGTCGATCGCGGCCCCAGGGTGGAGCGGGCCGACCTCGCCCCGTACTTCTTCGAAGGCAAGGCGCTCGAGGCGCGCACGGCCTTCTCGGCGGGCGACTACCGCAAGGCCCGCGAGCTGCTCGACGCCGTGCCCGACACGGCGCCGGTGCGCTTCCTGCGCGCGCTGGCCGCGCAGCGGAGCGCCGACTGGGCCTTCTCCGCGAAGGAGTTCGAGGCGCTCGCCGAGGGCTACGCGCCGCTGCGCGAGCGGTGCCTGGTGCACGCGGGCTGGAGCTACGAGCAGCAGCGCGACTGGGCCTCGGCCGCGCGAATGTTCGAGGGCGTGCGGCCCAGCTCGCGCCTGTACCCCGACGCCCGCCTCGGGCTCTCGAAGGTCCGCCGCTGGCTCAAGGACCCGAGGGCCGCCCAGGCGGCGCTGGCCGACTACCTCGATCGGCCGCCGCCGGCGTGGGGGCGCGACGTGGGCGCCGAGGCGCTGCTGGTGTTCGCCGATCTCCTCGGCGGCAAGGGCGACAGCAAGGGCGAGCGCGAGGCCCTGCTCAAGCTCTGGTCGCGGCACCCGCTCTCGAAGGAGGCCGAGAAGGTCGAGCCGCGCCTGGGCGATCTCACCGCGGTGCCGGTGGAGGCTCGCGTGGCCCGGGGCGAGGCGCTGATCGACGCGCACCGCAACGCGCAGGGGCTGGAGCTCGTCGAGCCGCTCCTCGAGGGGCTGGCGCTGCCGGACGGCGTGGCCTGCCAGGCCCACTTCGCGGCGGGGAAGGGCTACCGGAAGCTTCGGCAGCACGCGAAGGCCATCGCCACGCTGGGGCCCGTGGTGAAGCAGTGCAAGGATCCGGAGATCCGCCTGCGCGGCGGCTACACGCTGGGCTTCAGCCAGGGCATCTCGGCGCCGTCGCTCGCGGCCGGCACCTACGAGGCGCTGGCGAAGGCTTTCCCCACGCACGCCCTGGCCGACGACGCGCTCTTCTTCGCCGCCGAGGTGCACGCGAAGCGGGGGCTCAAGGCGCAGGCCATCGAGCGCTACCTCGACGTGGTGGAGCGCTACCCCACCGGCGACTACGCCGCCGACTCCTTGTTCCGGCTCTTCTGGCTCGCCCGCGCCGAGGGCCGCCTCGACGAGGCCGTCGTCTTCCTCGAGGAGATCGAGGGGCGCTGGGCGAACGCCGACGACAGCTACGAGCGCGAGCGCGCGCGGTACTGGCGGGCCCGGGTGCTGGAGCAGCAGGAGCGGGCCGCCGACGCCGTGGGCGCGTACGAGGCGCTGGCCGTCGATCACCCGGCGACCTACTACGGCCTGCTGGCCCGCGAGCGCGTGGGCACCCTCGACGCGGCCCGCGGCGAGGCGCTGCTGCCGCGCGTGACGGCGGCGCCCCAGGCTGAAGATCCGTTCCCTCTCTCCGCGGGGCCGCTGGCCAGCGATCCGCAGTTCGCCAGCGCCGTGGAGCTCTTGCGCCTGGGCTTCGGTGAGCTCGTGCCCACGGAGATCCTCGCCATCGATCGCACGGGGCTCCCGCCGGAGTCGCTGCGGCTGATGGTGCTGGTGCTCTCGCTCGCCGGCCAGGAGCGCTCGGCGCACGGGCTGGCCCGGCTGTGGCTGCGCCGCGATCTCTCGGGCCCCATCACCGCCCCGCGCCGCGCCATCTGGGAGCTGGCCTACCCCCGCGCCTTCCGCGACATCGTCGTCGAGCACTCGCGCGGCGCCGACGAGCTCGATCCCGATCTGCTCCAGGCCCTCATGCGCGAAGAGAGCGCCCTGGACCCCAAGGCGCTGTCGTGGGCGGGGGCGCTGGGGCTGTGCCAGCTCATGCCCGCGACGGCGGCGGGCGTGGCGATGCAGCTCAAGCTCAAGCGGCCCTCCCAGGCGCAGCTCCTGGAGCCGGACCTCAACATTCGCCTGGGCTCGCGCTACCTGGCCGACCTCGTGCGCCGCATGAAGGGGGTCAAGCCCTTCGCCCTCGCCAGCTACAACGCCGGCGAGTCGGCGGTGAACCGCTGGCGCCGCGACAACGGCGACGACGATCTCGCGGCCTGGGTCGAGCAGGTGCCCATTCAGGAGACGCGCGGCTACGTGAAGCGCGTGCTGCGCAGCTACAACACCTACAAGCTCCTCTACGCTCCCGGCGAGCTCGCGCGCACCGTGGCGCCGCTCCCCGAGAAGCCGGCCCCGGCCGGGAAGAGCGGGTAGGGCGAGCGGCGCCGACACCGGCCCACCCGCGCCGCCACCTCGCCCGCGTGTTTCAGGAAATTCCGACCTCGCTCGTCGGGGGGCCACCCCGCACCTCGCGCGCGGGCAGGGGGACCGCCCGCCCGTCGGCCGGCGTCCTCTCGAGGAAAGGAGGAGCAGATGGAGACCCTGGTGTTGAACGCGACCTGGCAGCCCGTTGCCCGCGTGCCGTGGCAGCGCGCCATCACGCTCCTGTTCCTCGGGAAGGTCGAGGTCGTCGAGGCCTACGAGGACAAGACGATCCGCTCGGTGACCTTCGAGGTGAAGATGCCGTCGGTGATCCGCTTCTTGCGGCTGCTCAAGCGCCGCAAGCCGGTGCTCCGCTTCAGCCGTGAGAACGTGTACGCCCGCGACCACGGGGCGTGCCAGTACTGCGGCCGGAAGGTGACCCGCGCCGAGGCGACGTACGATCACGTGGTGCCCCGCTCGCAGTCCGGCGGGACGCACTGGGAGAACATCGTGATCGCCTGCGTGCCGTGCAACCAGCGCAAGGGCGGCCGCACCCCCGCCCAGGCGAAGATGACGCTGCTGTGCGAGCCGGTGAAGCCGACGTCGCTGCCGGCCGCGCTGCGCCTGACCTTCACCTTCGACAAGGGCATGCCGTCGGGGTGGGCCACGTGGCTCCGCGACATGACCTACTGGCACGGCAGCCTCGAGGAAGACTGAGCGCGCCAGGGCGTTGAAGGCTCCAGCGGCCGTCTCGTGACGGCCCGTCGCAGGCTCGAGTGGAGACGAGTGGCCTCCCGTACGGAGGCGCTCGGCGCTGGCCCATGCCGCACAGGGCCCTGGCGCCCCACCTCGATCCCGCGCGGTCCGCCACGGGCCGGTTTTTCTCTGGAGGCGCGCGCTGCGCTAGACTCCTGTTCAGGTGATGGACGACGCGACCCGCCGGGAGCGCCTCCGGGCGCTGCCTTCAATCGACGAGCTGCTCACGCGGCCGTCACTGGTGTCCCTGCTGCAGCAGCACCCGCGGCCGCTGGCCCTCGCCGCCGTGCGGGGCGCCGTCGCGCAGGTGCGGGCGGGCCTGTTCCGGGGCGATGACGTCACGCTGCGCGACGAAGACGTGCTCGCGGCGCTCGCGCGCGTCGCCAGCCCCAACCTGCGGCGGGTGATCAACGCCACCGGGGTGGTGCTGCACACCAACCTGGGCCGCGCCCCGCTGGCCGAGGTGGCGCTGCGCCGGCTGCTGGAGATCGGCGGCGGCTACTGCAACCTGGAGCTCGATCTCGACGAGGGCGAGCGGGGGAGCCGGTACGACCCCGTCGTCGGGCTGCTGTGCGAGCTCACCGGCGCGGAGGACGCGCTGGTGGTGAACAACTGCGCGGCCGCGGTGGTGCTCACGCTCAGCGCCCTGGCGTCTGGCCGCGAGGCCGTCGTCTCGCGCGGCGAGCTGGTGGAGATCGGCGGCGGCTTCCGGGTGCCCGACGTCATGCGGCAGTCAGGCGCGCAGCTCGTGGAGGTGGGCACCACCAACCGCACCCGCCTGGCCGACTACGAGGCCGCGCTCACCGAGCGCGGCGGGCTCCTGGTGAAGGTGCACCGCTCGAACTTCGCGGTGGTGGGCTTCACTGAGGAGGCCTCGCCCCGGGAGCTTTCGGAGCTGTCGCGGCGCCGGGGCGTGCCGCTCTTCGTGGATCTCGGCAGCGGGGCCCTGCAGCCGCTGCACGGCGAGGGGCTCACGGCCGAGCCGACGGTGGCGACCGTGGTGGCCGCCGGCGCCGACGTGGTGGCCTTCAGCGGTGACAAGCTGCTCGGCGGCCCGCAGGCGGGGCTCCTCGTGGGGCGCGCCGCGGTGCTGGCGAAGCTCAAGGCTCACCCGCTCAACCGCGCGCTGCGCGTCGACAAGCTGACGGTGGCGGCCCTCGAGGCGACCCTCGAGCTGTACCGCGATGGCCGCGCCGACGCAGAGCTCCCGACGCGCCGGCTGCTCACGACGCCGCTGGCCGAGCTCGAGGCCCGGGCCGGGCGCCTGGCCGCGCGCCTTTCCGCCTGCGGCGTGCCGCACCGGCTGGTGCAGGCCGATGGGCGCGTCGGCGGTGGCTCGATGCCGCTGGCCACCTTGCCTTCGTGGGCGGTGGCGCTCACCGGGCTGCCGGCCGTGGCGCTGCAGGAGCGGCTGCGGGCCGGTTCGCCGCCGGTGGTGGCCCGGGTGGTCGACGACGAGGTGTGGCTCGACGTGCGGTGCGTGGCCGACGGCGAGCTCGACGCGCTGGCCCGGGCGATCGAGGAGGCCAGGTGAGGAGGACAGCGCCATGGTGAACGCCGCCGTCCTCGTGCTGAACCGGCACTACCAGCCGGTGCACATCACCAGCGTGCGCCGGGCCTTCTCGCTCCTGTATCAGGGCGTGGCGCGGGCCATCGACGAGCAGTACCGGCTCTACGACTTCGGCGACTGGGCGGCGCTCTCCGCGGCCGTCGAAGACGACTCGATCAGCACGGTCGACCGGCGCATCCGCATTCCCCGGGTGCTGGTGCTGACGGTCTTCGAGAAGCTGCCGAAGGTGCGGGTGCGCTTCTCGCGGCTCAACATCTACGCGCGCGACGACGACACCTGCCAGTACTGCGGGCGCACGCGGCGCCGCGCCGACCTGAACCTGGACCACGTGGTGCCCCGCAGCCAGGGCGGCCGCACCTGCTGGGAAAACGTCGTGTGCTCGTGCATCGAGTGCAACCTCCGCAAGGGGGGCCGCACCCCCGCCCAGGCCGGCCTCAAGCTGCTGCGCGAGCCGATGCGCCCGAAATGGACCCCGCTGCTGCGCGGATCTCCTGTAAAGGGCGCGCACCGGGCGTGGTTGCCGTTCCTGTCCTTGACCGACGCCTCGTACTGGAACGTCGAGCTGGACGAAGAGTGAGCGATGTCGAACTCCCCTGAGGCCGAAGTCATCGAGCTGCCGCTCGCGCGCGCGCCGAGCCGGGCCAGGCGCGCTCAGGCCCGGCGGGTGATCGCCGTCGGCGGCGGGAAGGGCGGCATCGGCAAGTCGCTGTTGTCGGCGAACCTCGGCATCGCGCTGGCCAGCCGCGGGGCGCGCGTGGTGCTCGTCGACGTCGATCTCGGTGGGGCGAACCTCCACACCTGCCTGGGCATCGGCCCGCCGGCGCGCAGCCTCTCGGACTTCATCGAGCGCAAGGTCGCCTCGCTCGACGAGGTGCGCGTGCCCACCGCGCACGAGCGCCTCACCCTCATCTCTGGCGCGATGGACGGCCTCGACGCCGCCAACCCGCGGCACTCGCAGAAGAACAAGCTCATCCGCAACCTGCGCGGGCTCGACGTCGACTACGTGCTGCTCGATCTCGGCGCAGGCAGCGCCTTCAACGTGCTCGACTTCTTCCTCTCAGCGGACACCGGCATCGTGGTGATGCTCCCTGAGCCCACCTCCATCGAGAACGCCTACCGCTTCATCAAGGCGGCCTTCTTCCGCCGGCTGCAGCTCCTCGCGCCGAAGGACGATTTCGCCACCCTCGTCGGCCAGGCGCTCTCACCGCGCGACGGCAGCCTCGGCCGCACCCCGTGGGACGTGGTCGCCGAGCTCCGGGCGGGCGACCCCGAGAAGGCCACCCGCCTCGAGCAGGGGCTCACCGGGTTCCACCCCTGGGTGGTGATCAACCAGGCTCGCACCCGGGCCGACTTCGACGTGGGCCCGACGGTCACCGCCGCGTGGAAGAAGTTCTTCGGGCTCGAGCTGGGCTACCTGGGCGCTGTCAACCACGACGACGCCGTCTGGCAGGCGGTGCGGGCCCGCCAGAGCCTCCTCGACGCCTACCCCGACAGCGCCGCCGCGAGTGCCGTGTTGCGCGTGGCGGAAAACCTGATTGCATTGGAGCGGTGAAGTCGTTCCAGGCCCAGACGCACTACGAGGTGCTCGAGATCTCCGTCAGCGCATCGGCTGACGAGGTGAAGAGCGCGTACGCGAGGTTGTCGCGGCTCTACGCCGATGACCAGGTGGTGCTCTACGGCATGGTGGACGGCGGGCGCGCCGCCGCGCTCCGGGCCCGGTTGCTGGAGGCCTTCGACGTCCTCGCGGACGACGCGCGACGAGATCGCTACGACGTGTCCCTCGGCTTGCCGCCTCGCGAGCTGCCCCCGGTGCGCCCGGCTGGCCCTCGAGCCTCGGCTCCCGGTGCTGCTGTGCCCGCGGGAGGGTGGGGGACCTTCGCCTGGGTGACGCCGAGCGCCCCGACGCCGTCGGCCCCGAGCGGGCCGGCGGCCTTCACGGTGCCGGCGCCGGCGACGGTGGTCAGCCCCCCGGAGTTGCCCGCGGTGGTGAGCTGGGTGACTGCCCCGTCGGCGCCGCCGCGACCGGTCAGCGCCGTGGCCCCGGCCGTCGTCTCCGTGCCGCCTCCGCCGCCGACCGCGCCCCCGCCGGTCCCGTTGCCTCCGGTCACCGCCGAGCGG
>CAYUZK010000170.1:0-13756 GCA_964449625.1 uncultured Archangium sp.
GCGCTGCACGGCCAGGGCCGCGAGGCTCCCCAGCACCGTCGGAGGCGCGCCGGCCGCCGGGGGCAGCGCGGCCTGCACCGCGGTCCAGCAGGCCGGGCACGCGGCGGCCCCGCGCCAGGCCACGCCCCCAGCGAGGACGACGTGCGCCGGGGCCTCGGAGGCGTGGCCCTCGGGGCCGAGCGCGACGGCCACGGCGCCCGGCAGCCCCACGTCGGGCGAGAGGGCCTCGGGTGCGGCGCCGGCGAGGAAGCCGTCGAGCTGGAGCCCGTCGGGCAGGCGCAGCGGCGAGCCCCCGGCGGCGAGGTAGGCCACCGCCTCGGCGACGCCGGGCCCGCCGGCCAGCACCTGCACCGGGGCCGCCAGCAGCGCGCGCTGGCCGCGTCCGCCCAGCTCCTTGAGGAGGATCTGCCGCCCGTAGCGCTGCACCTGATCTTCGCGGAGCGCCACGTCAGCCCCCCGCCACGGCGGCGATCACCACCACCGCCTGCGCTGGGCCCACGGGCGCGTCGAGGCCACCCTGCTCGCGCACGTCCTCGTCGCCGAGGAAGACGCCGATGGTGCGCTTGAGCTGCCCGTTCGCGGCGAAGAGCTGCGCGCGCAGGGCCGGGGCCTCGCGGCACAGGGCCTCGAGCGCGGCGCCGACCGAGGCGCCCTCGACGGTGACGCGGGCGCGCCCCTGGCACGACGAGCGCAGCGCGGCGGGGAGCTCGATCACGGGCACGCGACGTCAGCCTCCGTGGCGCACGCGCAGCACCAGCCGCGCGTGGCCTTCCTCGAGCGCCTCGAGCGAGAGCACCTCGTGGCCGTCGTCGCGCGCGCTGCGGGGCACGTTCTTGAGCGGCTCGGCCCCGCGCAGCGTCACCTCGAGGACCGCGCCGTCGGCCAGCGCCTCCATGGCGAGCTTCACCCGCACGTACGTCATGGGGCAGACCTCGCGGGTGATGTCGATGCAGGCGTCGGGCACGTCTCGTCCTCGGGCTCCCTCAATACCGGCTTTGCGCCGTCACCGCACGCCGCGCAGTCGGCCCGGCGGCGCACGCGCACCACGCGGAAGGAGAAGCCGTGGCCGTCCACCACGTGCAGCGGCGAGACCCCACCTTCCGCCCGCGGTCCGAGCGCGAGCTGCGCCTGGAGGCCGCCCATGACGCCGGCCATGGCGCCCAGCACGCCCGCCTGCGCGCAGGTGGGCACGTCGTCGGGCGGCACCTCGAAGAGGCAGCGCAGGCAGGGCCCCCCGGGGTCGATGCGCAGGGCCAGCCCCTCGAAGCGCAGCACGCCGGCGTAGACGAGCGGCGTGCCCGAGAGCACCGCGGCGTCCGAGAGGAGGAACTTGGTCTCCACCCCGTCGGTGCCGTCGATGACGAGGTCCACCGCGCCGAAGCGCTCGACGGCGTCGGCGGCCGTGAGGCGGCGCGGGTGCGTCACCACCTCGAGGCCCGGGAAGGCGCGGCGCAGCTTCTGGGCGGCCGAGTCGACCTTGAGGCGGCCCACGTCGGCCAGGTGGTGCCAGGGCTGCCGGTGGAGGTTGGTCTGGTCCACCACGTCGCCGTCCATCAGCTCGAGGCGCGGCACGCCGGCGCGCGCGAGGGCCAGGGCGGCGGGGCACCCGAGGCCGCCGACGCCGACGAGCAACACCCGCTGTGGCGCGCACGACACGCCCCCTTCATGCACGAGCGGGGGTACACTCGCCAGCACCTTGCAGCAGACCGACGATCGCCGCGCGCGGGTGAAGCTGGTGCTCGAGAAGCGTGGGCTCACCCAGCAGGTCTCGCCGGAGGACGCGGCGCAGTCGTGGGTGCAGGAGCGCTTCGCCGCCCGGGCCCGCGCGCTCTTCTACGCGCGCATGATGTTCCTCACCCTGGGCCTGGGCATCCTCGCGGTGCCGGTGTGGCGGCACTACTTCCACTTCACCACCCTCGCCGTGGGCGGCTACGTCTTCATGCTGCTCTACAGCGTGGCCAACTACCTCGTGCTGGGCCACGAGCGCGCGGGCCGCGTCGTCACCTACGTGACGCTGTGCCTGGACCTGGTGGTGATGGTGGTGGTGGTGGCCAAGCCCGAGGTGGGCGGCGGCCTGGCCAACCCGCTGCTGGCGACGCAGCTGCTCTTCACCACGCTCTTCGCGATCCTCTACCCCAAGCCGCTGGCCATCCTCCCGCCGCTGCTGGCGCTGCCCATCACCGCGCGCATCGATCAGCTCCTCGATCGCAGCCCCACGGCCGTCGAGGTGCTGACGCTCATCTGGTACCTGGGCCTCAACTTCATCATCATCTACGTGCTGGTGTACCTGAACCAGCGCGAGGTCACGGCGCACCGCGAGGTGGTGGAGCTGCAGGGCGACCTGAAGGAGCTGGCGGTGGTGGAGGAGCGCAACCGCCTCGCGCGGGAGATCCACGACGGGCTGGGCGCGAGCCTCTCGTCGCTCATCATCCAGGCCGAGTACGTCGCGCAGCTCGCCAAGGACGACGCGACGAAGAAGGAGGTCGCCGAGCTCAAGCAGACGGCCGAGGAGGCCATCGAGGAGCTCCGGCGCAGCCTGCAGATGATGCGGGAGGACTTCGACCTCGCCCACGGCTTCGAGGACTACGTGCGCACCTTCGCCGAGCGCACGCAGCTGCCGGTGCGCTTCGAGAAGAGCGGCACGCTCCTGGGCCGCCTGCCGCCCGAGACGTCGCTGGCCCTCTTCCGCGTGCTGCAGGAGCTGCTGTCGAACGCGGCCAAGCACGCCCAGCCCACCGCGGTGCAGGTGAAGCTGCACTTCAGCCCCGAGGCCGTGCACCTGGGCGTGAAGGACGACGGCCGGGGCTTCGACCCGGCCTCGCCGAAGCCGGGGCACTACGGCCTCATCAACCTGCGCGAGCGCGCGCTCAAGGTGGGCGGCGACGTGTCCATCGAGGCGGCCCCCGGCGCGGGCGCGCACATCACCTTCTCCGTCCCCGTGAGCCCGACATGACCGAGCCGACCGCCCCCATTCGCGTCTTCGTGGTGGAGGACCAGACGAAGATCCTCAAGAACCAGCTCAAGCTGCTCGAGGGCAGCGCGGAGCTGACCATCATCGGCACGGCGCTCAGCGGCGAGACGGGCCTCGAGGAGGTGCGGCGCCTCAAGCCCGACGTGCTGCTGCTCGACCTGGGCCTGCCGCGGATGAGCGGCATCGACGTCACCCGCGCGGTGAAGGCCGAGCTGCCGCAGGTCGAGATCCTCATCTTCACCATCTTCGACGAGGAGGACAAAGTGCTCGAGGCCGTGCAGGCGGGCGCCTCGGGCTACCTCCTCAAGGGCACGCCGGCCGACAAGATGATCGAGGCCATCAAGGAGGTGCACGCCGGGGGCACCGTCATTCAGCCCAACCTCGCGCGCCGCCTCCTCAAGCACTTCCGCGTGGGCGAGCCCGCCGCCACGCCGCCAGAGGGCCCCGCCCAGCGCCCCCTGGCCGAGGAGCCCGAGGGCAAGAAGCTCTCGGCCCGCGAGACGGAGATCCTCCAGCTCATCGCCAAGGGCGTCTCGAACAGCGAGGCCGCGGGCGTGCTGAGCCTCTCGAAGGCCACCATCCGCACGCACCTCGAGCACATCTACCGCAAGCTCGAGGTCACCAACCGCGTGGAGGCCGTCACCGAGGGCCTGCGCAAGGGCCTCATTCAGATGTGACGCCGAAGACGACGCGGGCCGCCACTCCGTGAGGAGGGCGGCCCGCGTCGAGGCTCAGCGTCGAGCTCGGCTCAGAGACAGAAGCCGACGCGCGCGCCGCTGGTGGTCGTCACGCGGCGGCACGTCCCGCTCGCGCAGCGGGCGTTGGGCTCGGTGGCGCAGCGGGTCGGGCCCGTGCCGCCGTCGGCGGGGTTGCACTCGAGGTCGCACACCGCCGTGCAGGTCGCCGCGGTGTCGCCGTCGAGCGAGGTGCACAGCTGGGCCGAGCCGCAGGCCGCGCCGCGGAAGGCGTCGGTCTCGGCGCAGGGCTCGCCGGCGTTGGCCACGGCCGCGCGCTGCGGAATGCAGACGCCCTCGCCGTCGAGCGTCACCACCAGCTCGCCGCTCGCCTCGGTGGGCACGCAGGAGGCCGGCGTGCTGCCGACGTTGGCGCAGATGTTCTTCGTGGCGTCGAAGACGTTGCAGCTCTTCATGCACACGCCGAGCACCGCGTTGGCGTTGGGGTCGGTGTAGCGCAGCAGGTTGACGCAGGCCTCCTCGGCGCCGCACTTGGGCTCCGAGACGAAGCCGTTGAGCTCCGGCTGCGCGTTGCACATGCGCATGCAGACGCCCTCGTCGCCGCCCTTGGTCTTCGCGCACTGCAGCCCGGTGGCGCACTGCGTGGCCACGGCGCCCGGCGAGTAGTCGTCGCGGCACGGCTGGCCTTCCTGCGCGTTGCCCGGGGGGCGGCAGGTGGCGAAGGGGTACACGCCGTCGGACCAGAACTGGAAGACGGCGTAGGTGCAGTTGCCGGTGCCCAGGCCCGGGCCCTCGGTGGGCACGTCGTTCTCGTTCTTGAGCAGGCAGGTGTTGCTGACCGTCATCGTCTTGAGGAGGTAGCCCGCGTCGCCCGGGCCCGTCGCCCAGCCACCGTCCTCGGTGGGGATGTTCTGCGCGCACTCGATGCCGAAGAGGCCGAAGGGCAGGCAGCCCACCGACGAGCACAGCTCGCCGCGGTTGCACTCGTTGTTGCCCATGCAGGCCTTGGTGCAGATGGCGAGGCGATCGCCGAACACCGGCTGGCACAGGTTGCCCGTGGGGCAGGTGGCCGTGGTGTCGCCCGGCGTGCACTGCTGCAGCGCCTTGGGGTTGGCGCAGGTGCCGCCGTTGCACCAGCGGCTCGTCGCCTGGCAGGTGTCGAGGGCGCCCGAGAGGCTCGAGAGGCACGCGCACTGGCCACCGAGGCACGCGACCTGGCCGGCCTCGCAGAGGTTGCCGTTGCAGGTGACGGCCGACTCGCGGCACTGGAAGACGCCGGGGCTGATGGCCACGCAGGTGCCGGCGTCGCAGCCGCCGCAGGCGTCCACGCAGGTGCGGCGCTCGGTGTCGCAGCGCTGGTTCGCGGCGCAGCCACCAGAGCACGCGTCACGCGGCTGGGGGTTGCCGCCGTCGAGCTTGACGTCGTTCGCGTCGGGCGTGGGCGTCGGCGTGGGGCAGGCAGTCAGAATGGAGCAGAGCGCGAGGAGGGCAACGCTCAGGTGGGAAAGACGCATGAAGAAGTTCCTCGAATGATTCGGCCGGGGTGCGAAAGGCGGCGCACCGTAGGGATTCAGGTGGGATGTGTCAACACATGGAAAGAAGGCGGGTCAGAAGGTGGCGGTCGCGCCCCAGATGATGGTGGTGAAGGACTCCTCGCCGGCGCCGCCGCACTGCTGATCGTTGCAGACCGTCCACTTCTGGCCCTGGCCGTAGTAGCGGTCGGCGAAGGAGAAGTGGCGCAGGCGCAGCGTCCACCCCAGGGGGCCCCAGAGGTCGCCGGCGAAGCCGCCCTCCAGCGCCCAGCCGGAGGCCACGGCGCCGCCGGTGGGGTCGTTGAGGTTCCCGTAGCCGACGATCTGCTCCGGGGCCGTGCGGGGGTTGACGAAGTACGAGAGCCCCAGCTCGACGCGGAAGAACTTCGCGATGGGGATCGAGGCGTCGAGGCCGAAGGCGGGGTAGCCCAGGCCCGTGGGGTACACGCGCTCGCTGGAGGGCAGCGAGGTGCCGGCGGTGGCGTCGATGAGGAAGCTGCGCGACTGGAGCCCGCCGCGCAGGCCGACGTACCCGACGGGCTGCGGGTCGCCGTAGCCCATCTGGAAGTGGTAGCGCCAGGCGAGCTGCAGGTTGAAGGCGATGTCGTCGCTGGTGACGATCTTGTCGGGGCCCTGCCCTTGCGGCGTCTCCTCGACGATGCGCGTCTGCGACTGGCCGTACATGAAGCCGACGAGCACGCCGAAGCCCTGGAGCACGCGGTTGTCGAGGCGCGCGAGGGGGAAGACGTCGGCGTTGAGCGAGAGGCCCAGGTACGGCACCGTCGCCGTGAAGTCGATGGAGATGCCGTTGGGCTTGGTCTGCGCGAGATCGTACTCGCGGCAGTTGGTGACGCCGGGGCGCAGGCACTGGCTGCGCCAGGTGGTCGCGCCGGCGAGCCACACGCGGAAGAGCGGCACCGGCACGTGCGCCGACGACGAGGCCTTCTTCTTGGGACCGCCGTAGAGATCCTCATCGCGCATCTCGGGCTCAGGCGGGGGCACGACCTCCGGGGTGACCTCGACGACCGGGTCCGACTCCACCTGCGGGTCCTCGGCGCCGGGCGTGGTGACGCGGGCGGCGCCCTGCTCCGCCGCGGCGGCGATGGCGCGGGCGAGCTTGCCGGCGAAGTCTTCGCTCAAGACGCCCTTCTTCACGGCGAGCGACTTGGTCCACAGCTCCTGGCCGGCGCGATCGTAGATGACGACGTTGTAGGTGGCCTCGGTGACCTCGCCGCCCACGGCCGCGTCGAGGGGCAGCAGGCGCGCGACGCGGGCCACGCCCACGGGCGTCATGGCGGCGGGGCCCTTGAGCTTCCGCTTCGCGGCGGCGTCCTTGTAGGCCTTGAGCGGCACGAGCTCGACGACGCCGGCGAGCTTCACGGCGTTCTCGATCTGCGTGCGGAGCTTGTTCTGGGCGTCGCCGTCGAGCTCCAGCACCACCACCTTCTGGGCGCGCGCGGCGGTGGACGAGAGGAGCGTGAGGGCGAGCAGAGCCGAAAGACGCATGAGCCCGCCCCTTATGCCGTCATTCCGCGTGGCGGTTCAACCTGCGTTCTTCGCGGCCTTCTCAGCAGGTGAGAATCGGCCAGCCGCGGGCCCGGGCCTCGCGCACGAGCCCGTTCTGCGCGTCGGGGGGCGTGACGACGAGGGCGTGCTCGGCGAGGCAGAGCATGTCGAGGTCCAGCTCCCCGTTGCCGACGGCGAGCGCGGGGTGCACGCCGCGTTGCTTGAGCCAGGCCACCTTGCCCGGGCCGCAGGGCACCGGCTCGTGCACGGGCCCGAGCAGCGCGCCGTCGAGCACGTCGCAGGTGACGCCGATGACGCGGGCCTCGGGCACGCCCAGGGCCCGGGCGCCGGGCAGCACGGTCCACAGCGGAGAGGCGCTGCAGACCCAGGGCACGAAGCCCTTCGCCGTGAGCGCGGCGAGGAGCGGGCGCACGTACGGGAAGACGCGGCCGGCGTAGCGCTCGGCGAAGAAGTCGTCGCAGGCCGCTCGCACGGTGGCCTCGGGGAGGCCGAAGAGCACCTCGACGCAGTAGGCGTAGGCGCGGGCGGGCGAGCGCTCGAGGTGGGCCTCGTAGGTCTCGAAGCGGCCGGAGAAGAGGCCGCGGTGCGCGCCCCAGCGGAAGAAGTCTTCGCCCACGTCGCCGCGCCAGAGGGTGCCGTCGGCGTCGAAGACGACCGGGAGACCGGGGCCGAAGCGCGCGAGCTGCTCGAGGACGCGCGGGAGGGGGCCGGGCAGCATGGGCGCCGGTTCTAGCACCGCTGGCGTGGTAGCCTCGCGCGTGTCGTGGTGACCATCGAAGACATGCGCCGCACGCAGGCAGCGCGGCAGGCCGAAGCGGCGCGGCAGGTCGAGGCCGAGGCGGCGCGGCTGCGTGCGGGGCTGCCCGCGGTCGCGGCGCACCTGCGCGGGCTCGGCGCCACCCACGTCTACCTGTTCGGCTCGCTCGCTGCGCAGCGGTTCCGACAGGACAGTGACGTCGATCTCGCCGTGCGCGGGCTCCCGTGGCGGACGGTGCTGCGCGAGAGCGTGCGCTGCGCCGACATGCTCGACCGGCACGTCGATCTCGTCATGCTCGAAGAGGCGCCGCCCTCGCTGGTGGCGCGCGTCGAGGAGACCGGGGTGCTGCTCCCATGATGGACCGGAGCGAGTGGCTGCGGCTCGAGACCGAGCTTGAGGCCGACCTCGCCGCCGCCGAGGCGCTCGCGAGTGCGCTGGCGCCCTGGGCGCGCGCGGAGGCCGCGGAGCGGGACGTCCTCATCCCGGCCGCGCTGCTCCACCACCTCTACACCGCCATCGAGCGGATCCTCGCCCGCCTGGCCATCGCCTTCGAAGGCAGCGAGCCGGCCGGCCCGGACTCCCATCGGCGGCTGCTGGCCCTGGCCGGCGCGGAGGTGCGCGGCGTGCGGCCCGCGTGGCTGCCCGCCGAGCAGCTCGAGCCGCTGCGTGACCTGTTGGCCTTCCGCCACCTCTTTCGCCACGGCTACGGCGCGACCTATCGCCCTGCTCGGCTCCGCGAGCTCGCCGAGCTGGCGACGAACCATTGGCCCGCGCTTCGGCGGGCGCTCGACGCAGCGCTCGCCCAGGTCGGCGCCCTCGCCCACCCACCCTCGTGAGGCCGTGATGCGCCCCCTCCTGCTCCTCGCCTCACTCCTCGCCGCCGTCGCCGGCTGCTCCGACGCCGTGCCCTGCCAGACCTGCCCCGACGTCGCCGGCACGTACACGCTGGGCTGGAGCGACGGCGGCGCGACCGATCAGCCCTGCGACGCGCCCGGCCCGCGGCCCGGCATGCTGACGCTGCGGCAGAGCCGCTCGATCATCAACGCGACCGTGGGCGAGGTGGCGCTGAGCGGCACGCTCTACGACACCTACGATCTGACGATGACGGGGCTCACCTCGAGCGAGTCGTACCAGCTCCGCGCGCTGGTGACGCCCACGGGCACCTCGCTCGACGGGGGCATCCGCCTCACGGGCACGCTGCTGGTGCGCCGCTCGGGCACCGACGACGGCGGCTGCGACACGCGCGACGCCTTCGAGGGCACGAAGAACCGCTGACCCCTGGGCACGCCAACGGCCCGCCGAAGCGCCTGGGCGTTCCCCCAGCGCTCCACGCGGGCCGTCGAGCGGCTGCAGAGGTCTGCTTACTTCTTCTTCTTGGCGCCGGCGGCGGCGGCCTTGGCGGCGACCTTCTTGCGGTCAGCGCGCTTCTTCCACTTCAGGCGGATCTTGCTGCGAACTCGGCGGTGCTTCGACTTGCTGTTGGCCATGAACGGCTCCGTGGGGAGAGTGACTGCAGTTGAGGGCCCGGGCTCGTAGCAGAAGCGCAAGGGCGCGTCGATCACTCGTCGCCGGGGGCCGGCCGGGTGGGGAACGGCATGCCCTCGGCGCTGCGGACGGCGGTCGGTGGAGCGACGTCCAGGTTGAAGCCGAGCTGCTCCTCGGCGGGGCGATCGTCGGCGGCGGGCACGGCGGGCTGATCGGGCCGCAGCTTGACCGAGGCGAAGATGGGCCGGGTGGCGTCGACGAAGCGGCGCACCTCGTCGAGCGGGAGCGCGGGCACGATGTTGCCGTGGGCGCCGGCCATCTCGGTGGCCATGCACATGGAGTTCAAGATGGCCTCCTCGGTGGCCTCCATCACCGCCTCGTAGAGGGGGTCTAAGCGCGCGTCGAGGAGCAGCTTCATCTTGTAGACCATCTTGTTCGTGCGCCGGGGGATCTGGTTGGCCGTGGAGAAGCCGACGATGATCTCGCCCGAGCCGTGGGCGGCGTAGCTGCCGACGCGGCCGATGCCGAGGGAGACGCGCTTGCACAGGCGGTTGAGCTGGTGGGGCAGCAGCGGCGCGTCGGTGGCGACGACGGTGATGATCGAGCCGTAGCTGAGCACCCGGCGGGGCATGCCGCGGAACTTCTCGGCGAGCACCTCGCCCACGGGCATGCCGGCGACGCGGAGGTTGTGCATCTTGCCGAAGTTGCTCATCACCAGGACGCCGAGCGTGTAGCCGCCGTGCACGGGCGGGAGCTTGCGGCTGCTGGTGCCGATGCCGGCCTTGAAGTCGCAGGTGATCATCCCCGTGCCGCCGCCGACGCAGCCCTCCTCGACGGGGCCGGCCTTGGCGCGGCGGAGCGCCTGGCGCACGTGCTCCTCCTTCACGTGGCGGCCGGCGATGTCGTTCAGGTAGCTGTCGTCGCACTCGCCGACGACGGGGATGATGACGTCGTGCTCGGCGCCGATGCCGGGGTACTTCTCGACCATCACGCGGGCGACGGCGTCGCTGACGGCGCCGACGGACATGGTGTTGGTGAGGAGGATGGGCGTCTCGAGCAGGCCCCACTCGACGACCTGCGTGAGGCCGGAGACCTCGCCCGCGCCGTTGAGCACGAAGGCGCCGCCGGCGAGGCGGTCCATGAAGATGTTGCCCTCGTTGGGCATGATGGCGGTGACGCCGGTGCGCACGGGGCCCTTGCCGGGGCGCAGCGGGCCGGGGTTGCCCTCGATGATGGTGGAGTGCCCGACGAGCACGCCCTCGACGTCGGTGATGGCGTTGAACTTGCCGGGCTTGAAGCGGCCCAGGGGGAGATCGAGCTCGCGGGCGCGGACGCGTGGGGCAGCAACCATACGCCCACCCTACCCCCTCGCTGGGCAGGAGGGGCTGGTTCTCCGCGGGCGTCAGTCGGCCTCGAGGAGCGTCACCCGGCAGGCGTAGGTGGGGTTGGTGAGGTCCACCACGTCGACCTCGCCGGTGAGCTCGTCGAAGCGGCCGGTGACGGCGGGCATGCGCGGGCCGAGCGGCGCGCCGGGCGGGCCTCCGGGCGTCTCGGGCGGCATGGTGTTGCCCAGGCCGGAGAGGAGGCTCAGCGCGGCCATGGTCATCATGCCGAGGGCGGCGCGGCCGGTGAGCGCGCCGGGCTTCAGCTTGCGGCGGTAGGTGAGGACGCCGTCGAAGCGCCAGAGGCTGCGCAGGGCGCCGGGGCGCGCGGTGGCGGCGACGTGGCGGGCGCGGTCGAGGACCCAGGCGTCGAAGGGGGCCAGGCCGCTGGGGCGCGTCAGGGTGACGGCCTCGAGGGCGCCGGAGGCGGACTGGCGGAGCTCGACGAGGGCGTAGAGCTCGAGGCCGGCGCGGCCGTCGGCGAACTCCTGGAGCCGGGCGCCGGCGGCGAGGAACTGGCCCAGGGCCAGGGCCTCCGGGCTGCCGCGGGCGATGGCGTCGGCGAGGGCGGAGGGGCGCTCGAGCTGCTCGAGGCGGCCCTCGGGCTCGGCGTAGGGCGCGCCCGTCCTGGCGTAGCGCGCGGCGCCGGCGCCCCAGCTCTCGAGGAGCGCGTCGGCCACGGCCTTCGGGGAGTCGGTGTCGATGAAGCGCGGCACGTCGGCGGTGGCGGCCCGGAGCGCGACGCCGAGGTGCGCGTAGGCGGGATCGTACGCGTGGTTCTCGACGCGGGCCCGGGCGAGGTGGCGGGCGAGCCAGCCGTCGACGCGGGCGGTGACGAGGGCCTGCTCCTGGGCGCGGCGCTGGTCGGCGCTCGGGAGGTCGGCGGGGGTGAGGGTGCGGCCGCGGGGCGGCTCGGTGGGCAGCTCGCCGAGGACGTCAGCGCGCGGGAGGAGCGTGCCGAGGCGGCGCGGGGTGGTGGCGGGGTCGGTCGGCGTCGTGGCCGCGGGCTCGCTCGGCGTCGCGACTGCGGGGCTCTGGGCTGGAGCGCCCGTCGTACCCTTGCGCGGGGGAGCCGGCGGCGCAGGGCTCGGTGGCGCTGGGCTCGGAGGCCTCGGCGCGGCCGTCGGGAGCCAGACGAGCTCAATCGGGGTGTGTTGCTGCGGCGGCGGCGCGGGGGGCGCGGTGGTGGGCCCGTGGATCAGCCAGCCGAAGACGCAGGCGTGCACCCCGAGAGACAGGCCGAGGGCGAGCAGGCTGCGCGGTGCGGGGAGCCGGCGCATGGGCGGAGCGGGCCGCTACGGCGGCGGCTGCACGCGATTGCCGGGGAGGACGCGAGCCGGAGAACAAGCCGCCAGGTGCAAGCGAAGCCTTCAGCCGGCGAGGGCCGCGACGATCGTGCTCATCGGCAGGTAGAGCCGGCGCGGCCACTCGCGTTCCGCTTCGAGCAAGGTGAAGCCTTGGCGCTGGTAGAACGTGCACGCGCGTTCATTGAGCGCGTCGATGACCACGCCAACGCCCCCGACCTCCTCGGCGGCCGCTGCACATCTGGCGAGGGCGTCGAGTAGCAACACGGACCCGAGGCCACGGCCCTGGGCCCGCGAATCGACCGCGAGGCGACCGATCAAGAACGCCCCGAGTGGGTAGCGCGGAAGCCGGGCGCCAGCGTGGAACGGCGCGAGGTCCCGAGCGGCCAGGCTCGTCGGCGTGAGCGAGTAGTAGCCGAGCACCGCTGGGGTCGCTGCGTCTGCCGACTGGCCACGAAGCAACACGTACGTCTTGCTGACGCCGTGACGGACGTTCTGGAGCGCGTGCAGCCGCAGGAAGTCGTCGAGCGAGCGCTCGCCCGAGGCGAAGTCATCGATCGGATGGGTCGGGTCCAGCAGCTTCGTCTTCAGCGTACTCGGCGAACCGTCGCGCGGACCTCCGGAGGGCCTCGTTGGGTTGCGGGGGATCACGATTGAGCGCCTCCACCTTCTCGAACTCCGCCCGGCTCAACCAGAGGACGTGCGGCGTGTTCGCCCACTCGATGGCCGTCAGCGTCGGCGAAGCGAGCTCGCAGGCCGGCTTGTCTGTCTCGGGGTCGAGCGCGACCACCTTCCGGCCCCGGCGCGCCTCCAGGACGATCTTCACGAAGAGCGCGAGCGCCTCATCGACCAACTGGCTACGGGTCAGGCCCAGCTCCTCGGCGAGCTGGCTGGCCGCCAGCGCTCGGGCCTCCGGAATGCTTGCTTCGAATCGGGCGGGCATCGCCCGGAAGAATACCGGAAATCACCGGCAGATTCCCGGGTAGGTCTGCGCCTTCCGTAATTCTAGTGGGTTGTCGGCCCCGACGCGGGAACGACGCGAGGAGGAGCCAGGCGGCGCTCCTCCTCGCTGGGTGCGGCGGGGGAATCAGGCGACGGGCTTCTTCTTCTTGGCCCTGCCGACCGCCGGCGTCAGGGCATCGAAGGCGGCGGCCTCGGGCTTGCCGAGCGTGACGCTGGCGACGGAGACGAGGTGCATGAGGTCGTCCTCGAGGCGGCGCTGGAGGGTCTTGCTGGCGGCGGTGGCCTCGCGGGCGGTGAGCTTGAGGCCCTCCTGGGCGCGGTCGGCGTCGGCGAGGCTGGCCCAGAGGGAGCGGGCGAGCGCGACGTCGTCGGGGAGGATGCCGGCGGCGCGGGCCTCGGCCTCGGCGGCGGAGGCGCCGGTGACGACGACCTCGAGGGCGCGCGCGACGGCGCCGACGGTGTTGGCGACCTCCTTGCCCACGCCGACGGAGCGGTGGAGCGCCTTGTTGCGCGGCGCGCCCGTGCGCACCAGGCGGCGCAGATGAGACACCAGCTCCATGCCTCGTTTGACGGCGTCGTTCTGCGTGACGGTCGCGGTGCTGCGCTGACTGTGCGCCGCGCTCTTGCCACCCGTCAGCTCGAGCAACCGCCGCGAGTCCGCCGCGAGCCCGTCGATGAAGCCCGCCGGCAACCTCGCCTCCAGCGCCCTCCGGTGCTGCGCGGCCAATGGCGCCAAACCCTCCGCCGCCCGGATCGTCTGATCAACACTCCAACGCACAACCATGTGTACCCCCTACCGATGTGTGAACAGCACGCACCCCATGTGCGCGGCGGCGGAATGTAGGCAAGGCAAAGGGCCGCTCAAGTGGTTTTTGAAGTTGTTGAGTTGACTGGGGATTTGTCCGTGAAGTGTTGATCGACCACCCGAATGTCCTGATCGACCACCCAAATGTCCTGAGCAACCACCAAAGTGTCCCGATCGACCACCGTGAAGTCCCGATCGACTGCCGAAAGATGGCGATCACACACCGTGAAGTCCTGGCTGACCGCCGAAGAGGGGCGATCGAAAGCCGCGAAGCGGATCTTGAGAGCCGCGACGCGGCGATCGTTCACCGGGAAGTGATGACGGACCTCCGACAC
>CAYUZK010000171.1:0-13703 GCA_964449625.1 uncultured Archangium sp.
GTCAACGTCGGCATCGCGGCCGTGCTGGTGCTGGGCCTGGTCGTGCTGGGCTCGGCCTTCCTCAACGAGGGGAAGATCAGCGGCGACTCGCTCTCGTGGGAGAACCTCAAGAGCACCTTCGCGCCCTCGACGCCCTTCGTGGCGCGTGACGTCTCCAACGGCCTCTACGAGACCAGGGCGGGGCGCGCGGTCTTCTTCGTGCGCGGCGAGGTCGTCAACCGCACCGAGAGCGCCGTCAGCCTCGTGGTCCGCGCCGAGTTGGTCGAAGGCGCCTCGGTGGTGCGCGCCGCCGAGAGCTGGGCCGGCGGGCCCCCCAGCCCTGAGGAACTCTACCTCGTGGAGGGCAGCGACACCCTCGAGGCGCTCAACCAGAAGGTCGAGCTGCGCGCGGCGGCGGTGCCCCCGGGCGGCGCCATGCCCTTCGTCGTCACCTTCACCGAGTACCCGCCCGACCTGAAAGACTTCCGGGTGCGGGTGACCGCGCGGCCCGAGCAGCGAGCGCCGACCGCCGCCAACCCATGATCCCCCCGCCGGACGACTTCCGGCAGCGGGTGCAGCGGCTCGCGGCGCTCGGCGGCGGCCACGAGGTGCTCCGCCGGGCCGCGGCGCAGGCGCTGGGTGAGCTCGACGCTCCCGGGGCGACCGCGCTCCTGCAGGCGGTGCTGACCCTGTCCGTCGAGCGCTGGGAGCCGGCGATGGTGGTGCTGCCGGCCTTCCTGCGCGCCCTCGAAGAAGACGGCGACCTCATCCCCCACCGCGACACGCTGCGGCAGGTGGCCACGCTGCACGAGCAGCTCGAGGTCTCGGTGCTCTTCTCGGAAGGGGAGGCCGTGCAGGCCTACCACCCCGACGCCGCGGCCCGGGCCGACGCGCGGCTCTTCTCCTCGCCCTTAGGCGTGCTCAAGACGCGCGCGCGGCTGACGCGGAACCCCGACGAGCTCACCCGCCTCGCGGCCGCGTCGAACGCCTCGGTGATCCGCGAGGTGCTGCGCAACCCGCGCCTGACCGAGGAGCTGGTGGTGCGCATCGCCGCCCGCAGGCCCGCCCGCGCCGAGGCCCTCGTGGAGCTCTGGCGCTCGACGAAGTGGAGCCTGCGCCCCGCGGTGCGCCGGGCGCTGGCCTTCAACCCCTACCTGCCGCCGGAGGTCGGGGTGAAGGTGGTGGCGCTCCTGGGCCAGGCCGACCTCGCGGAGCTCGCGCGCGACAGCAACGTGCACGTGTCGCTGCGGGAGCTCGCCCGGGAGCTCACGGCTTCGGCGGGTCGATGACCTCGGCGTCGCTCGAGCCGCGCTCGAGCCGGGTGAGGGGCTTCACGTCGACCAGGTCGTCGCCGCGGCTCGCCTTCTTGAAGGAGTAGACGAACTTGCCCACGGCGTTGCCCAGGGCCCCCATGCGCGAGGCCGAGAAGACGATCACCATGATGATGCCGAGCATGAGGAGCTCGCCGACGCCGAGCGACATGCGGCCACGTTGCCCCAGCCCAAGGCCGCGCGCAACTTGACGGCGGGCCCGGGGTGGGAGCAGGTGGCGACCCATGCCGATGCGCATCCTGGGTCATCGTGGCGCCAGCGCCGACTTCCCCGAGAACACCCTCGAGGCCTTCGCCGGCGCCATGGCGCAAGGCGCCGACGGCTTCGAGCTCGACGTGATGGTCTGCGGCTCCGGCGAGCTCGTGGTGTGTCACGACGAGTGGCTCGACCGGCTGGCGGGGCTCCGCCTCGAGGTGCGCACCACCCCGTGGCGCCGCCTCAAGGCCGTCGACGTCGGCTCGCGCCTGGGCTTCGCGCCGGCCCGCCTGCCGCTCCTCGACGACGTCTTCGACGCCGCCCCCGCGCACGCCGTCATCAACGTCGAGCTCAAGTGCGAGACGGTCGACGATCACGGCCTCGCCCACCGGGTGGGGGCGCGGCTGACCGATCGCCGGCTGCTCGAGCGCGCCTTCGTCTCGAGCTTCAACCCGCTGTGCCTGGTGCGCCTGGCGCAGGCCTGGCCCAACGTGCGCCGCGGCTTCCTGCTCGACCCCGATCAGCCGTGGCTGCGGCAGGCCTTCTTCTGGCTGCCGGTGGCGGCGTCGACCTCGGTGCACCCCCACGCCTCGCAGTGCACCCCCCAGCGCGTCAACCGCTGGCACGCCCAGGGGTGGGAGGTGGCCGCGTGGACGGTGGACGACGCCGACGAGGCCCGGCGCCTGCGCGCTCTGGGCGTCAACTGGCTCATCACCAACCGGCCGGGCGCGCTGCGCGCCGAGCTGCAGACCGTCGACGCCTAGAAGTCGAGCCCGATGGTGCTGTTCCAGGCGAGCAGGCCGGGCACGGTGCGGTCTGTGTTGGTGCCCGTGTCGCGGAAGCTGGAGCTGAGCGTGTAGCTCACCTCGAAGCCCAGCAGCACCACGCCGGCGATGACGCGCACGCCGCCGTAGAAGCGGTTGTTGGTGTTGCCGGCTGCCATCACCGAGTCGAAGACGCAGTAGTCGTCACCGCAGGTCGCGACCCGCGTGGCGTCGGAGGCGGCGAGCGTGCGCTGCGGGTTGAAGTCGATGTTGCCGGTGGACGCGCCCACGAAGGTGAGGTCCCACCCGGCGTAGGGCGTCACGGTCAGCATGCCGGCGACGGCGAACTGCTTGCCGATGCCCAGGTCGAGGCCGCCGGCCGTGAGGTCGAAGTCGCGGCTGTTGATCAGCTTCGTCACGTGCCCGCGCACGCCGATGTCGGGGAGGTAGGCGAAGCCCTCGTTGATGGCCCACTTGAGCTCGAGCGTGCCGGTGCCCATGCGGCTCTTCTCGATCCACCCGCCGCGCACGCCCACCTCGAAGCTCCAGGGCAGCCCCTTGCGGAAGTGCAGCGAAGGAATGAGGAGCGGCCCCGCGAAGGGCGCGATGGTGGGCAGCGAGCCGCCCTGAAAGTCCACCACCGAGAGCTCGGCGGACAGCGCGAACCCCGAGTGGCCCAGAGTCTCGGGCGGCATCAGGTTGACCGCCGTCATGGCCGCGGCGAACTGCCGGGCGAAGGCGCGGAAGTTGCCGTTCGCGCCAGCCTGGTGGCCCGTGCCCCGCTCGAAGGGGTTGCCGAGCTGGTAGATGCGGAAGTCGTAGGCGTCGGCGGAGGCCGCGCTCGCGACGAGCACTCCCACGACGGCGCCCAGGCGCGTGACCCGACGGAACATGGCCGCAGACCCTAGCCCCCGGAGGCGGGGGCATCAATTCTTCAGGGCTTGGCTTCTTTGGCCGGCTCGGTGTCCTTCTGGGCCACCGCCGAGGGCCGCCGGCGAATGACGACGGACTTGCGGGTGGCGAAGTCCTGCGACTCGCGGGCGACCACGGTGACGAGGTTGTTGCCTTCCTTCAGGCTGAACTCCGTCGAGAACTTCACCTTGCCCGCGTCGTCGGGCGTGGCGCCGCGGAAGAAGACCTTCTGATCGTTGACCAGCACGAAGACGTCGAGCAGCTGCGCGTCGTGCACCACGCTCGAGAGCGTGAAGCGCTCCCCGTCGATGACCGCGCCGCCCTGGGTCGGGTCCACGTTCATGGAGATCTGCGCCGGGGTGCGGAAGTGCTGGAACTCGGCGTCCTTCACCGGCGCCGGCTTCTGGCCCTTCGCGTCGCGCAGGTCGCTGAGCTTCACGAAGACGGGGCGGTCCTTCTCCCACTCGAGCTTCGCCACCGCGCCGCCGCGGGCGACCTCGGTGAAGACGCCGCCCTTCGGCAGCCGCGCCAGCGGACGCCGGGTGTCGGCCGCCGCGTAGATCTCGGCCTTGTCCGCCAGGCGCACGGTGCCCTTGCTCGCCGTGAAGGCCGGGGAGGGCGCCGCGTCGGCGGCCACGGGGATCATCAGCTTGTCGGCCGTGTACTCCTCGAGGGGCTCGTCGATGACGGCGAAGCGCAGGCCGAAGGCGTCGCCCTTCCACCCCTTCTTCACCTCGAGCCGGAAGACCGCCGACTTCGTCTCGCCCGGGGCGAGCTCGCCCAACTTGAAGCGGCCCTTCTCGATGAAGATGTTCGCGTCGGCCGCATTGCGCACGCTCGAGAAGGCGTCGAGGGCCTTGCCCGCGCCGACGTTGGTGACGTCGATGTAGAGCGCCACGTTCTCGCCGCGCTGCACCAGCCCGTCGCCGTTGCACTGCGCGCAGTCGTCCACCACCGACCAGGTGAAGGCGAACTGCGGCCGGGGGATCTCCACGATGGTCAGCTCGCCCGCGGTGGTCTCGGCCAGCACGCCGCTGTCGTCCTGCAGCTTCACGGTCACGCCGTCGCGCCGCGACGCGAGGTCCCTGGGGATCTTGACGCTCACCGTCCAGGTGCGGCGCTCGCCGGGCTTCAGCTGCCCGAAGAGGAACTCGCGGCGGTCGAGGAACCCGTTGTCGGACTCGATCCACGCGCGGAGCCGCCGCACCGGCTCGGCCCCGCGGTTCTCGACCGACAGCTCGAGCGGCACCGTCTCGCCGGCGGTGATCTTCCGCTCCGACGAGGGCTTGAGGGAGCTGACGAGCTGCGCGTTCTTCGGCGTCTCGCCGGCCGTCCAGTCCACCCCGAGGGCGGTGATGGCCTCGGCGATGCGGCGGTCCTCGCCGCCGCGGCGGTTTCGCACGAAGGCCTGGCCGGCCTTGAGCTGCTCGTCGCGCCGCAGGTGCGGGGCGGCGAGGAGGAACTCGCGGGCGAAGGTGACCTCGAAGTCTTCGCGGACCTCGTCCTGGCTCTCGGCGTCGAGCTGGTCGTCGAGCTCCTCGTCGTGCGGGCTCGCCTCGGCGTCCGTGAGCACGTTCTTGGCGCCCTTCGGCGGCTTGGGGGCGTCCTTGTCCTTCTTAGGGTCGGCCTTCGCGACCTTCTCCTTCTCTTCCTTGAGGTACTTGAGCGCCTCCACCGGGCGCTCGCGCACCACCACCTCGTCGCGCTTCTTCGCGGCCTGGCCGTTGGCCGGGTTGGCGAAGTGCGACTCGAGGTCGGCCTCGCCCATGCTCCGGCGCGGCGCGAAGAGGTCCACCCGGTCCTTCGTGACGCGCGTGGGGATGAACTCGATGTCGGGCGTGATGCCGACCTCCTGGATGCTGAGGTCGCCCGGCGTGAGGTACTTGGCGATGGTCAGCTTGAGCGCGCTCTCGTCGGGGAAGTCGTAGAGCACCTGCACCGAGCCCTTGCCGAAGGTCTGGCGGCCGATGACCACGGCGCGGTTCTGGTTCTTGAGCGCGCCGGCGACGATCTCCGAGGCCGAGGCGCTGCCGGCGTTCACCAGCACCGCGATGGGGAAGAGGTCGTCTTCGTCGTCCTGGTGGGCGCGCTTCTCTTCGCGCAGCTTGTCAGACAGGCCCACCGTCGAGACGATGGTGCCCGACGAGAGGAAGAGATCGGAGACCTGGATGGCCTGGTCGAGCAGGCCGCCGGGGTTGCCGCGCAGGTCGAGCACCAGGCCCTTGAGGCCCTGCGGCGAGCCGCCCCGCTTCGCCTGCTCGATGAGCTCGTTGAGGGCCGCCTGGAGGTCGCGGGTGGTGTTGCCCTGGAAGTTCTTGAGCCGCACGTAGCCCACGCCCTGCGCGAGGAGCTTCGACTGCACCGACTCGATGGTGATGAGGGCGCGCGTCACCGTCATCTGCTGGGGCTTGTCCCACCCCTTGCGCATCACGCTGATGGTCACCTTCGAGTCCACCGGGCCGCGCAGCTTCGAGACGGCCTCGTTGAGGTCCATGTTGACGGTGGACTCCTCGCCGATGCGGACGATCTGGTCGTCCTTCTTGATGCCGCCGCGGAAGGCGGGGGTCTTCGGCAGCACCTTCACCACCGTCAGCACGCCCTCGCGCATCTGGATCACGAAGCCCAGGCCGCCGAACTCGCCCTTGGTGGTGAGCTTCATCTCCCGGTACAGCTCGGGCCGCAGGAGCACCGAGTGGGGGTCGAGCGTCTGGAGCATGCCGTTGACGGCCGCGTACTCGACCTCCCGCGAGTCCTCGACGGGCCGCATGTTGCGCGAGACGAAGTCGAAGATGTCCTTGAGGGTGAACGACATCTTCCACAGCGAGTCCACGTGCCCGATGTCGAACTCCTTGAGCTTGCCGTTGACGTTGACGCGCACGCGCCCCTGCTCGGCGTTGCCGTCCACCATCACGTCGGGCACCGTCTTCTCGATGGCCTCCAGCGAGGCGACCAGCATCTCCTTGGGCCGCACCCGCTTGGGGTCGACGTAGTTCTCCTTCACGTAGTGGATGACCTTGGTCAGCACCCGCAGCGAGGAGAGCTCGTGGGGCGCCTTGCCCTCGCGGTCGTCGCCCCGCGGCGCGGCCACCGCCTCGGACATCGTGAGGGTGAGCGGCGACCGGTCGTTGCCGGAGAACGCCCACGCGGCGAGGAGCGCGGCGATCACCAGGGCGCGACGCAAGCTGTGCATATGTCCTTCTTTCATCCAGCGACCGGGGTGGCCAAGAGGGGGGAGCCTAATCAGGGGGTTCCACCCCTTCAAGGAAGCCCGAACACGGGCCTCAGGTGCTTCGTTCCCGCGCGAGGGCGCCGGCCGCCGCGAGCCCGCGGAACAACAGGGTTCCAGCCACCACCGCGACGGGCAGGAGGAAGAAGTTCACCACGGGCACCCACAGCATGAGCCAGAGCGCGCCGCCGAAGCCGAGCGCCAGCGCGGGTCGACGCCGCAGCGCCGCCACCACCTCCCCGAACGGGCGAAGGTGCCGCGCCATGGGCCCCGAGAGGTGCTCCACGGCGAGCCAGAACATCGTCCACACCGACGAGAGCACCAGCCACAGCGCGCTCCCGGCGCCCGGCACGAGGTTCAAGGGGAAGAGCACCACCAGGCCCAGGGCCATGAGGCCCAGGCGCAGGAGCGTGTGCTTGAGCGACTCGACGGTGCCGCGCACCAGCGCGCCGACCGTGGAGGCCGGCGGGGTGAAGTCGCCGCAGCGCGCCTCGGTGGCCTCCGAGAGCGGATCCTGCAGCGGGGCGAGCAGCAGGTTGGGCGCCGTCAGCGCGCCCACCACGAAGAGCGCGAGGAAGAGCACCACGCCCAGGCCCACGGCCGCCACGTGGCGCCAGCCGTCGCCGCCCACGAGCCACTCGGCGAGCCGCTGCCCCAGGGCCCAGGCGCCCACGCCCACGCCCACCAGGGTGGCGCCGGTGACGACGGCGCTCAGGAGCGAGAGAGCGAGCAGCTTCGGCGTGCGCACGATGAGGGCCGCCGCCCGGAAGCACAGGCCCAGGCCCACGACGACGTCGCCGGGGCTGCTCTGGGCTGCGAGGGTGGGGGTGGGGGTCGACATGCGGAGGAAGTGATGGCTCGGCGCTAGCCGCCCGTTATAAGCGCGCCCGCTCTCCATGTCCCTCGACGCGAAGCAGACGGCGGCTGAACCCATCGGCTCGGTCGGCGAGCTCGTCGACACGCTCCGCGCCGCCGAGCGGCCCGAGGGGCCCCTGCTGCTGGGCCTCGAGCACGAGCGCCTCATGTTCCCCGCCGCGGCGGCCACGGCCGTGCCCTACGAAGGCGCGCACGGCATCGGCGCGCTGCTCGAGGGCTTCCGCTCCTTCGGCTTCACGGAGTTCCGCGAGGCGCCCGACGCGCCCGTCATCGCCATGCAGCGCGGCGTCGAGACGCTCTCGCTCGAGCCCGGCGGCCAGCTCGAGCTCTCGGGCTCGCCGTGGCCGACGGCCCGCGAGGCGCACGCCGAGAACGTGCGCCACGCCGCCGAGCTGCGGCAGGTGGCCGCGGCCTTCGGGCTGCGCGCCGCGACCCTGGGCTACCGCCCCTTCGGCACCCTGGCCGAGATGCCGTGGATGCCCAAGAGCCGCTACCGCGTGATGCGCGAGACGCTCGGCACGCGCGGCCGCCTCGCCTTCGACATGATGCTCATGACGGCCACCGGCCAGGTGAGCCTCGACTGGCGCGACGAGGCCGACTGCGTGCGCAAGGTGACGGCCTCGGTGCGCGTCTCGCCGCTCCTCGTGGCGCTCTTCGCCAACAGCCCGCTCGCGCAGGGCCAGCCCACCGGCTACCTCTCGTGGCGCAGCCGCGTGTGGAGCGAGGTGGACCCGGCCCGCTGCGGCTACCCGCACGCGATGCTCGACGGCAGCTTCTCGTACGCCGCCTACGTCGAGTGGGCCCTCGACGCGCCGCTGCTCTTCTTGCGGCGCGACGGCCAGTACCTCGGGCCGAAGCTCACCTTCCGCGAGTTCCTCGCGCGCGGCTACGACGGGCGCCCGGCGACCCACGCCGACTGGACGGATCACCTCTCGACCCTCTTCCCCGAGGTGCGGCTGAAGAAGGTGATCGAGATCCGCGCCGCCGACGGCGTCAGCGTCGCCCTCACCGGGGCCCTCGTGGCCCTCATGCGCGGGCTCCTCTACGATCGCACGGCCCTCGAGGCCGCCACCGAGCTGCTCCCGCCGCGCTCACCGCGCGAGCACCTCGAGCTCCACGCGGCCGCGCAGCTGCAGGGGCTCCAGGCGCGGCTGGGCGCGGGCACGCTGGCCGACTTCGCGGGCGAGCTGGTCGAGCTGGCGGCCGCCGGCCTCGCGCGCCTGGGCGACGACGACGTGGCGCTGCTCGAGCCGCTGCGCGAGGTGGCCCGCCGTCGCCGCTCCCCCGCGCAAGACGTGCTCGAGGCCTTCGAGCGCGAGGCCGACCCGTCGCGCTTCGTCGATCACTTCTTGCTGTAGGGGCCTGCCGGCTACTTGCCGCCGAAGAGGCGCTTGAGGCCGCCGAAGAGGCCCTTGCCTCCGCGCGAGGCGTCATCGTCGCCGGGCAGCGGTGACTGGGCGAGGAGCTCCTCCACCACCGCGTCGGAGGCCTCCGCCGTCGAGAACTGCATCTCGGCCTGCTTGCCCGTCGGCGTGGCGGCCGAGAGCGTGAGGCGCCCGTCGGCGGCCACCGCGAAGCGCACGGTGAGCTCCCCGGCGCGGTCGGAGCCGACGGCGAGCGCCCCGAGGTACTCGTTCTCGTCGGCGCGCCCGGAGTTGCCCTGGAAGACGGCGAACTTGATCGTCTGGCCGGCCTGCACGGGGATGGCGAGCGTCTTCTGGGCCGGCAGCCGCGTGTTGCGCTCGAGCACGCGGCGGAAGCCGCCGCCGCGCATCGCCACGCCCACGGGGCTCGAGAGCACCTCCGAGAGCGACAGCCCGCGCTTGCCGCGCTCGCGCTGCACCAGCGAGTGGCCCAGGAGCGCCGCGCCCAGGGCCACGGCCCCCGCGGGGTCGACGTCGGTGCGCCCGGCGCGCCCGAGGAGCGCCTCGACGCGCTGCCGCACCGCGGGCGAGCGGCTCTGGCCACCGACCAGGAGCACCTCGTCGAGGCTCTGCGGCGTCAGGTTCGCCGCGTCGAGCACCGCCTGCGTCACCTGGGCCGTGCGCTCGACCAGGTCCACCGTGGCCGACTCGAGGAAGCCGCGCTCGACCTCGGCGCGCAGGTCCACCGGCTGGTCGGCGTCGTCGGTGGTGGCGAAGGGCACGTGCACCGTGGCCAGCGTCTTTTCCGAGAGCTGGATCTTCGCCAGCTCGGCGGCGTCGCGCACGCGCTCCACCGTCACGGCCGAGGCCAGGAGCCGATCGCGCGGGGTCTCGGGCAGGGTGCCGATGAGCGCGTCGCCCAGGCGCGCGTCGAAGTCCATGCCCCCGAGGAAGTTGTCGCCGCCGGTGCTGACGGCCTCGATGTCGTCGCCGGTGATCTCCACCACCGACGCGTCGAAGGTGCCGCCGCCCAGGTCGTACACGAGCACGCGCTTGCGGGCCAGGCCGCGGCCGTAGCCGAAGGCCAGGGCCACCGCCGAGGGCTCGTTGACCACGCTGAGCACCTCGAGCCCGGCCAGCTTGCCCGCGGTGAGCACCGCGGCCCGCTGGTGGTCGGTGTACCAGGCGGGCACGCTCAGCACGGCGCGCGTCAGCGGCCGGTGGAGCAGGTCCTGCGCGGCGTTCTTGAGCTCCTTGAGCAGCGTGGCGGCGAAGTCGGGCAGCGCGAAGACGCGGCCGGACAGCTCGATGCCCACGTCGCCGTCGGCCGCCGACGAGAGCTTGTAGGGCGACACCTTCGCCAGCTCGCGCACCTTCTTCGACTGGGCGCGACGGCCCATGAGGCGCTTGAAGCCCAGCACCGTCTCTTCCGGGTGGTCGACGCGGTGCTTGCGCGCGGCGCTCCCGAAGAGCACGCGCCCCTTCGCGGCGTCGTAGGCCACCACCGCGGGGAGCGCGAAGGCGCCACGCTCCGAGGCGATGGGCACCAGGTGCGGCACGCCGTCGATCACCATGGCGGCCCGGCAGGTGGTGGTGCCCAGGTCGATGCCCAGCACCACGTCTTCGGCGAGCGGCACCGGCCCGCTGCGCGGGGCAGGGGAGGGCCGCGAGACCACGGCCGGCCGCGAGGGCGGCGGCTGGCTGACGTGGCTCACCGGCGGCTCGGCCGTGGCCACCCCCTCGCGGGCGGCGACGATGGCGTCGATGAGGGCCTTGGTGCGCGAGTCGATGCGCGTGAAGCGCACCAGCATGCCCGCCCGGGCGCCGGCCTCTTCGCCGGCGAGCTTCTGCACCACGCCCTCGCCCCGCATGAGCCGCGCGCCGTCCTGCAGCACGAGCTCGAAGCTGAGCGCCGTGCCCTCGGGCTTGCCGGCCCTGGTGGCGATGAAGATGCCGCCGCGCGTGACGTGCGCGCCGTAGCGCTCGACGAACTCGGCCTCGGTCGCGAACGGGAGCCGGACCCGCAGGGGCACCTTCTTGGGCTCGTTCGACGACTCGGACGTCATTGCAGCGCGAGTTCTACCCTGCTCTCGGCGCTGGACAGAACGATCTTCAGCCCCGGCCGCAGCGCCGCCCGCGGCGCCTCGAAGAAGAGCACCAGCTCGGTGCTGCCGCCGGGGTGGATCTTTGTGCTCAGCGGCGAACCTCCGGCCGCGCGCTGGGCGTCACGGGCGAGCGGGTACGTCTGGTCGCCCAGCACGAGCTGCGCGCCGGCGAGCTCGAGCTCGGTCGGCGCGCGGGCCGAGGCCTCGAGGGTGACGCGCACGAACTGGTCGGTGGTGGACAGCTTCACGCGCTGCCCGACGGTCTGCGCGATCTGCACCTCGGTGAGCGACAGGGTGACGGCGCCCAGGTCCGCGGCGACGTCACGGGGGATGCCCAGGGTCTCGGGTCGCGCGTCCGCGGCGACGATCTCCGCCAGCGGCTCCGGCGGGCTCGGCCTTCGCGTCGTGGCCGGGCCCTCTCGCTGGAGCCGCGCCTGCTCGGCCTTGAGCAGCTCGATGGCGCGGTCGGGCGGGGCCTCGTCCTTCGGGCAGGCCGCCAGGGCCAGGCCCAGCGCGAGCGCCGCGAGGCCGCGCCGGCGCGTCACGCGCGCTTCACCATGGCCACGAGCTGCTCGAAGGCCTGGGGCAGCTTCGAGGGGTCGGGCCCGCCGGCTTGCGCGAGGTCAGCCTTGCCGCCACCCTTGCCGCCGACCTCCGCGGCCATGGCGCGCACGGCGTCACCGGCCTTGAAGCCGCGCTCCACCACGTCCTTCGTCGCGCCGACGAGGATGAGCGCCTTCCCGTCGCTCGTCTCGCCGCCCAGGCCCACCACGAAGCCGGGCTTGTCCTTGTAGCGATCCCACAGCTGGCGCAGCACGGTGGCGTCGGCCGGGTCGATGCGCTGGGTGACGACCGTGATGCCGTTGAACTGCTGCACCTGCTCGGTCGCCGCGCCGCCGCCGGTGCTGGCCTTGAGCTGGAGCTCCTCGACCTTCTTCTCGAGCTCCCTCGCGCGCTTCTGCGCCGCCTCGATGCGCCGGGGCAGCTCCGCCGGGGCGCTCTTGAAGAGGCCGGCCGACTGCGCGAGCAGCTTCTCGTGGGCGCGGGTCAGGGCCACCGCCGCCTCGCCCGTCACCGCCACGATGCGGCGCACGCCGGAGGCGATGGAGCTCTCTTGCTGGATCTTGAAGAAGCCGATGTCACCGGAGCGGCGCACGTGGGTGCCGCCGCACAGCTCGGTGGACTCGGGGTGCACCGTGACCACGCGCACCGAGTCGCCGTACTTCTCGCCGAAGAGCGCGACGGCGCCCGAGGCCCGCGCCTCGGCCAGGCCCATGAGCTTCGTCTGTGCGTCCTCGTTGTCGCGGATCCACCCGTTGACGAGGTCCTCCACCCGCTCGAGCTCCTCGGGGCTCAGGGCGCTGAAGTGCGAGAAGTCGAAGCGCAGGAAGTCGGGCTGCACGATGGAGCCCTTCTGGTTGACGGCGCTGCCGAGCACCACCTTGAGCGCCCGGTGCAGCAGGTGCGTCGCCGAGTGGTTGGCGCGGATCTTCTGGCGCCGGCTCGCGTCGACCTGCAGCGCCAGCGTGGCCTTCACCGCGAGGGTGCCCTCGCGCACCTTCGCCTTGTGCACCACCAGGCCGCCCGCGGGCTTCTGCGCGTCGGTGATGACGAGCTTCACGCCCGGGCCGCTGGCGGTGCCGACGTCGCCCACCTGGCCGCCCGACTCGCCGTAGAAGGGCGACTGGTCGAACACGAGCTCGACCTCGTCGCCGGCCTTCGCCGCCTCGACGCGGGCCGCGCCCTTGACGATGGCCAGCAGCGTGCCCGAGCCGCTCACGCCGTCGTAGCCCTGGAACTTCGTCTCGGGCAGCGCGGCCGCCAGCGCCATGTAGATGTCGGCGACGCCCTTTTCCTGGCCCAGGCCGCCCTGCGAGGCCCGCTCGCGCTCCGCGTCGAGGAGCTGCTCGAAGCGCGGCTTGTCGATGCCGAAGCCCTCTTCGCGGGCGATGACCTCGGTCAGGTCCCACGGGAAGCCGTAGGTCTGGTGCAGGTCCCACACCACCTCGCCGCTGAGCGCGGTGCCCTTCGCCTGGCGCAGCTTCTCGAACTCCTGCGCGATGAGGCCCAGGCCCCGCTTGAGCGTGCGGCGGAAGGCGTCCTCCTCGTGCCTGGCCACCTCGAGGAGGAAGGCGCGCTTCTCGGCGAGCTCCGGGTAGGCCGGCGACATGAGGCCGATGACCGCGTCGACGCAGGCGGCGAAGAAGGGCTCGGTGAGGTCCAGGTGCTGATCTCCGTGGCGGATCGCGCGGCGCATGATGCGGCGCAGCACGTAGCCGCGCCCCTCGTTCGAGGGCTGTACGCCGTCGGCCACGAGGAAGGCCGTGGCCCGCGCGTGGTCGGCGATGACGCGCATGGCGCCGTCGGCCTGGTCGTCCCACCGGGCGCCGTACTGCTTTCCCGAGCGCTGCTCGATGACCGCGAAGATGGGGGTGAAGAGGTCGGTGTCGTAGTTCGACTTCTTGCCCTGCACGTAGGCGGTGACGCGCTCGAGGCCCGCGCCGGTGTCGATCGACGGCCGCGGCAGGGGGATGAGCTCCCCGCCCGCCACCTTGCGCTCGAACTGCATGAAGACGAGGTTCCAGATCTCCAGCCAGTCGTCGGACTCGCCGGGCTTGTTGGCCTCGTTCACCGGGCCCTCCGGCAGCCACACGTAGATCTCCGAGCACGGCCCGCACGGCCCCGTGTCGCCCATGGCCCAGAAGTTGTCCTTGAGGCCCAGGCGGTGAATGCGGTGCGTGGGCACCCCGGCCTTCGCCCAGAGCGCCGCCGCCTCTTCGTCGGCGGGGATGCCGTCTTCGCCCTTGAACACCGTCACCGCCAGCCGCGCCTCGGGGATGCCGAGCTCCTTCGTCACGAACTCCCAGCCCCAGCGCACCGCGTCGGCCTTGAAGTAGTCGCCGAAGCTGAAGTTGCCCAGCATCTCGAAGAAGGTGTGGTGCCGGGCGGTG
>CAYUZK010000172.1:0-13555 GCA_964449625.1 uncultured Archangium sp.
TCAGAAGACGCGCTCCCAGAGGTCGCGGAAGGCGCCCGCCGGGTCGTAGTTCACGTTGCGCAGCCGCGCCTCGAAGTCGCTGCGGGGAATGAGCTCCTCGCGGCCCCAGGGGTTGATGATGCGCACGTAGTCGACGCCGTCGCGCGACTCCGTGCCCGTCACCAGCACCTTGTGCCCGCCCTCGCCCCACCGAAGGCCCACCAGCACCGTGCGGCCCGCCTCGAGCTCGCGGAGCACGAAGTCGGTGCCCGCCGTCTTCTCTTCGGCGCTCTGCGTGTTCTGGAAGGCGTGGTCGCGGCCGTAGAGGCTCTCGAGCACCACGTCGGCCTGCGCGGCCGTCAGGCCCGAGCGGCCGTCGAGGCCGCCGCCCTCGTGCCGGTCCTCTTCGTTGTTGTAGTCGGCGAGGCCGTTGCCCAGCTCCATCAGCGCGGGCGCGAGGAGCCGCTGCGAGAGCGAGCGCGTGGTGTCGTCGGTCAGCACGCCGTCTTCGCGGACGAGCACGTCGCCGCCGCGCGTCGTCACCTCGCCGGCCGGCGTGGCGAGGCCCGACACCAGGCGCACGTACTCGGCGGGGTTCGTCTGCACGAGCTGGATCTCGATGGAGGTCGGCACGCAGGTGCCGCGGTTGCGCTGCGCGATGGCCGCGGGCACCGCGACCTCCTGCACCACGTCGGCGAGGAGCTGCTGGCGGTCGATGCCTTCGGCGAGCTCCTGCCGCGTCACCTTCTCGAGCCCGGAGAGGAGCGTGTCGGTGCCGCCGAGCGCCCTGGCGCCGGGGAGCGCGCCCTCGAGCAGCATCGTCTGCAGCGCGAGCGCCGCCACGGGGTCTCCGTTGGGCCGCCCCTCGGCCTCGGCCAGGAGCGCCCGCTGCACCGTCAGGTAGCGCGCGCGGTCCTTGGGGGCCAGCGACGAGAGCGCCTCGGCCTCGAGCGCCGCGTTGTCACCCACCTGGCGCAGGGCGTCGTCGGCGCGCGGGCCGGTGACGTCGCGGCGGTCGTTCACGTGCGGCGCGTCGGCCACCACCACCGAGCCGTCGGACTGCGCGGTGCGCTGCGCGGGGCCCTCGAGGAGCTCCCGCGCGCGCCGCACCGCCTCGTCCTTCCCCGTCGGGGCCGGCCGCGCGCCCAGCAGCTTCTCGCCCAGCTTCTTCGCGGCCTCGAACACCGACGCCGGCGCCTTCAGCACGGCCTTCGGGGCCGTCACCGGCTGTCGGCGGGTCGGCTGCGTCGTCGGAGCAGGAGCGGGCGGGGAGCTCAGGCGCTTGATGGACATGGTGGATTGTCGAGGCTCCAGGTTGAGTCGTCCAGCCTCGGTTTGTCAGGAGGGCTTACGGACAGACCCTGGATCAACCGGTCCCAAGCACGGTGAAGTTTGTCATTGTGGCGGGCCAGGGCCAACCGGGTGAGCCCGTCGATGCAAGAACGAATCTTCTTTGTGTTGAAGGTGGTCGGGCTGGGCGCGCTGCTCGGCGTGGCGCTGACGTTCACGTCAGGCGCATGCGGGTTGTTCCTCTACACGGTCCTCGATTCCCGCATGAGCGCGGACCAGCTCGCGACGTTCTCGCGGTTCCTTCTGCCGGCGCTGGTCATCGGCGGACCGAGCGTGTTCGTCATGAGCCGGCTTCTGTTGCTTCGCAGGCACGGCACAGTACAGGCGGCGCTGGCTGGCGCGACCGTTCTCCTGGGCACCCTTGGCTTCGCTGGTTTCTGGGTCGGCGCGATGGGCATCTGACGCAAGGGCACCGCCCCACCGTTCGCCGCTGAGCGTGACGCGGGGCCGCATAGAGTGTGCTGGCCCCATGCCCCCTTTCCGGCTCGCCCTCGCCTTGCTGCTGTTCCTCGGCTGCGGGCGATGCCCCGGCCAGGGCCACCCGGGGCCGCCGCCGTTCCCCCAGAAGCCGCCCCGCGTCGCGACCTGGCCTCGCCTCCTCTACGCGCCCCAACCGCCCGACGCGCCGCCCGACGGTGACACCGAGACGCCCCGGGCGGCGGAGATCCGCGCCGCGTTGGAGGCTCGCTACGGGGAGCCCTTCCTCGTGCCCCTGGTCTCCGGGCTGACCTTCTCTGCCCCGGGTTGGCCAGGCGGCGTCGAAGGTGACTTCAGGGCGCACCCCGCGGCGAAGCCGGAGCTCCTGTTTGGCGGCAGCCATCATGGCGAGCTCGTGGACAACTACCCATGCATTCGGGCCGTGCAGCCTGTCCTGGCGTGGGCGCGCGGCGCAGCCCGGGAGCGCGCCGTCGTCGCGACCCACCCCTGCGAGGGGCGCGGGCAGGCGCAAGGCGAGGTGACGCTGTGGGTGTTCGACGGCAGCGGCCTCTCCGTCGACGAGCGCGTGGCCGCGCTGCAGTCGTCGCTCAGCCTGGTGCTCGACCCGTTGGCGCGCGCGGAACCCCCGCTGTCTTCGGTGCGCGTCATCGTCTCGTTTCACGCCCCGGGCAGCGAGCCGACCCTTCGACAGGTCATCACGACCTCTCGTCGAGGGGAGCACGCGCGGAACCGGGTCCGGCACAGAGAGCACGCGGCTGTGGAGCTCCGCTGGCGCGCCGGGACGTGGACGCGTCGCGACGATCGGCGCCCGCGCGCCACGGCGGTCGAAGACGCCGTCGCCGCGGCCGTGCGCCCGCGCAGGCCGCCCAACGCGTCGTTCGAGGTGCTCAGGCACGGGCCTGTCGACGCCACCGTCGACCAGCTGGCCTCGCAGCCAGGGGCGCGAGAAACCGTCGACGTGTTCGTGCGCATCACGGGCGACCATGACGAGCAGGGCCTCGCGGACTGGGTCACGGCTGCACAGCACGCCGTCGACCCTCGCCTCTTGCTCGTCTGGCACTTCACCCTGTGCGACGCGGGCGCGGGCAGCCCGTGGGCGGAGCCAGCGCAGTGCCAACGCGGGTGGGACAGCCTGAGCCTCTTCTCGCTCGATGAGCCGCGCCGCCCGCCGGAATTCTGGCCCTACCCGCCCGCCGGGAGTCCTCCTCGCGGCGACGAGCCCTGACGCCCCGGCGGCGAGGGCCGCGCCGAGCATGAGCACCAGCGCGACGGTGAGGCGCTTGAAGAGCACCGGGGCCAGGCACATGGGCAAGGACACCAGACGATCGCGGGGGCGTGCAACCACGTCACCGAGGAACAGGAGCTGTGACGACACCCTCCGCTGAGGGCCCAAGCCCACCGCGCCCGGCACCCCTCCGTCCAACACGCAGGAAGGCGGCCCCGGAAAGTAACCCGCACCAGCGGAGCACGCCCTCGCTGCTACGCTCGCCCGATGCGCAGCCTCCTTCTCTCGGTGAGCCTCGTCGTGGTCGCCTCGGCGTGCGGTGGGGGCCCGGGGGTCGCTGACGCGGGTCGGCTCGCGGTCGACGGCGGCACGAACAGCGACGCGGGCGCGACGGCCGATGCAGGGGTCGACGCGGGCACAAGCGTCGTCGACGCGGGCCCCAGCCTCGACGCCGGGCCTGCGCCGATGCTGCCGGGGGTGACCAACCCGCAGGACGTCATCGACGCGGTGAACGCGCGGCTCCCGGCGAACCTCCACATTCAGTTCCTCGGGGTGCCCACCGGCTTCAACCTCGACGCCGAGCGCGCCCGGCGTGGGCCGCGCCGCACGTCGCTGCAGCGAATCACGGAGCTCTCGACCACGGGCCCGAACCAGCTGGTGCAGGGCGTCGATGCGGACCGCATCGGCACCATTCACGACGGGACCATCATCATCGACAGCCGCATTCGTGACGGGTCGGCCATCGCGGTGCCGAACGTGATCCTCGCGCACGTGGAGATCACCGACCCGGCGGCCGGCAACCTGTTGGTGACGCGCGACGCCTCTGATGGGCTCATCGTGGTGAACGGCTGGTTCCACGACTCCGAAGCCGACTGCTTCCGGCCCAACGACAACGAGACCTACCTGGGCAACTTCGTCGAGAAGCTCGGCCGGGGTCCTTCGAGCCACGCCGACGCCTTCCAGACGTACTTCTCCGATGGCACGGCGACGGTGGAGAACGTCGACATCCTTGCCAACATCATCTGGATGCCGCGGGGCGTCGCCATCGAGGGCGGCGGCGAGTACCAGACCAACCGGGTGATGCTCTTCTCGAACGACGTGGTCGACTGGGTCGTGGCGTACAACTACCTCGTCGCCGGCAACTACGTGGTCGAGCGCGAGGCGGCCGACGACATCCGCTACCTGAACAACGTCTTCTGTCTCCCGGCCGACTGCCAGGCGTTCGGCGTTCGCACCGGCGGCCCGTGGACGCCGCAGAACTGGTCTGGGAACACCTACACAGACGGCACGCCGGCGCCGGCGAACTGAGGTCGACGCGTCCTGGGCTTACCGATTTCCCGCCCTCACTCCAGCCACGGGGCAAGCGCGCGGAACACGTGGTCCGCCGGCGCGTCCGGGGTCAGCGCCTCCGTCCCCGCGGTGCTGTCGGTGGCCAGCAGCGGGTGACCGAAGGGGTCGCCCCGCTCGAGCAAGGGCAGGTAGGCGCCGACCTCGGCGCGCACGTCCCCCAGGGGCACCGGCGCCCGCCCGCGGCTGACCGACTCGAAGTGGGCCAGCTCCACGTGGCTCACGCAGGCCACCCGGCCGCCGTCACCGCAGGCGCGCAGGCACAGCTCGACGTCGCCCCCGGCGATGCGGAACCGTTCGTCGAAGCCGCCGATCGCCTCGAAGCGCTCGCGGCGCATCAGCAGGCAGGCGCCGGTGACCGCCGACCAGTTCCGCGTCACGTCGGGTCGGCCGAAGGCCGTCGCCCCGAACCCGGGGCGCCACCGCGCGAAGAGGTGGGCGGCGAGGCCCTTGACGCCGATCACCACGCCCGCGTGCTGGAGGGAGCCGTCTCCATACAGCAGACGCGCGCCCACGACTTCGACGCCCGGCCGCTGCAGGTAGCCGACCAGCTCTGCGAGCCAGCCCTGGTGCAGCACCTCGACGTCGTTGTTGAGGAAGAGCAGCACCTCGCCCTTCGCGTGCCTGGCGCCGAGGTTGTTGATCGTCGAGTAGTTGAACTCGTGGTCCCACCTGTGCACCGACACCCGTGGGTCGCTGAGCGTCGCCAGGAACGCCGCGGTCTGCGGCTCCGTGGAGCGGTTCGACATGAGGATCAGCTCCCAGTCGAGGCCCGCGTCGATGCCGCTCAGCGACTGCCACAGGCCCTTGAGCAGGTCCACCTTGTCGCGGAACGGGACGATGATCGACACCCGCACCGGGCGAGGGAGGAAGCGCACGACGCGCCGCCCATCGTACTCTTCGATGATCGCCTCGGGCTCGAGCGCGCGGAGCGCGGCGACGTCGGGCCGCTGGTCGAGCGGCGCGGCCCGAGCGGAGATCACCGCGGGGAGGCGCTCCACCTGGCTCGCCGAGAAGCGCGGCGCGAGCAGCCACTTCAGCGGGGCGTCGGCGCGCGTCAGCCCGTGGGCCTGCGCGACCGCCGTGCGCATCGCGAAGCAGCCTCCGACGTAGGTGTCGTTGAGCAGGTACTCGGGCGACCAGCCGGGCTTGAGCTGCCGGTGGCCCTCGACCCAGCTGTCGCCGTACACGAGGTCTGCCTGCGTGCGCGCGAGCGCGGAGGCGAGCGCCGCGGCATCGACCAGGCGCTCGTCCGCGGGGACGCGCAGGATCCACCGCCCTCGCGCGCTTGAGACGTCTCCATCGAGCACCTCGAGCGCGTCGAAGGTGGGCCGGCCTTCTGCGCCACCGACCACCAGCACCGAGACGTCCGGCAGCCGCGCGGGCATCTCCGGAGGGCGCGGCTGAGAGGCGGCGACGAGGGCCCCGCCAAAGCGGGAGGTGGTGCGGTGCAGCGCCTCGGCGAACTCGCGCTGGGCCGCGATCAGGGGCTCGAAGCCGCGCACCTCCGGCAGCGCCTCGAGGGCCTCCACCAGCGCCTGCGCGTCGGTCGGATCGGCGCAGGTGGCCTGGAGCGCCGAGTTGAGCCGCTCCAGCGCCGCGATCAGCGCGCGCACCGGCGGCCACCGCACCAGGCGGTCGAGCGCGAAGTGCTTGGCGGCATACACGGCCTTGCCCCGGGCCCCGCCCAGACGGGGGATGGCTGCGTGCCACACGCGCTCGAGGCGCGGCACGCCGCTCGCTGCGTGCCATGGCAGGTCCTCGAGGAGGTCGACGAGGGCGTGGTTGAACTCGGCTTGCGCCCGGAAGAGCTCGATCTGGAGCGCGCGCAGCGGTCCGCGCGCAGCGCGCAAGATGTCTGCCTTCGCGCGCAGGCACAGACGTGGCGGGGCTTCACCCACCTGGGGGCGCGCGGCGGGGGTCTGCCCCCGGGCGAACTGCTGCAGGAAGGCGATGGAGGACAGGTCGTGGCCGGGTGACACGCGAGCCACCCTCGCACAAGGGGAGCCGCGGTTGCGAATGAGCAGATCTTTGGGTAGTGGCGAGGGCTGAGTCTGGGCCGACGGGGACTACCATGAAGAAGCTTCAGCTTGAGCGTTTGAACGCCTTCGACAGGCCGATCCATCGCGACCGGCTCGATCACCTCCTCTCGTTCATCGACGAGCGGACGGTGCTCCGGCTCCCCGCGAACGCGGCGCTCGAGGCGTTCTACCGCGCCAAGGAGCTGACCAAGCGCACGCTGGGCTGGCGCCCGGGGAGGAGGCGTCGCGACGCCGAGCGCGGCGAGCGCGAGGTGTGGGTTCGCGACGCCGACTACGCCCAGTGGGCCGAGGACGTCGAGCCGCACTTCGGCACCCTCGAGGTGATGAAGCACCTGTCGAAGCAGTTCGCCCTGCAGCCCCGCATCAGCATCTTGATGCCGACGTACAACACGCCGGCGCTGTTCCTGCGAGACGCCATCGAGTCGGTGCGCGCGCAGGTGTACCAGAACTGGGAGCTGTGCATCGCCGACGACGCGTCGACCAGCAGCGAGACGCTCGGGCTGCTCGAGAACTACGCCGACAGCGACCCGCGCATCAAGGTCGTGTTCCGCAAGACGAACTCGCACATCTCGATGACCAGCAACGCCGCGCTCGAGCTCGTGACGGGGGAGTACGTCGGCCTGCTCGATCACGACGACATGCTGACGCCCGACGCGCTGTTCCAGATGGTCGTGGCGATCAACCAGTCCCCGGCCGTCGACATGCTCTACTCCGACGAGGACAAGCTGTCGGAAGAGAACGAGCGCTTCGCCCCCTTCTTCAAGCCCGACTGGTCGCCGGAGTCCTTCCTCTCGCGCATGTACACGTGCCACTTCGGCGTGTACCGCACGTCGATCGTGCGGCGCATCGGCGGCTTCCGGAAGGGCATGGAGGGCTCGCAGGACTACGACCTCGTGCTCCGCTTCACCGAGCAGACGCAGAACATCGTGCACGTGCCGCGCATCCTCTACCACTGGCGCATGCACCGGGCGTCGACGGCCCAGAACACCGACGCCAAACCGTACGCCTTCCTCGCCGCGAAGAAGGCCCTCGCCGAGGCGCTGAAGCGGCGGAACCAGCCCGGCCACGTGCTCGACGTGCCTGGCTTCATGGGGCACTACCGCGTTCGCTACGAGGTGCAGGGGCGCCCCAAGGTCACCATCGTCATTCCCACGCGCGACTACGCCAACGTCCTGGGGCGCTGTCTCCAGTCGCTGTTCACGCGAACGAAGTTCCCCCGCTTCGAGGTCGTCATCGTCGACAACGGGAGCGTTCGGCCCGAGACGACGCGCCTGTTCGACAAGTGGACGCGCGCGCGGCCCGGGCAGTTCAAGGTGGTGCGCGACGACCGGGCCTTCAACTTCTCGGCGCTCTGCAACGTCGGGGCGAGGGCGGGTGACGGCAGGTTCCTGTGCTTCCTCAACAACGACACCGAGATCACCGAGGCTGACTGGCTCGACGGCCTGGTGGAGTACGCCCAGCAGCCCGAGATCGGCGCCGTGGGCCCCAAGCTCCTCTATGGAGACGGCACGGTCCAGCACGCCGGCGTGGTGCTCGGCCTGGGCGGCACCGCGGGCCACCCCCACCTCGGCCTGCGTGGGAACCTGGGCGGCTACTTCGGCTACACCGTGTGCGCGAACAACGTGGCGGCTGTGACCGGCGCCTGCCTGGTGGTCGAGCGCCGCAAGTTCGAGGCGGTCGGCGGCTTCGAAGAGGAACTCGCCGTGGCCTACAACGACGTCGACCTCTGCCTCAAGCTGCTCGACGCCGGCTTTCGGAACGTCCTGCTCCCGAACATCGCCCTCATTCACCACGAGTCGCGCTCTCGCGGCTCCGACCTGGCGCCCGAGAAGTGGGCGCGGATGGTGCGCGAGGGCACGGTGCTGCAGCAGCGCTGGGCGAAGAAGTTCTGGAGAGACCCCTACTACAGCCCGAACCTCACGCTCCGCTCGCAGCACTTCGAGATCGCCGTTCGCGCCGAGCGCCGGGGCAGGCCCGATGCCTGGTCCTCCGCGGTGCACCAGCTGGCCGACGTCGGCTTCCGCCCGATGCTGCCCGCTGAGCGCCCGTCGGTGAGGCTGGCTCCGGTCATCGCCGCCCCGAGCCCATGAGTCGGAAACAGAGCGTCCTGTTCGTCAGCCACACCGCTTCGCTCGAGAACCCGTACACGGACCCCTCGCTGCGGTACCGCTGCTGCAACATGGCGCACGCGTTGATGCTCCGGGGGCACCGCGCCCTCGTCGTGCCGCAGCTGGTGTTGGAGCGCAGCCCGAGAGACTTCGGAGGCTTCGACCGCTACGTGTTTCACCGGCCGCGCTTGACGGAGACGCTCGGTGACTTCGTCGCCGCGAGGGCCCCGGCTGCTCTCTCAGCCGACTTCGATGACCGCACCTTCGATGTGGTCAACGCCAGGCTCACCCCCATGGTGCGACTGTGGAACCAGCCCGTCGCCCACGTTCGCAACGAGGCGGCGCTCTCGGCGCACGCGGTCAGCTTCATGCAAACGGTGACGGTGTCCACGACGCCGCTCGGAGAGCTGGCGCAGCAGTCGTTCAGTCACGCGCGCGTCGCGGTCGTCCCCAATCGACTCGACAGGACCTTCCTCGGGCTCGCCGCCGCCCTTCGCACCGAGAACCCCTGGGCGAGCAGGCCCTATCGCTTCGGCTACTTCTCAGGCACGCCGACCCACGACCATGACTTCGAGGTGGCGACCCCGGCACTTCGCGCCGCGCTCGAGCGTGACTCAGACGCCCGCCTCCTCGTCGTCGGCCCGCTGGAGCTGCCGGAGGCGCTGCTCGACCTCACGGACCAGATCGATCGCATGGCGCTGATGCCCTTCCACGCGCTGCCGTACGTCATGGCGCAGTGCCAGACGGTCGTGGCGCCCCTCGAGCGGTCCGAGTTCACCGAGTCCAAGAGCGCCATCAAGTTCATGGAGGTCGCGATGCTCGGGTGCCGCGTGGCCGCGACGCCGATCGCCGACGTCGCTCGCTTCGACTCCCCGCTCCTGACGAAGTGCACCACGGCCGAGGACTGGCTGGCGGCGCTCGGCGCCGACCCGGGGGACGCGCTGGCCGAGACCGAGGGCGCGGTCGCGGCGTTGCAGCCCATGATCGCCATCGACGAGGGCGTCGAGGGGTGGCTGCAGATCTTCGAAGAGGGGTCGCTCGCGTGAGAGTCCTGCTCTGGCTGGAGCCCTACCCGCTGGGCGATCACCGCGACCTCCTCCTCGAGACGGGGCGCGTGGCCTGCGCGGCGCTGCAGTCTGCGGCAGCGCGTGGCGAGCTCGAGGCGCGGCTGTTCGCCTGCGGCGAGCTCTCGAGCGCGATGGAGGCCGAGTTCCCCGAGCTCTCGCGTGACCTCTTTCGCCCGCTCGACGAGGAGCAGCTGCGCCTCGTGGACCAGCTCGACGCCCACTGGGCGGAGGAGCGCCTCGCGCAGTGGGTGGAGTTCGTCGACGGCCGCGCCGAGATCTGCGCCCTCCACGCCGAGATCCTCGAGCGCATTCACCGCGAGTACCCGTTCGAGCTGGTGGTGCTGGTCTCGGAGTCGCGGGCGATCGAGGCCGCGGCGCGCAAGGTGGGGGCAGGCTTTGCCTACCTGACGCCGGCGCCCCCGCGCGCGCCGTTCCCCTCGTTCGTGGCGATCGACGGCGCTTCGACGTCGCGGCGTTCGGCGATGTCGCGCATCCCCGAGGCGCTGATCTCGGCGACCTCCGCGCTCCCTGCGCAGACGTGGCTCACCACGAGCGCGAGGAACCCGGGCGCTGAACGGGGCGTCATCGAGGGCTGTTTCTTGTGGCCCCAGGGCATCGCCGGGCTCCTGCCCCGCGAGCCCTACGTGTACGTGCCGCTGCACCTGGCGGACCAGCTCGAGGCGCTGCGGCTTGGCGAGGAAGGCACGCCAGCGGCCTTTCTCGCTCGCGCCGTGAAGCACTACCGGGAGTCGGGCCTGACCGTCGTCGTCCGCGGAAACCCCGCGGCGCTGCAGCGGGCGTCGAACCTCGGGGCGCAGTCACGGGCCCTGGCGGTGCTCGACCGTGACGACGAGGGCGTCGTCGTGGTGCCCACCCAGCTCCCGCTGTCGGACACGGTGGGGTTGCTGGCCCAGGCCGAGGTGATCTGCACGCTCGACCCGTCGAGCGCCTTCGAAGCGCTCCTCGTGGGCAAGCCCGTCACGACGCCGACGCACCTGTCCTTCGACGTCGGCGGCCAGCTGCGGGCGCGTGGGTTCGGGTATCGGCCCACCGAGACCTCCGCCCGGTGGGACACGCAGCTCCTCCACGTCCTCATGGGGCACGTGCTGCTCCCGAGCGAGGACGTGGTCCGCGGCATCGGGCTGGCCTCCGTCTTCGAGCTGATCGCCGCCGAGCACCAGGCAGGCGGGGAGTTTGGTGAGTCGTTCTGGCACCAGTGGATCTCGACGCTTCGGCCGGGGCTCGAGAGCCTCGCTCACCGCGATGGGCGGCGCCCGGCCCGCAGCGTCTCTCGGCGGGCCCTCGCTGATGGCACCTCGCTGCTGCATCTCTCGGCGGGCGACCTGTTCCTCTCTGGTGACTCCATCCTCGTCGATGCCGTCACCCGCGAGGGGGTCGAGTGCTTCGTGGCGACGCGCCTGTCCGGGTCGCTCGTCGGCCACATCGACGCGGTCGAGCCACACCCCGAGAAGCACGGCCTGGTGCAGGTCCGCGGCTGGGTCTTCGAGCGCGAGTCGGCGATGCCTCCCTCGATGGTCCTGGTGACGGGGCGGAGCCGGCTGTTCGCGGCAGCGGAGGTTACCGACGCGCGCCTCGACGTGGCGGCGCAGCACCGGCTGCTCGACGGGCGCTGTGGCTTCAGCGTCGGGGTCCGCGCACCCGCGGCCGGGGAGGAGCGGCACCTGCTCTTCATCACCGCGGACAACTGCGCCCAGTCCGTGCCCTGTCGGGTCGGCTCCTTCACGCCGTTCAGCGCGCGCTCGGACGACGAGCTGGACTGACGGCGACGACCGAACGCGACTGCAGGGGCGCACGCATCAGGCGGCTGCGCTCGCCGCGATCGAAGGCGCCGTGCCCCGTGGGCATCGTCGAGCCTTCCGCTCGGGGAGCGCCACAGGCGCAGCGGCGATACTGGCTCGGGTCCGTCACCAGTCGATGTCGATGGCGCCCGAGATGGTGACCTTGTCGTTGGTGTCGGTCTGGTTCGTGAGCTCGAGGTTCGCCAGTGTAGCCTTCAGCTTTCCGCCGCTGACCGTGAAGGCTTGCGACCCCGTCGTGCCCGAGAAGTAGTTGTTTCTCGCGCGTGCGTGGCCGGTGTTGAGGAACCAGCTGTTCGCGATGAAGACCTGGTCGGTGGTAGTGGGTGTGTTGTTCGTCAGGTTGAGGGTCGCGCTCGCCGCCAGCTTCTCCTTGAAGACCAGGCGCACGTTAAACGTGCTGTTCTTTCCAGGCTCGTCGGTGCACGTCCTGAACTGTTGTTCGGTTCCAAAGTTGATCTGCGTGTTGGATACGTTCGACGCGAACAAGGGCGCCACGAGCGTCGCGTAGTAAGTCGCCCCGTCGACCACGACCTGCGTGGCCGGCAGCGGAGCCGTCGCGTTCGAGCACGAGCTGCCACCTCCACCACCGCTGGCGCTGCCGCCGCCACCGGTGCCACCGTCTGGACCTGGGGCTGGAGCACCGCATGAAGCGAACGAGAGGAAGACGAGCGAAGAGAGCAGGCACACGCCTCGAGCGATCATCCGGGCAGCCTAGGCCTCGAGCGCCGTCGCCTCCAGTCCAAGGATGGCGGAGTCCCGACTCGCGGGCGACAGCGTCATCGAGGAAGAGTACCGACCGTCACTTCCGCCCGCCAGCGGTGGGGTGTGCACCACCCGGCGCCGCCGCAGAAGACGAACGAGAGGTTGCGAGCGCGGGCCTCCTCTCGCGCTCGCCGCGATCGAACCGCCGCGCGTTGGGGAGAGCGTCTCCATCAGCGGCGACGCGCGCGCGGCGCTCTCGACGGCGCAGGCTCGAGGCCTGCTGAACCTCGGCTGAGGCGACCCGCGGCGTGCAGGCCGCGCTGGTCCCTCGAGGCGCACTTCGGGTCGCGCACTGCGCGTGCGGCTTTCCGCCCGGTGGCGAGGACAGCCGACGCTCAGCGGCGTGCCGTCAGCGCGCCGTTGCCCGTCTTCGCCTTCGCGCTCGCGGGCTTCGTCTTGGTGGCGGCGGGCTTCGGCGTCGGCTTCTGCCACGCGAGGATGGCGTCGACGCCGCTGACCGTCTGCGAGCCACCCATCATCGGGATGTCGAGCGGACGGTCGGGCAACACGGAGACGGGCCTGGAGCTCGTGCGCACCGGCTCCCGCGCCATCGTCCCCATCAGCAGGAACCCGACCACGAGCAGCGCCGCGAACGCCGGGCCGGCGATGCGCACGCGGGGGTCGGCGACGAACTTCTCGAGGGCGATGGCAAGTGCGTTCATGACCCCCCACCAGAGCAAGCCCGGGGCCATGCCCAGTCTCATGTAAATCCGGCAGCTTCCGAGCCTGGTAGAGGAGCCTCCACCCCAAGTGGGTGCGCGGCCCCACAGGTCTACGGAGCACGCCTGCTCCACTGCGAAGTTGGGCTGCAACCGCGCCCCTCGCGCCCCAGCAGGGCGATCGCCACGAGGAGGAGCGACGGCGTGTCCCGTCGAGGCGCAGCCACAGCTCGGCCGCCTGGTCGCCACCTTCGGATCTCCAGCTCAGAGCCAGGCTTCGTCGCACGTGACGTAGCTCGAGCCCACCTGCGCGCAGAGGGCGGCGAGCTGCCCGGCGCGGGGGAGCTCCGTCTCGAACCAGTACTGCGCGGCTGCGCGCAGGCCCCGGGCGAAGTTGTCCTCCCGCCCCGCGCTCCGGCGGGCGAGCCGCAGCCACACCCAGCCTACGGCCACCACCGAGGCCAGCTCGAGGAAGTCGGCGCTGTGGGCCAGCATGCCCTCGACGTCGCCCTCCGCGCCGCGCGCGCCGAGCGTCGCGGTGACGGCCACGAGCTGCTCGAGCGCGTGGGCCAGGGGCGCGGGGTCGAAGCCCACCTCGCCCGGCGCCGCGAGCGCCGCCTGCACCTCGTCGGCGAAGGCCGCGAGCGCCGCCCCGCCCTTCGCCACCACCTTGCGCCCCAGCAGGTCGAGCCCCTGGATGCCGGTCGTGCCCTCGTGGATCGAGTTCAGCTTCTGATCGCGCAGCCACGCCTCGGGCA
>CAYUZK010000173.1:0-13151 GCA_964449625.1 uncultured Archangium sp.
TGTTCTTCCAGAACTCGAACAACTCGGTGCGCGTCACCGACGAGTTCATGAAGGCCGTCACCGAGGACCGCGCGTTCTCGACCCGCGCCGTCATCGACGGGAAGATCGTCGACACCTACCGCGCCCGCGACGTCTTCCGGGAGATCTCGGAGGCCGCCTGGCAGTGCGGTGACCCGGGCCTGCAGTTCGACACCACCATCAACGCCTGGCACACCTCGGCGAACACGGCGCGCATCAACGCCTCGAACCCGTGCTCCGAGTACATGTTCCTCGACGACACGGCCTGTAACCTGGCGTCGCTCAACCTGATGCACTTCCGCACCATCGACGGCGACTTCGACGTCGAGGCCTTCAAGCACGCGGTCGACATCACGCTGCTGGGCCAGGAGATCGTCGTCGGGTTCTCGAAGTACCCCACCGACCGCATCACCAAGAACTCGTACGACTTCCGCCCCCTGGGCCTGGGCTACGCCAACCTCGGCGCGCTGCTCATGTCCTCGGGCCTGCCGTACGACTCCGACGCCGGCCGCGCCTACGCGGGCGCCGTCACCTCGCTCATGGCCGGCCGCGCGTACCACATGAGCGCCAAGATGGCCGAGCACCTCGGGCCCTTCTCGGGCTACGCGGTCAACCGCGAGCCGATGCTGGGCGTCATGCGCAAGCACCGCAAGGCGGCCTACCAGCTGCCCGTGCACGCCGACGCGCCCCTCTTCGACGCCCAGAAGCAGGTGTGGGACGAGGCGCTGCAGCACGGCGAGCAGTACGGCTACCGCAACGCCCAGGTCACCGTGCTCGCCCCCACCGGCACCATCGGCTTCATGATGGACTGCGACACCACGGGCATCGAGCCCGACATCGCGCTCATCAAGTACAAGAAGCTGGTCGGCGGCGGCATGCTCAAGATCGTCAACCAGACGGTGCCGCTGGCGATGCAGAAGCTCGGGTACTCCACCACCGAGGTCGAGGCGATCATCGCGTTCCTCGACAAGAACGACACCATCGAGGGCGCGCCCTACCTCAAGGACGAGCACCTGCCGGTGTTCGACTGCGCCTTCAAGCCCGCCAAGGGCTCGCGCTCCATCCACTACATGGGGCACATCAAGATGATGGGGGCTGCCCAGCCGTTCCTCTCGGGCGCCATCTCCAAGACGGTCAACCTCCCGCACGAGGCCACCGTCGAGGACATCGAGATGGCGTACCTCGAGTCGTGGCGCGCGGGCCTCAAGGCCGTCGCCGTGTACCGCGACGGCTGCAAGCGCAGCCAGCCGCTCAACACCAGCAAGAGCGACCGCAAGGCCGAGGCCGCGGCCCCGCAGGTGGTGGTGGAGCGCGTCGCCCGCAAGCGCCTCTCCGACGAGCGCCGCGCGCTGACGCACAAGTTCTCCATCGCCGGCCACGAGGGCTACCTCACGGTGGGCATGTACGAAGATGGCCAGCCCGGTGAGCTGTTCATCACCATGGCCAAGGAGGGCAGCACGGTGTCGGGGCTGATGGACTCCTTCGCCACCGCCATCTCGCTCTCGCTCCAGTACGGGGTGCCGCTCAAGGTGCTGGCCGACAAGTTCAGCCACACCCGCTTCGAGCCGTCGGGCTTCACCAACAACCCCGACCTGCCCATCGCCAAGTCGATCACCGACTACATCTTCCGGTGGCTGTCGCTCAAGTTCCTGCCGCAGGAAGGGCAGACCGAGAGCCTGATGGAGGCCGAGGCGAAGGCCGTGGCCGCCGTGGCCACGCCGGCGAAGGGCACGGGGGCCGTGGCCGCCAGCCCGCAGCAGCAGCTCAACTCGGCCTTCTTGAACCAGGCTGACGCGCCGCCCTGCCCCGTCTGCGGCACCATCACGGTGCGCAACGGCGCCTGTTACAAGTGCCACAACTGCGGCGCCACCACGGGCTGCAGCTGACGCGCGGGGGGCCGGGCCCGGGTGACCCCCGGGCTCCGACGGGGTGAACGCGAAGAGCGACCCTGTCAGGTGCCCCGTGGAGGGGAGAAGCGGCTCCGGGAGACCGGGGCCGCTTTTCTCATTCTGGGGCCACGGGCCGGTAGCGGGCCCAGGTGGCCAGCGCGCCCAGGGCGACGAGGAGCAGGCCCACGCCCGCCACCGCGAGGCTCGTAGAGCGCTGCTCGGCCTGCGACTGTTGCCACGCTGCCTGCTGCAGCGCGGCCGACGCCTTCGCGTCGGCGTCGAGGCGGGCGGCGGTGGTGGCCTCGTCCTCCTCTGGCTGGCCGGGGAACCGCACGGCGAACGTCTCGTGCGCCTGCTGCAGGGCCGCGCGCGTCTCGCGCTCGAAGTCGGGCGCCTCGCGCAAGGACGACATGAGGTGCAGCGCCCCGCCCCCGAAGGCGAGCAGCCCGAAGAGGCTGGCGAGCAGCCCGACGATGGACAGGAGCGTCGGGAGGGCTCCCCGGCGCGGCTCCGGCAGCTCCGGGGCGCCGAAGATCAGCCTTCGCAGCACCACCGGGCCGGCCATGGTGACGAGGCCCACCAGCTCGACCAGGCCCTCGTCAGCCGACACGCCGAAGGCCTCCTTGAGGCCCAGGAGCACGCCGATGCAGCCGACGAAGCCGGTGCACAGGAGCAGCCCGTCTTTCCAGTCGAACTTGAGCGCCACGGGTGGACGCTAACGCCACAGGCCCGGTGGGTCGATGACGGAAGGACCAGGGCTTCGGCGCGCGTCCGCCGGGCAGGCGCGGTGGACGGGGCGCCGCTTCAGACCACCGGCCTCGACGTGCCCAGCTCAGCGCCCCGCGTCGGGCGCCGCGAGAGACGCGAGGAGCGCCTTCGCCTCGGCGCTCTGGGGGTCGACGAAGAGCGCCCGCTCAGCCAGCGCCTTCGCGCCCCGCGCGTCGCCAGCCGTAGCCCGGGCCTGGGCGAGCTGCAGCGGCTGGGTCACGTGCGCGCCGAGCACCTTCTCGGTGAGCTTCGAGGGCACCGTGGGGCTGATCTTCCGGTCGAGGGCGACGAGCTCGCGGGCCTGGTCGCGCGTGAGCTCGTCGGCGCCGAAGAGGTAGGCATACTCGGCCAGGTGCTGGTGGAGCGGCAGGCACCGGGCCTTCTCGCGCTCGAGGCCCCGCTTCGCCCAGTCCTGCGCCTTGGGGAGGTCGCCCGCGAGGAAATAGAGGAGCGCGGTGTCGTAGGCCGTCGGGCCCTTGCGCGCCACCTTGCCCTTGGCCGACTTGCCGGGCACAGGCCGCGCCGCGCCCGCGTCAGGCGCGGCGTTCACCACCAGGGTCAGGACGAGGGCGATCAGCATCAGTAGGCGTTCCGCGAGAGGAACCCGCCCAACGCCGTGCGCAGGAGGATCTTCACGTCGAAGAGGAGCGACCAGTTCTCGATGTAGTAGAGATCGTAGTCGATGCGGTCCTTGATGCTGGTGTTGCCGCGCAGCCCGTTGATCTGCGCCCAGCCGGTGATGCCCGACTTCACCATGTGCCGCAGGTGGTAGCGGGGGATCTGCTTCTTGAACTCCTCGATGAAGACGGGGCGCTCGGGCCGCGGCCCGACGAGGCTCATGTCACCCACCAGCACGTTCCAGAACTGCGGCAGCTCGTCGAGCGACGACCGGCGCAAGAAGGTGCCGATGGAGGTGCGCCGGGGATCATCGGCGGTGGCCATGCGCGCGCCGCTCACCTCGGCGTCAACCTTCATGGTGCGGAACTTGTGCATGGTGAACAGGCGCCCGTCGATGCCCATGCGCTCCTGGGCGTAGAAGACCGGGCCCCGGCTGGTGAGCTTCACCAGGGCCGCGAGCGCCAACAGCAGCGGCGAGAGCACCAGCAGCGCCACGGCCGACACCAGCACGTCGAAGGTGCGCTTGGCGATGCGGTTCCAGCCCTCGAGCGGGGCGCCCTGGAGGCTGATGATCGGCAGCCCGCCGAACTCCTCGAGCCCTCCGCGGAGCGTGACGTAGTTGAAGAGATCCGGCACCACCTTCACGTCCACCGTGCGGAGCGCCAGCACCTCCATGATCTCCCGCAGCTGCGGCTGCTCCTCGAGCGGCAGCGCGAGGATCACCTGGTCCACCGGCCGCGCGTCGAGCACCGGCCCCAATTCGCCGAAGAGGCCCACCACCGGCACCCCGAGGATCGTCGTGCCCACCTTCTCGGGCTTGCGCGTGAGCAGCCCGGTGACGGTGAAGCCCAGCTCGCGGTGCTCGTGAATGGTCTGCACCACCCGCTGGCCCAGCGTGCCCGCCCCCACCACGAGAATCGTCTTCTCGTTCACCCCGCGGCGGCGCAGCTCGTTGAAGAAGGCCCGGAAGCCCAGGCGCACCAGCGAGAGCCCCACGAAGGCGTAGCCGGCGAAGAGCACGATGGTCCCACGGCTGTAGCGCTCGCGGACGAAGTACGACACGCCCACCAGCACCAGCGTGCCCAGCACCGTCGCCTTGAAGAGCTCGAACACCTCCGAGATGTGCGAGCGCCCGCGGTTCGTCGTGTAGAGGTTCGACTGCCTGAAGACGACGGGGAAGATGACGAGCACCAGGCCCAGCGTGGTGAGCGTCTCGCGGTGCGGCGGCAGCGACTCCCACTGGAACCACGAGAAGCGCGTGAGCCACGCCAGCCAGAAGGCCAGCGCCAGGGTCACCACGTCGGCGACCACCTTGATGGAGTTGTAGAAACGCTGGAAGCGCGTGAACACGACCCGCCCGCCTTACCACGGCCCCGTGGAGGAATGACAACCCCCCGAGACGACGATGGATTCCTTCAGGCCAGGGCCGCCGCCAGCTCGTCGATCAACGCGCGCTGGAAGGCGCCGCGGTCGAAGCGCAGAGCCTGGGCGCGCGCCGCGGCAGGCGAGAAGCCGGCCTGGAAGGCGTCGAAGCGCTCCAGGGCCCCAGCGAGCGCCTCAGCCGACTGCTCGGCGAAGAAGAGGCCGGTGCCGGGTGTGACGGTCTCGAGCGCGCCGCCGCCGGCGAAGGCCACCACCGGCCGGCCGCTGGCCTGCGCCTCGAGCGGGGTGATGCCGAAGTCTTCCACGCCGGGGAACACCAGGGCCCGGGCCCCGCGGTAGAGGCCTGGCAGCTCGGCGTCGCTCACCTGCCCCAGGGCCTTCACGTTGGCCGGCAGGTTCCGCAGCCACGCGCGCGACTGGCCGCTCCCGCCGATCCACAGCGTCTGCCCCGTGCGACGAAACGCCTCGATGGCCAGGTCGAGCCGCTTGTATGGCGCCAGCGCGCCGAGGCAGAGGAAGTAGCCGCCCTGCCCGCTCCCCTCGAGCGGCTGGGTGGCGAAGCGCTCGAGCTCGACCGGCGGGTGGATGACGCGCGCGAAGCGGTGGTAGCGCTGGCGCACCTGCGCGGCCACGTGCGCGCTGTTGGCGACGAAGCGGTCCACGCCGTCGGCCGTCAGCACGTCCCACGCCTGGAGCGCCGGGCGAAGCGCCGTGGCCGCCGCGCGCACCGGCCAGGCCGCCCGCCCCGGCCCGAAGTAGTCGTCGAAGCGGTCCCACATGTAGCGCAGCGGCGCGTGCACATACGAGACGTGCTTCGCGCCGCGCGGCACCCGCACACCCTTCGCCACGCAGTGGCTCGAGGACACCACCAGGTCCACCGCGCCCACGTCGAGCAGGCGCATCGCCCCCGGCATCAGCGGGAGCAGCTCGCGGTGGCGCCGCCGCGCGCCGGGGATTCGGTCGAGCACCGAGGCCACCACCTCGTGGCGGCGGATGGAGGGCGGCATGCCGGCCCCGTCGTGGAACAGGGTGAAGATCGTCGCCCGGGGGAAGAGCTCGGCGATGGCCTCGAGCACCTTCTCGCCGCCGCGCCAGGTGAGGAGCCAGTCGTGCACCAGCGCCACCCTGGCGCTCGCCACCCTCGGAGGAATGGACACCGGCTCGCTCACCGGCCGCGGCCATAGCACGGCCGGAGAGGTTCCCTTCGCGCGAAGGCGGCGCAGGCGCGCTACGCTTGGCGCCGTGGTCAAAGTCCTCCTCGACCTGCGCATGGTGCGCGGGGCCCTGCACGGCATCGCGCGCTACGCGCTGGAGCTCGCCCGCCGGCTGCCGGCCCTCGAGCCCGCCTACCAGTTCGTCGGCCTCACCGCGCCCGACGGCGTGCCCGACGACTTAGGCCCGCTCACCCCGCGCATCCCCCTCGTGCGGGCGACCGCGCCCTTCCTCTCGCCGCTCGAGCAGGCGACGCTGCCGACCGATCTCCTCCGCGTCGGGCCCGCCCTGTTCCACGCGACCTCCTTCTCGGTGCCGGGGCTGTGGCCGGGGCGCCTGGTGGCCACCATCCACGACGCCACGCACCTCGCGCTGCCCGAGCGCGCGTCGCTCGCCCGCACCGCCTACTACCGGCTGGTGGTGGCGCCCCGGGCCAGGCGCGCGCGGGCGCTCATCACCGTGTCCGAGTTCAGCCGCCGGGAGATCGCCGCGCACCTCGACCTCGCGCCGGAGCGCCTGCAGGTCATCGCCAACGGCGTCGACGCCGCCTTCCACGCCATGGGCGAGCGAGAGCTGGAAGACTTCCGCGCCCGCCGGGGCCTGCCGCCGCGCTACTTCGCCGCCATCGGCAGCCCCAAGCCCCACAAGAACCTCCGGGTGCTGCTGCCCATCATCGACAGCCTCCCTGCACCGCTGGTGCTGCTCGCGGGCCGCGGCGCGCGACGTACGCTGGGCTTCCCCGAGAAGGTCATCGAGCTCTCGCCGCTGCCCGACGAGGAGCTCGTGCGCTTCTACGCCGGCGCCTGCGGCGTGCTGGTGCCGTCGCGCTACGAGGGCTTCGGCCTGCCCGCGCTCGAGGCCATGGCCTGCGGAGCCCCGGTCGTCGCGGCCGCGGCCGGCGCGCACCCCGAGGTGGTGGGCGGCGCCGGGCTCCTCGTGTCCGCCGACGACTCGCTGGCGTGGCGCGACGCGTGCCTGCGGCTCTACCGTGACGAGCCGCTGCGCCGCGACCTGTCAGCCCGTGGGCGTGAGCGCGCCGCGCGCTTCTCCTGGGACGACTGCGTGCGCCAGACGCTCGAGGTCTACCGCCGCGCGCTCGCCTGAGCGGGTGGTCTGCTGAGCGACGAACACGCGAATCTGCTGAACCGCTGACCTGCTGAACCGCTGAACCGCTGAACCGCTGAACCGCTGACCTGCTGAACCGCTGACCTGCTGACCTGCTGACCTGCTGACCTGCTGAGCCGCTCATCTGCTGAGCGGCGGACCGCGGACCGCGGACGCAGTGCACCACGCGTCGGACCTCCAGCGCCGAGCAGCGAGCGCCGGATGCCCAGACGCGGCGAGCGACGACGCCCCAGAGAGGTCACGCGATCGGCGCGCTTCGGCTCCGCTGCGGCCGCGCCCCTTCCGCCCGTAGCCACATCGCCATCGACACCCCCAGCAGGCCCAGCGCCGGCGCCCAGGCCGCCACCGGTGCGGGGAGGTGCTCGCCCAGCACGAGCGCCTTGCCCACCAGCATCATGCTGAAGAGCGCCAGCGTCACCACCAGCCCCTCCACGATCGCCACGGTGAGGTGGCCGCGTCGGTTCCGCCGCAAGGCCAGCGCCACCGCGAGGAGCGCCGCCGCGCCCCCGGTGACCGGGTAGGCAAAGCGCGTGTGCAGGGCCAACGTGAGCCGCTCCGTGGGCAGCCCGACCCGCCCGCGGATCTCGAGCTGCGACAGGAGATCCTGAACGCGCATCAGCTCCGGGCGCCCGGCCTGGATGCGGAAGGTGTCGGCCGAGGAGCCCGGCACGCGCAGGCCCAGCCCGTCGTGCCGCGCCAGCGTCGAGGCGCCCTCGCCGTCGAAGCGGCGCTCGGCCACGCCTTCGAGGTGCCACGCGCTGCCGTCCACGTGCCGCAGGGTGTCCACGTCGAGCCGGCGCACGAGGCGGAACGCCGAGTCCACCTCCAGCAGCGTCACGTCGCGAAGCTCCACTGCTGACGAGTCGCCGCGCACGTAGAAGATCCAGTCGCCCACGCGGAACCACTGCTTGGGGAAGTAGTAGAAGCGGAAGTCGCCCCACCGCTGGAAGCGCTCGACCATGAGGCGATCGACGCGCGTGCCCGAGTGCGTCACCACCCACTCGTCGTAGGCCACCAAGAGCCCCGCCGCCGCCAGCGCGCAGGCGCCGATGGGGGCGACGATCACCCAGCGCGACATGCCCAGGGCGCGCATCGCCGTCCACTCGCCGCGCTTGCGCAGGAGCGACACCGCCCCCGCCGCCGCGAGCAGCATCGCCGCCGGCGAGAGCTGGTGCAGGGCCACCAGCAGCTTGTGCCCGTAGAGGAGCGCCACGTCGCCCGCGGGCCTGTCGAGGAAGGCGTTCAAGTGATCGGCGAAGTCGCCCACGAGGAAGATGACCAGCAGCGCCGCCAGCGCCCCGCCGAAGAGCGCCAGGTACAGCCGCGCGACGGCGCGGAAGAGGAGCCAGCTCACGCCGCCCCCCCGCGCGCGACCCGCCGCAGGAGCCACAGCCCCAGGCCGCCGAAGACGAGGTTGGGCGCCTGGCCCGCGAGCAGCGGGGGCAGCACGCCCGCGTCGGCGAGCTGCACCGCCACGCGCCCCACCACGTAGAACCCTGCGTAGGCGGCGATGGTGAGCAGCACCCCCCAGCCGCGCCCGCCCCGCCGAAGCATCGCCAGCGGCGCCCCCAGCACGGCGAAGGCGAGCGGCATCAGCATCTGCCCCACGCGCCAGTGCAGCATCACCCAGAAGGGCCTCGGGTCCAGCCCCTCTTCGGGCGCGCGCCACGCGGCGTCGAGCAGCTCGCCGGGCGAGCGGTCGGCCCGCGCGTTGGCCAGCTGGTTCTTCTGGTGGAAGGCCTCCGCGAGGCTCGCGAAGAGGCTCGCCTCCTCGAAGGTGACGGCCACGTACTCGCCGGTGGCCTCGGTGGCGCGGTGCACCGTGCCGTCCTCGAGATCGTACCGCACGGCGTCGATCCACTCGGTCGTCGCCGCCTTCCCCGACCTCGCCAGCAGCAGCAGCGGCCGCTCGGGGTCCCGCCCGTCGTGCACGAGCACGTTCTTCCACCGCGCGCCGGGCGCGACCTCCGCCGCGTAGAGCGTCAGGCCCAGCACCTCCTCGTGGAAGACGCCGGGCTTCACGTCGCTCATCAGGTTGCGGCGGATGATGTCCTGCGCGGCGAAGCGCACCATGCGCTGGCCCCACGGCTGCGCCGACACCATGAGCCCCGCCAGCACCACCGAGACCGCCGCGCCCAGGACCACCGGGCCCCGCACCAGCGACGCCGGTGACACACCGAGGGCCTGCATGGCCCGCAGCTCCCGGTCCTCCGCCAGGCGCCCCAGCCCGAGGAGGACGGCGAGCAGGAAGCTCACCGGCAGCGCCTGCGCCAGGAAGCCCGGCGCCAGGTAGCTGGCGAAGCGCCCGAAGTCACCGAGCGTCACGGCGCTGCCCAGCAGCACCTCGGTGCCGCGCAGGAAGGCCATCACGAAGAAGAGCACGCACAGGAACGCCGTCCACGCGACGAAGGGAGCGAGCACCTCCAGCGCGACGTAGCGGCGGAGCATGCGTCAGGGGGCTCGCGCGCCGATGTCTCGCCGGAAGTGGCGGCCGGGCCAGGTGAGTCGCTCCGCCAGCGCCGTGGCCGAGGCCCGCGCCTGAGCCACCGTCGCGCCGTGGGCGCACGCCGTCAGCACCCGCCCGCCGGCCGTCACCACCTCGCCCCCCACGCGCCGCGTGCCCGCGTGGAAGAGCACCGCGCCCGCGGGGAGCGGCGCGTCGAGGCCCTCGATGCGCGCGCCCGTCACCGGCGCCTCGGGGTAGCCCGGCGCCGCCAGCACGATGCCCACCGAGGCCCCCGCGCGCTGCCGCAGCGTCGTCGCGACGAGCTCGCCCCGGGCGCAGGCGCGCAGGAGCGGCAACAGGTCTTCGTCGAGCTGCATCATCAACACCTGCGTCTCGGGGTCGCCCAGGCGCGCGTTGAACTCGAGCACCCGCAGGCCCTCGGGCGTGAGCATGAGCCCCGCGTACAGCGCGCCGCGGAAGGGCGCCCCCTTCGCGGCCAGCACGCGGAGCGTCGGCGCGATGACCGACTCGCCGACCGCCGCCAGCTCGGCCTCGGTGAGGAACGCCGCCGGCGCGTAGGCGCCCATGCCGCCGGTGTTGGGCCCCTCGTCGCCGTCGAAGACTCTCTTGTGATCCTGCGACGGAGCCAGGAGCGCGTAGCGCTCGCCGTCGCACAGGGCCATGACCGAGAGCTCCGGGCCAGAGAGCCGCTCCTCGAGGAGGATCTGCTGGCCGGCGGGCAGCGCGCCGAGCGCCCGGCAGGCCTGCGCCGCCTCGGCCCCGCTGCCAGCCACCACCACGCCCTTGCCGGCCGCCAGGCCGTCGGCCTTCACCACCACCGGGCCCCAGGCCTCGGCGCGCGCCGCGGCGGCCGCGACGTCGGAGAAGAGCTCGTAGCGCGCGGTGGGCACGCCGGCCTCGCGCATCACCTCCTTGGCGAAGGCCTTGCTGCCCTCGACCCGCGCGGCGGCGGCGCCGGGCCCGAAGACGTCGACGCCCGCGGCCCGCAGCGCGTCGCCCACGCCCGCCACCAGCGGCGCCTCGGGGCCCACCACCACCAGCTCGGTGCCCAGCTCGCGGGCGAGGGCCACCACCGCCTCGAGCCGCGTGGGGTCCAGCGGCACGCAGCGCCCCAGCGCCTCGAGGCCGGGGTTGCCCGGAGCGATGACCAGCTCGCGCAGCAGCGGGCTCTGCCGGAGCTTCCAGGCGAGGGCGTGCTCACGACCCCCGCCGCCGAGGAGCAGGACCTTCACAGGGCGTGCTTGTAGAGGACGCGCTTGGCCTCGCGGTAGTGCGAGTCGGCCAACAGGACGGAGTTGAGGAGCCGGCGCGCCTCCGCGACGTCCTTTCGGCCAGCGTCCACGTCGCCCATGATCACCCGCGGCCCCAGGAGCTGCGGCCCGTGCTTGAGCGCGCTGCTCGCCGCCACCTTGGCCAGGTCCGGCTTGTTGGCCTGCAGCTGCCCCACCGCCTGCGCGTAGTAGCCTAAGGGGTTCGTGCGCGACGACTCGACGGCCCGCGCGGCCAGCTTGAGGCCGCCGCCGAGATCTTTGCGCCGCAGCGCGATGAGCGAGCGGAAGGCGTAGGCGTCGGCGTTCTTGGGGTCGATGTTGGTGACGCGGGCGAAGTGCTTGTCGGCCGCGGCGAGATCCTCCGAGTACCAGGCGACGAGCCCCTCGCACAGCGACGGGTTGGGGTCCTCGCTCAGGTCGGCCACGAGGGCCGCGTAGGCGCCGACCGCCGGCCGCAGCAGGTCCGCCGGGCGCACGTAGAGGTGCGTCAGCGAGGGCACCGCGCGGCTCCCCGGGTCGGCCCTCAGGCCCTTGCGCAGGCACAGCTCCCAGGCCTTGCCGTCCTTGCGGGCCTTCGCGGCGACGGCGCCGCCCAGCAGGAGCGCGTCGACGCGGCGAGGATCGGCCTCGGCCGTGGCCGCGAGCGTCTTGATCGCGTCGTCGAGGCGGTTCTCGGCCAGCTGGAGCCGCCCCTCCAGCGTGGCCTCGAAGTGCTTGTCGCCCAGCTTGCCCTTGAGCCCGTCGAGCTCGAGGCGCGCCGAGGAGGTCACGTTGCGCTCGAGGTAGACGAGGAAGCGCTGCAGCTTGGCCGGCACCGAGTCGGCGTTGAGCTCCAGCGCGGCCTCGAGGCTCTCGCCGGCCTTGGCCACGTCGCCCTGCAGCCGCTGGATGGTGCCCAGGTGCACGAGGGCGTCGGCGCGATCTGCGCGGGTGGACTCGGGATCGTCGATGAGGGCGGTGAGCTGCCCGGCTGCGCCCGCCAGGTCGCCCTGGTGCTGGTAGGCCAGCATCGCCAGCCCGATGCGCGGTCGCCCCGCCCGCGGCGCCGCGGCCAGGGCCGCCTCCAGCACCTTCTTCGCCCGGGGCACCTCGCCCACGTCGACCTGGAGGCGGGCCAGGCCCTCCGCGGCCTCCCACTGGTCGGCGTCGAGCTCGAGGCGCTTCTCGAGCGCGTCGGTGGCGTCCTTGTAGCGGCCCTGCGTGACGGCGAGCTGCGCCAGGAAGAAGTAGGCGCGCTTGAGCTTGGGGTCGATGGCCAGCGCGTCCTTGAAGCTGCGGTCGGCGAGCTCCGGGTTCTTCGTCAGCAGCGTCTGCCCCACCGCCAGCGAGGCGAGCGCCTTGTCGTTGGGGTGCTTGCTGTTGAGGCCGCGCTCGCCCAGCACCTTGACGTCGTTGGCGCTGCCGCCGCGAGCGATGAGGAAGTGGGCGTGCGCCACGAAGACGCGCGGGTTGCCGCCGCGCTGCTCGGCGATGCTCATCATCGACTCGGCGGCCTTCGCCGAGGCCTCATCGATCAGCCCCGGGCGGCCGAAGGCGAGCGAGAGCACCCAGCCGGCCAGCGCGCGATCGTTCGCCGGCTCGAGCACGAGCGCCTGCTGAAAGGCCTCCTCGGCGTCGAGGTAGCTCTGGGTGGTGTCCTTGAGCAGCAGCTCCTCGCCGTCGTCCACGAGCTGTCGGGCAGACGCCTCGCTGATGTCCGGGTACTTGAGGCGCCACTGCTGGATGATGGCGTCCACCGGCCGCGCGGGGCCGCCGCCGCTCTTGGTGACCAGCTGCGGGCCACGCGTCGCCCACGGGCGCTGGATCAGCAGCCCCACGCCGATCGCGACCACCACCAGCGCCGCGACCGCGAGGGCGATCACCCGGTTCCGCCCGCCGCCACCCGCGCGCTGGGCGCTGCGCACCTGGCTCACGTCACCGGGCCCCATCGCGGTCCCCGCAGAGGGGAAGACGGGGGCCGACCGCGGCCCCGTCACCGAGGCGTCGGACGGCGGCGGCGCCGACGTCTCAGCGGCCACCTTGCTGCGGCAGTCGTCGCAGACCCCCAGCGCCTGGTCGAACGGATCGGTGATGCCCTTGCCGCAGGTGCGGCACGTCGCGCCGCTCGCCGCCGACGGGGCCGTGTCGCCCAGCAGCGAGTCGAGCGCGCTGGCCTGAGCCGCCGCCGGCGCCCGCAGCACCGGCGGACGCGCGGGGCTCGACGCGGGCGGTGGCGCGCTCGGCGCCGGGGTGCCGAAGTCGAACGCAGACGGTGCAGAGGCGGGCGCAGCCCCGGCCGGCGGGCCGCCGAAGTCGAAGGGAGACGGCGCTGGCGCCGAGGCAGGAGGCGACCCGGCCGGCGGGCCACCGAAGTCGAAGGGCGACGGCGCCGCCGCCGAGGCAGCTGGCGGCCCGGCCGGC
>CAYUZK010000174.1:0-13110 GCA_964449625.1 uncultured Archangium sp.
GCGAAGAGCAGCAGGGCGTAGAACTCACCGCGCTCGGCGTTGCGGTGCTTGAGGAACCCCGCCGAGAGCAGCACCGCCAGCCCCGTGCCCAGGCACACCAGCACCGTCAGCCAGCTCGAGAACGGGTCGAGCACCGCGAAGCCCTGGAGCACCGCGCGCGCGGGCTCGAAGGCGTTCGACATGGCGATGGCGCCCGCCACCACCGTCGCCAGCGCCGCCAGCAGCGCCTGGTACGTGCGGTGGGCCGAGGTGAGGAAGACCTCCGAGAGCATGAGCACCACGGCGGCCACCACGAGGGTGGCGGCCGGGAGCACCGGCTGGAGGTCACTGAAGGTCAGCGTGGGGATGTTCACGTGGTCACCCTTGGGGAGCCGTTCACTCGGGCTGCAGCGACGGCTGCACCGGCTGGATTCGTCGGAGCCCGCGCCCGTCGGCGTCCAGCTTGCGGGCCCGGGCGGCGCCGACCAGGTCGGGGCCCTGCATCATCGCCGGCTGCGCCTGGGCGACCTGCACCGCGGGCAGCTGCCGCACCCGCACCCGCACCTTCGAGTCGTCGGCGACGCCGAGGCCCGCGGCGTACTGCGCCCGGGCGAGGTAGCGCTCGGTGCTGGTGTTGAGCACGTCGAGCACCGGCTGCGGCCGCAGGCCCATTACGAGGATGAGCACCAGGAAGGGCACCGCCGCCACCACCTCGCGCACCGAGAGGTCCTGAAGCCCCAGGTTCTCCTGGTGCGTCACCTGGCCGAAGAAGACCTTCTGCACCATCCACAGCATGTAGGCGGCGCCGAGGATGACGCAGGTGGTGGCGATGACGCCGAAGGCCAGCGGCAGGTTCGACTTGAAGGTGCCCAGCAGCACCAGGAACTCGCCCACGAAGCCGTTGGTGCCCGGCACCGCGATGCTCGAGAAGGTGACGATGAGGAAGAAGGCCGCGAAGGCCGGCATCACCTTCGCGATGCCGCCGTAGTCGCTCATGAGGCGCGCGTGGCGGCGCTCGTAGAGGAAGCCGAAGAGCATGAAGAGCGCGCCCGTGGACACACCGTGGTTGAGCATCTGGTAGGCGCTGCCCGTGGCGCCCTCGGCCGTGAAGGCCATGATGCCCAGCATGCAGTAGCCCAGGTGGCTCACCGACGAGTAGGCGATGAGCTTCTTGATGTCGCGCTGGGCCAGGCACATGAGCGCGCCGTAGACGATGCCGATGAGCGCCAGCGTGGCGAAGAAGAGCTGGTACTGCCGCGCCGCCACCGGGAAGAGCGGCACCGCGAAGCGCCAGAAGCCGTAGGTGCCCAGCTTGAGCATCACGCCGGCCAGCACCATCGAGCCCGCCACCGGCGCCTGCACGTGCGCGTCGGGCAGCCAGGTGTGGAGCGGGAACATCGGCACCTTGATGGCGAACGCGAGCGCGAACGCCAGGAACATGTACGGCCCGTACGTGAAGAGCGAGAGGGCCAGCGGCGAGAGCCCCGCCCCGTCACCGTCGGGGTTCGCCTGGAGGTACGCCGCCAGCTCCCGCGAGCCGGCGAGCAGCCCGTTGTAGAGCGTGGCGTAGTCGAAGCTGCGCGCGCCGGCCGGGGCGGCGATGAAGTACACCGCCAGCAGCGCCACCAGCATCAGCACCGAGCCGACCATGGTGTAGAGGAAGAACTTGATCGCCGCCTTCTGCCGCTCCTCCGAGCCCCACACCCCGATGAGGAGGTACATGGGGATGAGCACGGCCTCGAAGAACATGAAGAAGAGCAGGGTGTCGATGGCGCAGAAGGCGCCGTAGGTGGCCGTCTGCAGCACCAGCAGCGCGATGTGGAACTCCTTCACGCGCTCCTGCACGAAGGTCCACGAGGCCAGCACCACCAGCGGCCCCAGGATGCCCGTCAGCAGCACCAGCGCCACGCTCAGCCCGTCCACGCCCACGTGGTAGCTGACGCCCACGTCGGTGAGCCACGCCAGCCGGTACTCGAGCTGGAACTCCACCGGCGAGCGCACCTCGAAGCGGCTCCAGGCCCAGGCCGCCGTGGCCAGGCTCCCCAGCATGCCCGCCAGCGTGATGCTGCGGGCCTGCCCCTTCTCGCCCTTCGGCAGGAAGGCCACCAGGGCCGCCACCGCGAGGGGGAAGAAGATGACCAGGTTCAAGATGCGCGAGTCGTAGATGGAGTTCACGGCATCACCTTCATGATGACCCACACCAGCCCGCCGCCGACGGCGAGCGCCATCACCGCGGCGTACACCTGGGCGTCACCCGTCTGCAGGTAGCGCAGCACCGCGCCGGTGCGCGCCGTCACCCAGGCCGAGCCGTGCACCGCCGCGCTGTCGATGAGCATCGCGTCGACGACCCGGTGCAGCAGCCGCGAGAAGACGGTGAGCGGGCGAATGATGACGGCCTCGTAGAGCTCGTCGACGTAGAACTTGTTGAACGAGAACCGGCGCAGCGGCTCGAGGGCCTGCGGCAGCTCGCCCTTCGCCGGCAGGAAGCGCCGGTAGAGGAAGAAGGCCAGGCCACCGGAGCTGATGGCGATGAGCCACGCCTGCACCCAGGCGCCCCACGGCGCGCCCACCTCGGGGGTCACCTTGAGGAAGCCCTTCTGCGCCACCAGCTCGTTGGTGGTGCGGAAGACGGGGTCGAGGAAGTTCTCCATGAGCGTCTGCGTGACGGTGACGCCGCCGCGGGTGATGGTCATCAGCGGCAGGCCGTGCACCAGGGCCACCACCGCCAGCACCGCCAGCACCACCAGCGGGCCCGTCATCGACGCCGCCGACTCGTGCGCGTGGGGCAGCTTCGCCTCGGGGCTCCGCTCGCCCTCGAAGGTGAGGAAGTAGGCGCGCATCATGTAGAAGGCCGTCGCCGCCGCCGTGGCCAGGCCCAGCAGCCAGGCCAGCGTCTGCAGCCCCTGGTAGCCCTCGATGTGGTTGGTGTGCGCCAGGTGGAGAATGGCGTCCTTCGAGAAGAAGCCCGAGAGCGGCACGATGCCGGTGATGGCCAGCGTCGAGACGAAGAAGGTCGCCCAGGTCACCGGCATCTCCTTGCGGAGCCCGCCCAGCTTGGTGATGTCCTCTTCGTCGCCGTTGCCGTGCATCACGCTGCCGGCGCCGAGGAAGAGGCAGGCCTTGAAGAAGGCGTGCGTCACCACGTGCAGGAAGGCCGCCCAGAAGGCGCCCACCCCGATGCCCAGGAACATGAGCCCCAGCTGCGACACCGTCGAGTAGGCGAGCACCTTCTTGATGCCCGTCTGCGTGAAGGCGATGAGCGCCGCCACCAGGGCCGTGGTGCCGCCGATGAGCGCGATGGTGATCATCGCCGTCGGCGAGAGCACCACGAGGTAGCTCACGCGGCAGAAGAGGTAGATGCCCGAGGTCACCATGGTGGCCGCGTGGATGAGGGCGGAGACCGGCGTGGGGCCGGCCATGGCGTCGGGCAGCCACACGTAGAGGGGGATCTGCGCCGACTTGCCCGCCGCGCCGAGGAGGAACAGCAGCAGGGTGATGGTCAGCGCCACCCCGTAGGTCGTGCCCGCCAGGGGCCCGGTCTCGATGGCCTGGTCGAGCAGGTTGGGCAGCGCGCGCGCCGTCTCTTCGAGCGTCGAGAAGGCCAGCGGCCCGCTGGCCTGCACGTTGGCCTGGTAGCGCGACGACACTGAGGTGCCGAGCTGGCCGGCCCGGCCCAGCTTGTCGGCCGGCAGCGCCACGATGCTCTCGACCATCAGCACCACGAGGAAGCTCGCCACGAGGAAGCCGAAGTCACCGATGCGGTTGGTGATGAAGGCCTTGCGCCCGGCGTAAGCCTTCTGCGGGTCGTCGTACCAGAAGCCGATGAGCAGGTAGCTGCACATGCCCACGCCTTCCCAGCCCACGAAGAGCAGGGGGAGCGAGTCGGCCAGCACCAGCGTCAGCATCGCGGCGACGAAGAGGTTCAGGTACGCGAAGAAGCGCCAGTACCCCTTGTCGTGGCTCATGTACCCCATCGAGTACACGTGGATGAGCAGGCCCACGCCGGTGATGACCAGCAGCATGGTGCCCGAGAGGTGGTCGGCCATCAGGCCGAAGTTCACGCGGAAGCTGCCGGCCTGGAACCAGGTGCCGAAGTCGGCCCCCACCGCGTAGGGAATGGGCCCGAAGCCCGAGGGCGCGGCCGCCCGGTAGTCGTTGATGGTCCAGAACACGAGCAGCGAGAGCAGGAAGCTGCCCGCCACCGCGCCCACGGCCACCAGGTGCGTGTTCTGCCGGCCGATGATCTTGCCGAAGACGCCCGAGACGAAGGCGCCCAGCAGCGGCAGCGCGATGATGAGCCACAGCGCGTGGCCCGCCTGCGCGGGGTCCACCGGAGCGGTCTGGAAGAAGAGCTGGAGTTTTTCCACGACGGAGGTTTCCCCGATCAGTGCTTCATCGACTGGATTTCCTCGATGTTCACCGTGCCCCGGGCACGGAACACCGAGATGACAATGGCGAGCCCCACCGCCGCTTCCGCCGCGGCGACCGCGATGATGAAGAAGGCGCTCAGGTGGCCCAGGTCGTCACCGCGCGCGCGCGCGAAGGCGAGGAAGGTCAGGTTGGCGGCGTTGAGCATCAGCTCGATGCTCATGAACACCACCAGCGCGTTGCGGCGAATGAGCACGCCGAGCATGCCCAGGCAGAACAGCGCCGCCGCGAGCATGAGGTAGTTGGCCGTCGGAACCGTTTCGATCATCGTCCCCTCCGCTCGCTCTCTTCAGATGCGCGGCTTGGCGACCACGACGGCGCCCAGGATCGCGACCAGCAGCAGCAGCGACACCGCCTCGAACGGGAAGAGCCACTGCGTGTACATCACCTCGCCCAGGTGCTGGATGGTGCCGAAGGACTTGAGCCGCGCGGCGTCGCCCGTCCACCCGAGCTGGCTGTCGGCCGGGAGCTGCCGGAACACCGCGCTGAGCGCCACGAAGACCCCCACCACCGCCGCGCCGCCGGCCACGCGCGAGGGCGTGAAGGTCAGCACCGGCCCCGCATCAGAGAGCGACAGGAGCATGATGACGAAGAGGAAGAGCACCATGATGGCGCCCGCGTAGACCAGCACCTGCAGCGCGGCGATGGTGTGCGCCCAGAGCAGCACGTAGATGCCCGAGAGGAAGAAGAAGCTCGCCACCAGCGACATGGCGCTGCCCACCGGGTTGCGCGTGAAGATGACCGCCGCGGCGGACCCCAGCGTGCCCACGGAGAAGAGCCAGAAGAGAATCGTCTCGGCGTTCACTTGAACTCCCCGAACACGCCCCACGGCGTGTCGCCATGCGGGCAGCGCTTCTGCGCGATGTGCGCCTCGAACTCCTGGCGGTACTTCTGCACGAAGCTCTGCACCGGCAGCGCCCCGGCGTCACCGAGCGCGCAGATGGTGTTGCCCAGGCCGATGGGCGGCCACGGGGCGATGGCCTGGGCCACCTGGGAGAGCGTCTCGAGGTCCTCGGGCTCGCCGCGGCCCTCCTCGATCTTGCGGATGAGGCGCGTCATCCACGGCTGGCCCTCGCGGCAGGGCGTACACTGGCCGCAGCTCTCTTCGGCGTAGAAGCGCGCCACGCGCCAGAGGCAGCGCACCATGCAGGCCGTGTCGTCCATCACCATCACGCCGCCGGAGCCGGCCATCGACTGCAGCGGCTTGAAGGCGTCGAACTCCAGCTTCACGTCGAGTTCGTCGCCAGTCAGCACCGGCGCCGACGAGCCGCCGGGAATGCAGGCCTTCACCGTGCGCCCCTCGGGGAGCCCCTGGCCGTATTCCTGATCGTAGATGAGCTCGCGCAGCGAGGTGTCCATGGCCACCTCGTAGGTGCCCGGCCGGTTCACCGCGCCCGACAGGGTGACCAGGCGCGTGCCGCCCGACTTGCCGGCGCCCAGCTTCATGAACCACTCGGCGCCCTTCTCGAAGATGCGCGGCAGCGAGGCGATGGTCTCGACGTTGTTGACCACCGTGGGCGAGCCGAAGAGGCCGACGACGGCGGGGAAGGGCGGCTTGAGCCGCGGCCAGCCCTTCTTGCCCTCGAGCGACTCGAGCAGCGCCGTCTCTTCGCCGCAGATGTACGCGCCGGCGCCGCGCACCTGGTACACGTTGAGCTCGAAGTCGGAGCCCAGGAGCTTCTTGCCGAAGATGCCCGCGGCGTAGGCCTCGGCGATGGCCTGATCGAGCACCGCCGACGGGTGCTTGAACTCGCCGCGCGAGTAGATGTAGCAGGTGTGCGCGCCCAGCGCGTAGCAGGCGATGCCGATGCCCTCGAGCAGCAGGTGCGGGTCGTTCTCGAGGATGAAGCGGTCCTTCGCGGTGCCCGGCTCCGACTCGTCGGCGTTGATGGCGAGGTAGCGGGGCTTCTGGTTCTTCTCGAGCGACGGCACGAAGCTCCACTTGAGCCCCGTGGGGAAGCCGGCGCCGCCGCGGCCGCGCAGGCCCGACCTCTTCACCTCGTCGGTGATGGCCGCGGGCGCCAGCGTGAGCGCCTTCTTGAGCTGCGCGTAGCCGCCGTTCTTCTGGTAGCCCGCCAGCGTGTGGTTCGGCCCCTTGAACCAGTCGCGGGTGATGACCTTCTCGGCGAGCACGCTCATGTCAGCTTCTCCAGCAGGGCGTCGAGCTTCGCCTTGGTGAGGCTCTCGTGGTGGTCCTCGTTCACCTGCAGGCACGGCGCGGTGCCGCAGGAGGCCAGGCACTCGGTCTCGCGCAGGAAGAACTTCTGCCCGTTGGCCCCGGCCTTCGTGGCGAGCTTGTCTTCCATGTACTTGAGCATGCCCTCGGCCCCGCGCAGGGCGCAGGCGAGGTTGGTGCAGACGTCGATGACGTACTTGCCCGGCGGCTGCGTGTGGAACATCACGTAGAAGCTGGCGACCTCGTAGGCGCGCTCCACGGTCGTCTCGAGCTTCGAGGCGACCTGCTGCATGCCCTCGGGCGGCAGCCACCGCTTCTTCGTCTGAAGCAGCCGCAGCGCCGGCAGCATCGCCGCGCTCTTGCGATCAGGAGGGTAGTGCGACAGCAGCTCCGCGATGCCCGCGTCGAACTGTTGCTGCTCGTCCGCGGTGAACAAGGGCTCCGACATGGCGCGCGCTTCGTAGGAGCATCACCATGAATCGTCAACGAATTCCTCTGATTGCGGCGCCGGCCGGCGGATCAGCGGAAGAGGCCGGCGAACTGCCGGTAGTGCACGTGCGCGAAGGCCACGGCCACCGAGCCCAGCACGTGCCAGATGGCGTGGCCCTGGAAGACGTGGTCGGCCGGGTTGCACCAGGCCCGCGAGGCGTCGGCGCCCGAGAAGGCGGCAGCCGCGGCAATGAAGACCAGGCACACCGCCAGGGCTCGGTGCTTGACCGGCGTCGTCGACGCCACCGTCGCCCAGATCTCCGTGGCGAGCGTCAGGGCGATCATCAGCAGGATGATGCCCTGCACCGGCAGGCCCACCTTCGCCACCACCACCGTCACCGCGGTCATGGCGAAGATGGTGATGAAGAGGGTGCGGAAGAAGGTCGCGGCAGCCAGCTTGCCCAGGCGCAGGAGGTTGAGCAGCAGCACGAGCCCGAAGAAGAAGTACATGCCCCAGAAGTCGAGCACCTGCGTCACGAAGGCCACCGACGCGTGGTAGACGAGCGAGGTGAGGCCCACGCAGGCCGCGGTGGGCGCCCAGAAGCGCAGCATGCGGTTGCTCTCGCCGCGGTTCGCGTACCAGAGCCCCACGGCCACCAGCAGGTACGCCAGGTTGCTCCAGGTGTTGGCCGGCTCGGCGATGAGGCTGCACAGCGTCTCTTCGCACCACTTCACGTTGGGCAGCCCGCCCCACTCGCGCAGCGGCGTCCACGCGCACTCGGGGTTGGTCAGGTTCGGGTAGTCGTGGAAGTTGGTGCTCATGGCGGCGGCCTTCAACGCGGGCGCGCGGCCCGGGTCAACGCGGGCGCGCGGCACATTTGGGCGCCTTTGGGAACCCCGCCACCATCGGCGAACCGTTCGAGAACAATCTTTTCGTGGGGCCCGGAAAGGAATAAACCCTCGACCTCATTGGCGGGCGCCGACGAGGGGCGCGACGAGGGAGCCAGCGGGTGAGCACGGAGCAGACCCCACCACCGCCGTCTGCCCCCGCCGAGCCGGGGCCCGTGCGCGTGCTCATCGTCGAGGACAACCCGCACATCATCGAGATGTACAGCTACGTGCTCAAGAAGCTGGCCGCGAGCGAGTTCAAGAACGGCGCCACGCTCGAGGTGCACTTCGCCGCCGACGGGCACGCCGCCCTGGCCATGATGCAGGACACCGCCTTCGCGCTGGTGATGACCGACCTCTACATGCCGGTGCTCGACGGCTTCCAGCTCGTGGAGCGCATCCGCGCCACGCCGGCGCTGGCCCCCATTCCCGTGGTGGCCATCTCGGCCGGCGGCACCGACGCTCGTGACAAGGCCCTCAAGCTGGGGGTCGACGTCTTCCTCAAGAAGCCCGTGCGCTTCGCCGAGGTGATGGACACCGTGAAGCAGCTGTTGCGCCTCAAGTGAAAGGAGCACCGCGGCCTCTTCGGCCGCCGATGACACCATGTCAGCCCAGACGCGCGACAAGGTGAGCGGAGACGCGCTCTTCATCTTGAAGAGCATCAAGGAGAACATCCGCCTTGGGCGCTCCAACAAGCTCGCCGACGTGAAGACCTCGCTCGAGACCCAGGTCTCGCTCGACTTCGACAGCTACTTCTTCTTCCTGCGCAAGTACCACTACATCGCCATGGACCGGGAGGCGCAGCTCAAGCTGACCGACCAGGGCGAGCAGGTGGTGGAGGGCAGCGAGGTGGACCGCTTCTCGGGTGAGATCGGCGACTTCTTCGCCGACCAGCTCGACGCCAGCCCGCCGCCGCCCCCGGTGGAGGACGACTCCATCCCGCCGCTCCCGCCGCCGCCTCCACCTCCGCCTGCCCCGCCCGCAACCGACCTCCTCATGGAGCCCGCGCCCATGCCCCAGCCGCCCCGTGGCCGTAAGCCGCCGCAAGACGACGTCTCGTCGATGCCCCACGTCACCGCGCCCGACTCCCGCGGCGGCTACGGTTCGCCGCCCCCGGCGCCCCTGCCGCTGACCACGGTGTCGAGCCCCTCGAGCATCTCGAGCGGCAGCAGCAAGGGCGGCCAGGACCTCGACCTGCGCTACCAGAAGGCCGAGCAGCTCGGCTCGGGCCCCTTAGGCACCGTCTTCAAGGGCAAGCACAACGCGCTGAGCCTCGACGTGTGCGTGAAGGAGCTCAAGGACATCTTCGGCTACTTCTCGTTCCTCCAGCGCGGCGAGGTGATCAAGCGCCTCAAGCGCGAGCTGTGCGCCCAGGCGCAGGTGCGGCACCCCGGCGTGGTGCAGGTGCTCGACCAGAACACCGACGTCGCGCGGCCCTACTTCGTGATGGAGCTGGCCCGCGGCAGCCTGCGCGAGAAGCTCGACAACGCGGGGGGCAAGGGCATCCCCGTGGCCTTCGCGGTGCGCTACTTCCTCCAGCTCGCGTATGGCCTCAGGGCGGCGCACCAGCAGGGGCTCACGCACCACAACATCAAGCCCGAGAACGTGCTCTTCGACGGCTTCGGCAACGCGAAGCTGGGCGACTTCGGCCTCTCGCGCGTCATCGAGGTGGACCAGAGCAAGGGCATGCCCCAGGTCTTCGTGGGCACCGGCGGCATGGCGTACATGAGCCCCGAGCTCATGGCCCGCACGAAGGACGCCGGCCCCTCCAGCGACGTCTACGGCCTGGGCATCCTCCTCTACGAGATGCTCACCGGGCAGCTCCCCGGCCGCCGCAGCCCGCTGCCGAGCGAGATCAACTCCGAGGTGCCCGCCAAGCTCGACCCCATCTTCGACAAGATGACGCAGGACCGAAAAGACAGCCGCTACCCCGACTTCGAGGCCGTCTTCGAAGACTTCTACGCCGCCTTCGCCGACAAGACGTACCTGGGCCGCGGCGACCTGCTGCTGTGGAGTGAGCTGCTGCCGTGAGCCTGCTGCCGGCGCTCCTGGGCCTGGCGATGACCTCGACACCGTCACTCAAGGACGACCTCGAGCTCCTCGCGCGCTCGAGGGTGGTGTTCGGCCACCAGTCGGTGGGCGAGAACCTCCTGGCGGGCCTGGCCGCGCTGGCGAAGGAAGAGGGCGTGGCGCTGCGGGTGGTGCAGGGCCGCGACGCGGCGCTCCTGGGGGAGCCGGGCCTGGTGCACGACGCCATCGGCGAGAACGAGGACCCCTCGCGCAAGGTGAAGGACTTCGGCGCCCTCGTGACGACGCTGGGGCCGCTCGCGCAGGTGGCGGCCATGAAGCTCTGCTACGTCGACTTCGATCAACCCCGCGACCCCGTGCTGTTGCTGGCCGAGTACCAGCGCGAGGTGGCGGCCCTGCGCGAGAAGTTCCCCGGGCTCACCGTGCTGCACGTGACGGCGCCGCTCACCATCGTGCAGACGGGCCTCAAGGCCGTGCTCAAGGACCTGCTGGGCAAGGGGCGCTGGGGCCGCAAGTTCAACCTGGCGCGCCACGCCTACAACGAGCGGCTCCGCGCGGCGGTCAAGGGCGAGCCGCTCTTCGACCTCGCGGAGGCACAGGCGGGCTCCGGGCCCGGGCGCTGCGTCGACGTGGTCGATGGCAAGGAGATCCCCTGCCTGCGGCCCGAGCTGAGCGACGATGGTGGGCACCTGAACGCGCGCGGGCAGCGCGAGGTGGCGCGGGCCTTCGCCGCGGCGCTCGCGTCGGCGCTGCGGCGCTGAGTCAGGCGTCAGCGCGCGCGCGGCCGTGCCGGGCCACGAAGCGACCGACGTCGACGGGCGCCACGGCCGCGGCGCCCAGCACGCCGCCCATCATCGCGCCCACCACGCCCACCGAGGTCATGTCGGCGCCGGCGAAGAAGAGGCCGGCGATGGGCGCGCGCGGCCGCAGCCAGCGGTTGGCAAAGCGCCGCGGCGTCGGCTCGAGCCCGTAGATGGAGCCCTTCCACGGCCGCACGAAGTGCTCCGTAGACAGGGGCGTGGAGAGCTCGGCGAAGTCCACCATCGGCCCAAGGCCGGGCAGGCGCTCGAGGAGCTGCTCGAGGAGCACCTTCGACATCGCGGCCTTGAGCTGCTCGTAGTCGGGGCCGCGGCGGCGCCAGCGGGCCTCCCGCCACCGCGCGAAGTCTTCGTAGCGCACGAAGGTGACGAGCTCGGCGGTGTGCTTCGTGTCGGGCCGCGCGGCGAGCGCCGGGTCCTTGAGCGAGGGGAAGCTCACGTAGAGCACCGCGCAGCGCTGGAGCTCGCCCTCAGGTGACACCGGCCAGGCGTCGGCGTCGTGCGACCAGGTCTCGTAGTACCACTGGTTCGCCGAGGTGGCGCCCGCGGCGCGGATGTCGCCCTTGAAGCCGACGTTGAGGCACACGTGCGCGGGCGCGGGCGAGAGGTCCACCACCGACTCCGCCCAGGCCTCGCGCCGCTGCGCCTCGGGGAGCAGGCGCTCCACCGTGGGCACCACGCCGATGGCGCTCACCACGACGGGCGCGCGGAGTTCCTCGCCGCTGCGCAGGCGCACGCCCACCACGCGGCCTGCCTCGACGAGGAGCTGCTGCACGTCGGCCCGGGTGCGCGTCCAGCCTCCGGCTCGCTCGACCGTGGCCAGCAGCGTCTGCGCGATGCGGGCCGAGCCGCCGACGGGGTAATAGCCGCCGTGGAGGAAGTGCTTCACCACCAGCGCGTGCATGGCGAAGGCGGAGCGGTCGGGCGGGGAGCCGTAGTAGCCCCACTGCGCGGTGAGGAGCGCCTGGAGCTTCGGGTCCTTCGTGAAGCCGGCGACGACCTGCGCGGTGGTGTGCTCGAGCGAGGGCCTCGCGGCGCGCGCCAGCACGGCCTCGGAGAGCCAGTCGGTCGAGCGCGGGAGCATGCGGCCCAGGAGGAAGCCCTGCATGTCGCGGGCGACCTGCTTGCAGCGCGTCAGGTAGCGGTCGATGCCGTCGGCCTCGCCCGGGAAGGCGGCGACGAGGTTCTCGCGGAACTGCCTGGGCGAGTCGGGGAAGTCGACGTGGAAGTCGCCGGGGAAGTGGAACTGATCGTACGCCGGCCCCAGGGAGGCCCACTCGAGGGTGCCGTCGGTCAGCGCGTGGAGCAGCCGGCCCGGGAGGCTCTTCGTCGTCACCTCGCCCACGGCGTGCACGCCGACGTCCCATGTGTAGCCCTTGCGCGAGAAGGTGTGGGTGAAGCCGCCCGGCACGTAGTGCTGCTCGAGCACCAGCACGCGCTTGCCCGTCTTCGCCAGGAGCGCGGCGCAGGTCATGCCGCCCATGCCGGAGCCGATGACGAGGACGTCGAAGGGACCGCCGCGAGGCTCGCGACTCCAGGGCCGCTGGTTCATGCCTCGCGTTGTAGCAGCCGCGTCAGTGCACGCGGGTGATTCGCCCGGCGACCTCGTAGCCGCCCTCGGGGTGGGCCGCGACGCGCACCACCCGGATGCTCGCCCGCAGCGCCTTCGCCTCGTCGCTCTCGAGCGTCACCTGCATGTCGGCGCCGACCACCGGCTCGAGCGAGGCGTGGAACATGAGGCCCTTGCCCGAGAGGTTCATGCCGTCGGCGGTGAACTCCACGCCGCTCTCGACATCGACGACCGACACCGGCGTGCCCTGGAGGTGGAGGCGGGGCTGCTGGCGCTGCTCGGGCTGCTGGATCACGGAGGCTCCTGTGGGGGGCGCTTCAGCGCGCGACAGGGACGTTACGGGGCAGGGCGCCGAGGTCCACTTTCCGGCTTCGCGGCTCTCAGCCCGCGGCAGGGCGCTGCGGTATCGCTGCACCGGCTCCGCCGCCGGACTCCTGGGCGCCCAGGTCCGAGCGCGCTTCGCTGGCGCAGCCCCTGCACTGGCGCGCTGAAGCCGGGTTCCACTACCCTGCGGGAGGTCGCATGGAGGAGTCGACGGAGTACGCGACGAAGACGGAGCTGAACACCGTGAAGCAAGCGCTCGAGAAGGTCACGATCAGGGTGGAGGTCCTCACCAACGACGTGCACCAGCTCACGAACCACGTGGGGGACCTGGCCGAGGACCTGGCCGAGTTCCGCGTGGAGACAAACGCGCGCTTCGATCGGCTCGAGGCGTCCATCGAGGCTACGCGGGTGGCCCTCACGGCCCTCGCGAAGACGGTGGCTGACGGGAACGCGGCGTTGATGTCGGCCAT
>CAYUZK010000175.1:0-13089 GCA_964449625.1 uncultured Archangium sp.
CGCGCTCGCGACGTGCGACGCCTCCGACGCATCAGCCTCGACGCCCGCGGCCGAGCCCCGCGCGCTCCCTACGGACGACGCGCCAGCCTCGGCGCCCACGCTCGCGGCGCCGGCCGCCGCCTCCAGCCCCCGCGGCAAAGCGACGGGCGCGACCGCCGGCGCCACCTGCGGCGCGACGCTCAGCGCGCCGGGCAGCACGTACCCGTTGATGCGCAGCCACGCGAAGACGGCCTGGTTGACGAGGGCGCCGGGCTCGACGGCCATGTCCTTCGACATGACCTCCAGGGCGCGGAGCAGATGCGGGGCGAGGGTCACGGTGCTCATCGATTCAGCTCCCACGCAGGTTGTCCTGCCACGGCGACTTCAGCGACTCGTCGGTGAGCCAGTAGAACAGCGCCTGCATCTCGGCGTACTGCTGCTCGGCGATGCCGGCGACGGGCGGGGGCAGCTCGCCGACGTCGGCGTCTTCCCACTCGAAGCTGGGCACGCCGTGGGTGCGGGCGTTGCGGCCGCCGAAGGCGCGCTGGTCTCTCGCGCGCCACAGCCGCTGCTGCGACATGCCGGCGGCCTTGCCGAAGTCGGCCGGCGGCGCGACGGCGGTGATGGGCCCCACGGCGTCGAGGCCGGCGGCCCAGCACAGCCAGGTGAGCGCGGTCCAGTCGGCGCGGGCCAGGCGCAGGAGCGTGGGCACGTCGCCGTCGCCGAGCGCTAGCGCCTCGTCGTACTCCACCGTCTGCGCGTCGCCGTCGTCGTCGGGCACCTCGAGCTCACCGGCCTCGAGCTCCACCGGCCCGTCGGGGAGCAGGTGGCGCACGTCGGGCGGCAGGCCGGGCGCCTCGGGCTGCAGCTTCGTCAGCAGCGCCTCGCGCAGCGTCACCAGCCGCGTGGCGTACTTCTGCTGCAGCAGCGCGAGGTCGTCGACGTCGCGCACGGGGGCCGCGGGGAGGTCCTCGAAGGCGCACACCGGCGCCTCGGTCGCAGGCACGAAGCCCCAGGCGGGGAAGAGCCCGCGCAGGTACGCGAGGAGGAACTCAGCGCGGTCGGGGGCCTCGGCGGCGAGCTCGTTGGCGTCGCGCTCGGCCTGCTCGTGGAGCCCCAGGCTGATGAGGACGAGCGCGCGGGTGAAGAGGAAGCTGGCCCGCGCGGGGTCCAACAGCATGGCGGCGTTGGTGAAGTCGAGGGCGGCGCGGCTCTGGAAGGCCTGGTCGAGGGCGACGGCGATGGCGTTGAGCACCAGGGCCGGGTGCGCCCCTTCGATGAGCTCGTAGCCGAGCCAGTTGGTGGGCCGGTCGAGGTCGCCGGCGAGCTGCTCGGCGAGCTCGGGCTTCACCGGGCGGGCGAGGCGGCGCAGCAGCGCGACGAAGGGCGCGACGTCGCGGGTGACGCCGGCGAGGCGGCCGCGGGTGACGAGGGCCTCGACGAAGGCGCGGCGGGCCTCGCAGTCGCCCGCGTGGGCCTCGAGGGCGGCGACGTCGGCGGTGTTGGCGTAGGCGACGAGCTGCCCGGCCTCGAGGCCGGTGGTGTCGCCGTAGTCCCAGCGGGCGAGCACCTTGCCGTCGCTGTCGTGCAGCTCCCAGGCGCCGACGCGGCGGCCCTCGTCGAACTCGCCGACCTCCGTGTGGGCGTGGGCGTCGTCGAAGCGCGAGTCGTCGAGCACGAACACGAGCGCGCGGCCGTGGCGCTCGTCGTCGGCGTAGTGGGCGTCTTCCTTGAGGCGGCCGGCGCGGTCCCAGCGGCGCCAGCGGCCGACCTTGGCTTGGGTGTCGCCGTCGGCGGCGCCGTGGTGCCACTCGTCCTTCGGCTCGACGTACTCGGCGGCCGGGTCCACCTCGGCGGGGCGCTCGGGGTAGGGCTCGCCGGTGGAGGGCAGCACGCGGCGGCCCTCGCGGTCGAAGTGGCGCACGCCGACGACCTTGCCGTGCTCGTAGTCCATCTCGCTGCGCCAGACCTGCTCGCTGACGCCGGGCGGGCGGGTCGTCTCGGTCGTCTGCCCGTCGGTGGCGAACCAGGTGCGCGTGCCGTGGAGCTCGCCCTGCTCGTAGGTGCCCGCCTGGCTCACCTCGCCCGTCTCGTGGAAGCGCTTGAAGGGCCCGTGGGGCACGCCGGCCACGAGGTGGCAGACGTTGCACTTCGTGCCGTCGGGCCGCCAGAAGGTGACGTCGCCGTGGAGCTTGCCCTCGACCTTCGGGCCCAGCACCCACTCCTGGTCGCCAGCGTCCCACCAGGCCTTGGTGGGGACGCCCTTCGGTCGCTTGGGGGAGGAGCTCACGGGGCGAGGTTCTAGATCTCCTCCGGGCCGAGCGGGAGCCGAAAGCCCGGCGAGCCGGAGGGGGCGCCAGGTGCTCTTGAAGGCACTCAGCCCGGCTCGAGCAGCCCTTGAGAGCACCTGGGCCGAAGACTCCAGCCAGGCCCCCGTGTCCGTCGCCACCGGGACATCTACGGCAGTCTTCCTGTACCCTTCCCGCACGCCCATGCGCATTGACGATCCCCTCCTCGAGCCCGACAGCGAGCAGCTCGACGCCCTCGCCCGCCTGCACGACCGCCCGAGCCGTTCCTCCGACGGGGCGCGGGCGGCGGAGCTGGCGCGGCTGCGGGCCCTGACGCCTTACGAGCGGCTGGCGGAAGCCTTTGAGCTGGCGGAGGACCCGCTCGCCGCCCCACCCCGGGGTGGGTGAAGCCCCCGGGTCACCAGGGGAGGGGCTTGACAGATTTCTGCATCGTCGAATCTGCTCATCTGCATGAGAACGACCCTGGACCTCGACGACGCCCTGATGCGGCGGGCCAAGAAGCTGGCGGCCGAGCGGGGCACGTCCCTGACGGCGCTCATCGAGGAGGCGCTGCGAGAGCGCCTCACCCGCCCGGCGCGCGTGCCCCGCAAGCGCCGGCTGCACACCTTCCGGGGCGACGGCCTGCGGCCCGGCGTCGAGCTCTCCGACACCTCGGCGCTCCTCGACCTGCTGGACGCCGATGCTGCTCCTTGACGTCAACCCGCTGCTCTACGCCCTGCGGGAGGACACGCCGGATCACGCCGCCTGGCGCGACTGGCTCGAGGCGGCGCTCGGCGGCGATGAGCCGGTGCTGGCCTGCAGCGCCACCCTCGCCGCGGTCGTGCGGATCGCCACGAGCAGCCGGGTGTTCAAGACGCCGACGCCGCTCGACGACGTGCTGCGCTTCATCGACGACGTGCGCGACGCGCCGGCGTACCTGCTGGGCGAGCCTGGGCCGCAGCACTGGGGCCTCGTCGAGCGGCTGTGCCGGGCGACCGGGGCGACGGGCAACCTGGTCAGCGACGTCTACCTCGCGGCGCTGGCCCTGGAGCTCGACGCGACGCTCATCACCGCCGACCGCGACTTCGCGCGCTTCCCCAGGCTGCGCGTGCGTCACCCGCTCGCCGCGCCCTACCGTCGCCCCACCCCGTAGTAGGTGAAGCCCAGCTCCCGCAGCTTCTTCGGCGCGTAGACGTTGCGGCCGTCGAACACCACCGGCTGCTTGAGGAGCCCCTTCACGCGCGCCCAGTCGGGGTGGCGAAACTCGTTCCACTCCGTCACCACGAAGAGCCCGTCGGCGCCCTCGAGCGCGTCGTAGAGGTGCGGCGCGAAGGTGACGCGGCCTGAGAGCACCCGCCGGGCGGCGTCGGTGGCCACGGGGTCGAAGGCGGTGACGCTGGCGCCCTTGCCGAGCAGCCCCTCGATGACCTCGATGGAGGGCGCCTCGCGCATGTCGTCGGTCTTCGGCTTGAACGACAGCCCCCACACGGCGAAGCGCTTGCCCGACAGGTCGCCGTAGTGCTTCACGGCCTTCTGCACGAGGAGCTTCTTCTGCCGCTCGTTGATGCGGTCCACCGCGCGCAGGAGCTCGAAGTCGAGGCCGTGGTCGCGGGCGGTCGCGTAGAGGGCCTTGATGTCCTTGGGGAAGCACGAGCCCCCGTAGCCACAGCCGGGGAACAAGAACGGGTAGCCGATGCGCGAGTCGCTCCCCAGGCCCTTGCGCACGAAGTCGACGTCGGCGCCGACCTTCTCGCAGAGGGCGGCGATGTCGTTCATGAAGGAGATGCGCGTGGCCAGCATCGCGTTGGCGGCGTACTTGGTGAGCTCCGCCGAGCGCGTGTCCATGAAGAGGATGGGGTTCTCGGTGCGCACGTAGGGGCCGTAGAGCTCGGCCATGAGGGCCCTGGCCTGCTCGGAGTCGGCGCCGATGACCACGCGGTCGGGCTTCAAGAAGTCGTCGAGGGCGGCGCCCTCCTTCAAGAACTCGGGGTTGCTCACCACGTCGAAGGGGTGGCTCGTCTCCTTCGCGATGACGGCGCGCACCTGGTCGGCGGTGCCCACGGGCACGGTGCTCTTGTCGACGACGACGGTGTAGCCGGTGAGCGCGCGGCCGATGTCGCGGGCGGCGGCGAGCACGTACTGGAGGTCGGCGTCACCCGACTCGCCCTCGGGCGTGCCCACGGCGATGAAGACCACCTGGCTCTTCGCCACGGCGGCGGCCAGGTCGGTGGTGAAGGCCAGCCGCGACTCGGCGACGTTCTTCTTCACCAGCTCCTCGAGGCCGGGCTCGTAGATGGGCAGCTCGCCGGCCTTGAGGCGGTCGATCTTCTTCTGGTCGATGTCGACGCAGACGACGTCGTTGCCGGAGTCCGCGAAGCAGGTGCCGGCGACGAGGCCGACGTAGCCGGAGCCGATGACAGAGACGCGCATGGTGGCGCCTGTCTACCACTCCGCCGGCGCGGGGAGGCCCTTTCGCCCCGCCGGGGGCGACATCGGCTCCGCGCCCTCACCCGTCGTGATGGGCGAGATCCGCGGCGATGCGCCGGGCGAGCCGTTCAGCCTCCTGCTCGGTGAAGACCTCGGCCTGCCGCGAGAGCCCCTCGGTGAGAATCGCCAGCCCGTCGTTGGCCGCCGTCCGCAGGTCCGGCGCGCTGTCGGCCCCGGGCATCCCAAGCACGAGCACGACGCCGAGGTCCTGCTGCTCCGGCTCGAGGGTCTCGATCTTCGCCCGCCACAACAGGGCCTTCTCGCGAATGCCGCGGGCCTCGACCTGGTCGAGCGAAATGGCCTGGGCCACGTTGAGCCTGCCGTTTCGCCACGACTGCTCGAAGCGCTGCTCGAGGTGCGCCGAGCGCACGACCACCGGGCTCGCCACCTTCCGAACCAGCGCGGGGTCCTTGAGGTGCTGAGCCACGCTCCGCCAGACGTCGGCGTCTTCCCTCGCGCGCCGCGGCTCATCGGAGCGCCCCGCGGCGACGTAGAGTTCGAAGAGCTCCCCCAGCGTGCGCAGCGGGTCGGCGGTGAGCCCCGCCACGACAGGCGAGAGCTGGAGCGACGAGTCGTCGACGTGCACGACGTCCTGCACCAGCGCCAGCACGCCGCGGCGCGGCCCCAGCTCCTGCTGGGAGGTGGCCTGGGCGTGCCACTCGGCTGCGCGGCGCTCGAACGCCGAAGCGAGGCGACGGAGCAGCGGGAGATCCGCCCCGGGGAAGGCCGCCGAGACCCGGCGCCAGCCCTCGAGAAACCGCACGCCTGCGAACGGGGCACCCGGCACCCACACCACGACACCGATGTTGAGGAACTCGCCCACGCGCGCGTCGTGCACGTACCGCACGACCACGGCTTCGAAAGGGTGCTTCATTCTCTCGCCTCTATCAGTGCTTCGACTTGTGGCAACCACTCCGCGACGGCATCACGTCGTGCCCGAAGAACGTCAACGACCTCCTCGAGTTTCCCGCGCGCGGGCCCTTCACGCCAGTCGGCGGGGGTGGCTGCCACCAGGGCGTCGAACCAGGCGTCGTCGAGCCCTGCCAGCTCCCCGGCGGGATCGGCGAGCCGGGCCGCCCCTCGTCGCCGAGCAAGCTGCAGCAGCGCATGATTCCGCACGAGGTGCCTGACGGGGTCGCGTGTGGGGTCCTCGCCGACGAGAGAGGGCCAGAGGAACCCGAACGCGTCGCCGTGGTCGATCGCGACGAACTCCTCTCTGCGGAGGAACAGGTTCGGGTTCTCGAGGCGCCGGTCGAAGTTGTGCACGAAGACATCGAGGAGGAGCACGCGGAGCGCCGCCCCGCGAAGCGACGCCTCGAGGAGGTCTGCCCGAACCAGCGGCAGCCCGGCGATGAAGGTGCTCCCGAAGACGGAGCCACTCGACGCGAGCAGGGCCTCTCGCCACGTCGCATCGATGGTCGCCAGCGCGAGCGCTCGCGACCACCGCACGTTCAGCGGCTCGGGCACCGGCACCTGGAGGGCGCGAGCGATCGCTGCGCCCACCCATTCGAGGAGTGACGGCAGCGGGTGCAGCGTCGGGTTCTCCATGAGCGCCGGCACCTTCACGACGCAATCGACGCGCAGACCCGCCGCGTCGCGAGCCGAGAGCAGCAGGGCGCGATTCCGCCCAGAGGCCATGCCTCGCACCACCGCCTCGGCCTCGACCTCGCATGGTGCCTGCACTCACCACCCCATCGTTCACGAGCCGACCGCGCCCTGCGCGTGAGGCTTTACCACCGCCCCCTGACAGGCTCTCGCCTCCACGCGTGATTCCTCCAGGGCAATCGCATCATCCCCGTGGTGCTGCGCGCGGGCCCTTTCGGGGCAAGCGGGGCTTGTAGGTGCTGGGGAGGCCGAGGACGTGGCAGAGGTAGTCGGCGCTCCAGCCGGCCTTCTTGCGCTTGGTGCTGATGCTGGACTTCTTCGAGGTGTCGGCCTTGAGGAGGTTGAGCGCCGCGAAGAAGCGCCCGAAGGTGTCATGCGAGGGAATGCCGTTGGGCAGCTCCAGGAAGGTGCGGAACCAGTCCTCCCGAATCTCCGCGAACTCCTCCAGGTCCACCCAGGTGTCGATGCCGCATACGAAGCCGCAGATGCTCAGCACCAGCGGCGGGCGGGCTCGCGCAGGGCGCATGGCCGACGGAGATCATGCCCCGCTCTCGCCCGCAACCCTCGCCGCACGGCCGTGCTTCAACCGATCGATTTCACTCGCACCGCTCGGGATTTAGGTGCGAGCGCCCTGGAGCAATTCCAATCGTCCTTTCAAGGAGGAGTGAGCTCGCCGGTTCAGCCTGCTTCAACTCGTTCGAGGAACCCCCGGCGACCGGCGCAGTCGTTCCCGCTCGGGTCTTGATGCGGGCGCAGCGCGGGGTTCACGCGCTCGTGGCGGAACTCGCGATCGCACCGGGTGCAGCGGTAGACGTAGCGCGACTGCCACGAGCTGGACCGCGCGCGAGAGCGCCCGCGGGTCGAGCTGCTGGGAATCATCGAGCCGGTCAACTCGATGACGAACCGGGGCACGAAGGCACGGTCTGTAATCGAGAGCGCATGCAGCTGTTCGACACGGAACTGCTTGATGTGGGAGTCGCCCTGGACCCACGCAAAGAGGGTCACGTGGCCAGCCTGGGCGCGCCGCAAGGCGTACGGCTCGGCCACCCGCGGCTTCCCGTTGTACCCGAAGGCAATGAGGAGCCGGTTCGCGCCGGCGAACCGAATCTGCTCGAGCGGGAGCTGCCCCCAGTAGGTCGTGCTCGGCGGCGCGATGAGGCTGCCAGCACCGTGCGCCGGCACACGACTGAGCGCCGCAAGCCCGTGCCCCACGGCGGCGCTCGAGCCGGCTGACGGCAGCGCCGCACCATCGAGCCAGGCCAACACCTGGCCGACGCGCCCGAGCACGGCGTCGATGGGCGGCAGGGCCGGCAGCTGGTGCGCCAGCATGCTCTGCCAATCGGCCCGGAGCTCCGCCGAGCCGATGACCCTGGCGGCCAGCTCGCTCCCGCCGGGCGGGGCGAGGCCCTTGTGGGTGCACTTGGCGTGGAAGAACTCCCTCGGGCCAGCGGGCCGCGATACGGCACGCGAGCCTGGAAGGTCGCCTGCCCCGCCTTGTTGTGCCGGTCGACGACCCGGATCTCCTCGAGGGCGAACGCGATGCCACTGAGCTCGTTCGCGGCGGCCGCCACCTCCTGCAGCACCGCGCGCAAACCGTCGCCGGTGTAGACCGCGCTCGCCCGCAGGCTGAAGTCGAGGTCCTCTGAGAACCGGTAGGTCTCGAAGTAGCACTTCTTCAGGCAGGTCCCGCCCTTGAACACCCAGTGCTCGCGCACCTCGGGGTGGCGGGCGAGGGCGGCGAGCAGCCAGCCCAGGACGTAGTCCTTCTCGACCACGTCCGGTCGGAGGTGCCAACTCCGCGCCCGCTCGAGGAGGTCCTCCTTGGCGATCACGCCTCGTCCCCGCCGACCGTCGCGTTGACCCGAAGCCCCCACCGAGAAACGATGCGGCCCGGCGCCTTCACGCTCGGGTCGAGCCGAATGACGCCCTTGGTCAGGTGCGCCCTCGCCGCCTCCACGAGTGCCGCGTCGCCACCGAGCACCGTCTCCGCCAGGTAGCCCAGCCGCTTGTACGCGGCGCCTCGGGGGTGGAGCGCGAGCGCGGCGAGGAGCCTCGCGGTGTTCCAGTGCGCGCTCTGCCGATACGTCACCAGCAACTGCGCCAGGTGCCGCACGCCGCCGACCCACTCCGGCTGGGCGAGGGCATCGGCGAGGGTACGCTCCCGGTCGGACACCGCGACCCTCACCGGGCCGCGCCAGGCACTCGGCACCGACGCCACCCGCTCGACTGGCACGCGGACCAGCCGAAACTCCGCGCCCAGCAGCGTCGCCGTCGTCGTTCGCACCGAGCCGGCCGTCACCACGAAGGTCGAACGAAAGAGCTGCTCCGTCAGCCCCCAGTGCTCCGCGGCGCTCCACCCGCCGATGTACGCCGGCGCGAACGCCCGTGTGGCCAGGACCCACGGGTCATCGACGGTGGTGTGGGCGCCCGCCTCGAGCGGCAGCACGTAGAAGAGCCCGCGAAGCACCCGGCTGAGCCACCCCGCGCGAACGAGCCGATCCAGCCGCCCCGTCGCGACGCTGCGCGCCACCCCCCAGGCCCGCGCCGCCTCTTCGGTCGTGACGAGCCCACTCGCGCTCAGCCGGGCCAGGCCGGCAAGGTGATGACGCAGCCCTGAAGGTTTAGTGTCTGTCGAGTTCATGCCGGCTTCCGCAATCAATCCGACAGAAACTATATCACCAGAAAGGGAGCGCTCAGCCGACGGCTCGATTCCGACGAGGTCCATGCTGACCGGCATACCAGCGGGGTCCGACACCTTCAGGCCGGCGGTCGGCGTTTCAGTGACTTCGATCCAACTGCACCGCGCTCGCCAGCTCGGCCTGACTCAGCTGCGCCACCTTCCTCGCCTGGGCGATTCGGGCACCGACTTCAGCCCAGCCTGTCGCTGCATCAACCATTGTGCGGAAATAGCACATTCCGGACTCCGGGACCGGTGGGAGGGCGTGATGGGCGCCGCGCTCAGAAGGCTTGCGAAATCGGGGGGCGTGCCGGAGCCTTGCGGCTTCCGCCATGACGAAGAATGCCTCACGGAAGCACCCCCGACGCGCCACGAGCAGGCGCCTGGCCGCGACCCGTCGGCCATCACCCGGTCTGGTGGAGGATGAAGCCCGCTTCGCCGAGGTCATCGAGCTGATCGAGGCCGCGCGCGGCCGCGCGTACCAGGCGGTCAACGCCGAGCTCGTCTCGCTCTACTGGCGTCTCGGGGAGTACCTGAGCAGGAAGCTCGCGAGTGCCGAGTGGGGCGACGGCGTCGTGGAAGAACTCGCCGGAGACCTTGCGCGCCGCTACGCCGGCGTCCGCGGCTACACGCGTCGGAACCTGTTCCGAATGCTCCAGTTCTACGAGGCGTACCGAGCGCACAAGACAGTGTCACCGCTGGTGACACAATTGCCGTGGACCCACCACCTCATCATCTTGAGCCAGGCGAAGCCGGTCGAGACGCGCGAGTTCTACGTCGCCGCGGCCATCAAGGGGCGCTGGTCCAAGCGAGAGCTCGAACGACAGATCAAGACCGGCGCGGTGCTGCGCGGAGCAGGTGCCGGAAAGAAAGTGTCACCAGCGGTGACACTGGTTCACCCGAGCGCGGTCGATGAGTTCAAGAACGCCTACAACCTCGAGTTCTTGTCTCTGCCTGGCGAGCATTCTGAGGCCGACCTTCACGGGGCCCTTCTCCGGCACCTCGGCCGCTTCCTCTCGGAGCTGGGGCGGGACTTCTGTTTCGTTGGCTCCGAGTACCCCGTCCAGGTCGGCAACCAGGACTTCGCGATCGACCTGGTCTTCTTCCACCGAGGACTCCAGTGCCTCGTGGCCTTCGAGCTCAAGGTCGACAAGTTCAAGCCCGCGGACCTCGGGCAATTGAGCTTCTATGTCGAGGCCCTGGACCGTGACGTGAAGAAGGGCCACGAGCGGCCCTCCATCGGCGTACTGCTCTGCGCAACGAAGGACGACGAGGTCGTCGAGTACGCGCTGGCCCGCACCAGCTCGCCGACGCTGGTGGCCGAGTACCAGACGCTCCTGCCGCCCACGGCCGTGCTCCGCGCCAAGCTGCACGACCTCTACGCGGAGCTCGCTACGGGCCTCCCGCCGAAGGCCGGTGCTGGCGCGGCTCGCCGCCGTTGACCTTCACGGCGCCGCGCCAGGCGCTCGGCACCGACGCCACGCGCTCGGGTGGCACGCGGACCAGCCGAAACTCCGCGCCGAGCAGCGTCGACGTCGTCGTTCGCACCGAGCCGGCCGTCACCACGAAGGTCGAACGAAAGAGCTGCTCCGTCAGCCCCCAGTGCTCCGCGGCGCTCCACCCGCCGATGTACGCCGGCGCGAACGCCCGTGTGTGCCAGGACCCACGGGTCATCGACGGTGGTACCAGCGGGGTCCGACACCTTCAGGCCGGCGGTCGGCGTTTCAGTGACCGGCCCGCGTGGTTCCGGTCAGCGCGGCTCGAGCAGATGGTTCGCGCGGGCCCAGGCGAGAAACTGACCCGCGGAAAACGGAAACCGCGCGCCGCCCGCCAGCAAGGCGTCGACGAGCTCGTCGGCGTCCGCCTCGGTCAGCAGCGCCTCTCGTACCCCGCGCGCGACCAGCGAGAGGGTTCGCTTCACCTCGACGCCCCGGGCCCGGCCGACCTGCACCGCGACCTCGTCATCCGTCACGGCGACGGCGCGGTGGGCCTCCGCCCACGCCAGCACCGAGGCCTCGCCGACGTCACGCTCGCCGACGCCGAACCGGTCGGCGTAGGCCGCGAAGAGCTGGAGCTCCACCAGCTCGCGCAGTGGCTCGACCCGGAGCCATGGAAGCTCGACGGCGCGCTGGAGCGCCGGGCGCTCGTCGACTCCGGCGCGCTGAGGGGCGCGGCGTCGAAGACGAGCGTCGCCATGGCTCAGTCGAGCTCGAACTGCTCGCGCATCGCCTCCACGGGCACCTTGTCTCCGGGGGGGAGTTCGTCGGCCGCCAGGGTGCCTCGCAACAGCTCCAGCGCCCGGGAGCGGCTGATCTTCTGCTGCCGCGTGGCCTTGAGCACCGCCTGGACGAAGCGCGGAGACAGCGTCGGCGCCGGCAGCTCCTCCCGGAGCACGACCCCCGCCTCGAGGTGCTCCGCGCGCGTGGGCCGCTGAGCCAGCAGCCGGTCGTGAACGCTGCCCTCGAGGAGCCCGAGGTTCTTCAGCTGCAGCAGCACGGCCGACCAGCTGACGCCGAACTCGGCCGCGAGGGCGATGGCCGCGCCGCGGGGGTCGACGCCGCCAGCCAGGTCGCCCCACCGTGACACGCACGCTTCGCGCGGCAGCAAGACGTGAATGACGAAGGCGTTGATGAGCCGCTCGCGGTCGTCGCCGTCGTCGCCGACGATCCACTCCGTGGAGAAGTCATCAGCGAGCAGGTGATGCCCCAGCTCGTGCATGAGCGTGAAGCGCCGCCGCCCCGAGGGGTTGCGGCCGTTGATGAGCGCGACGCCACCCACGTCGAGCCGCAGGTACGCGCCATCGCGGGCTTCGTCGTCGAGGTCGAGGCTGAAGGCGTAGCACCCGAGCGCCTCGCTCACCCGCAGCAGCTCCCACACGGCCCCGGCCTGCAACCCGAGCCGCCGCCGGAGCTGCCGAGCCGCCTGCTCCGCGCGCTCCACCGAGTCCACCACCAGCAGCGGCGGCGGCGCGGGCGGCGCGAGGAGCCCGAGCGCCACCAGGAGCTTCACGTCACGCGCGAGCCCCTCGAGCACCGCGTCGGCGCGAGACTCGTCGGTCGAAGCGCGGCGCTCGCGACGCCGCACGACCGCGGGCAGCGGCGGCGACAAGAACCAGTCGATGGAGCGCTTGAGCGTGCGGGCGATGCGCACGAGCTCCAGGGAGTCGAGCTTCCGTTCGCCGGCCTCGAGCTTGGTGATCGCCGTTCGATCCAACTGCACCGCGCTCGCCAGCTCGGCCTGACTCAGCTGCGCCACCTTCCTCGCCTGGGCGATTCGGGCACCGACTTCAGCCCAGCCTGTCGCTGCATCAACCATTGTGCGGAAATAGCACATTCCGAACTCGGGGGCAGGTGGCAGGGCGTGATGGGGGTCCATGGCGCCCGCATACCAGCGGGGTCCGACACGCCCTCTGTGTCCTGTGTGATTCCAACTCGTTGCACCGCCACTTCGCCCCTCACGGTGAGGCGCCGCCCGGCTCTAGGACCTCCCCGTTCGGCTCGGCCGCACACTCGATGCGCTCGAGTTCCGCTCCCTCATCGGCGGCAGCGTCGAAGCCTCGGCCACCACGCCACGCGCCCTCAGCACCAGCCGCGCTGCTCACCGACCCAGCGCCGCTGCTCGCCCCAGCCGCCGCGCTGCTCGCGCGAGCCCTCGTGCTGCCTGGGGGCTACCCTCGCGAAGCACGGCGAAGCCACGTCGAGGCATCGCCACTGCCTTCACGAAGGTCCACGCCACGAGACGGCTGGTCCGAGAAGCCAGACGGTGGCTCGACGAGGCAGCGAGCTGGCAGCCCCGGTGCCTCCGCGTGGCTGACCCCTCGCCTCGACGAGGCAAACCCGCGCCATGTCGTGACTTCTCGGGTCAGTCGCGTGGCTGCACGCTGGCTCTGCGTGGCCTCGCGGCGCGCTGGCACGGCCGCTGCTCAAGGAGCGCCCGTCGCACAACGCAGCACTCCACTCCCACCGGCCCCACAGCGGGCCAGAAAGCAGCAGACCATGACCACCCGCAAGGCGTACCACCCGCAGAAGACCTTCGACGACGCCCTCACCGCCC
>CAYUZK010000176.1:0-13071 GCA_964449625.1 uncultured Archangium sp.
CGGGGAAGCCCAGGCGCCAACCGCCGGGGGCGCGGCCCACCAGCGCCGCCTTGGCCGCGGGCGTCAGCACCACCGTCCACGCGCCCGTGCCGGCGAGCGTCACCGCCTCAGGCACCGTCACCTCGACGAAGGTGCCCTCGTCGGCGAGGTCGAGCTGCGCCTCGACGCGGAAGGCCGCGTTCTCGTGGGTGAAGGCCACCACCGTCGCCGCGCGCCACGCACCGAGCGTCACCGTGACGTCGCTCACCCGCCCCACGGCCGCCGCCGTCGACGGCGCGCGCAGCACGGCGTTGAGCACCTGCACCCGGGGGCCGGCCTCCTTCGCCGGCGCGGCGGCGAGCACCACGCAGAGTGAGAGCAGCGTCACGGTCACCGGAGGGGCCCTGGGGGGGTGCGGGCTCCTGCGCGGAGCCAGCGACGGCCACGCTGTCAGCCAGCCGTGCGCGTTGTCAACGGCGCGCGGGGACCGGGGCGCCGCGCGCCGCATCGGCTAGAACCTCCCCTGTCGATGGAGCGCGACTTCTTCCCCTACCACCCCGTGCGCCTGCGCCTGCGCCTCGCCGCGGGCGCCCTCGTCGGCGCCGGCCTCGGCGCCTGGGCGGCGTGGGCCTTCGTCGCGAGCCACTCGTTCCTCGACGCCACGCGCGCGGGCCTCGCCTTCGGCCTGGCCACGGCCATGGCCGTCACCGCCTGGCGCGCGCGGCCCCGCGAGGGCTGGGGCGTGCGCCTGACGCCGCTCTCGGTGCTCGTCTCGCGCCCGCGCCGCGGCCTCATCGAGGTGCCCTGGGGCGACGTGCGCGAGCTGCGGCGCCTGGGCGAGCTGCGCGACACGCTCGCCCTGTGGTGCGGCGACGAGCGCCGCGTGCTGGTGCCCCGCCACCTCTTCCCCACCCGGGCCGCCTTCGAGGCCCTCGCGACCGCGCTCGAGGAGCGCCTGCCCCGCCGCTACGACGCGTGACCCATGCGTGACGAGCCCATCGACCTCGAGGCGATGAACGACCTCTTCAACGGCTTCGTGCCCCACAACCGGGCGCTGGGCCTCACCATGGTGGCGGCGAGCTTCACGCCGCCGGTGGTGACGCTGCGGCTCCCGTGGAGCGCGCAGCTGGTGGGCAACCCCGAGACGCAGGTGCTGCACGGCGGCGCCATCACCACGCTGCTCGACGCCTGCTGCGGCGCCTCGGTCTACTTCCGCCTCAAGGCCCCGCTCCCCATCGCGACGCTCGACCTGCGCGTGGACTTCTTCGGCAAGGCGCCCGCGCGGCGTGACGTGTACGCGCGCGCACAGTGCCACCACGTCACGCGCACCGTCGGCTTCGTGCGCGCGACGGCGTGGGCCGAGGGCGAGGAGGCCGCGCCCTTCGCCGCCGCCACCGCCACCTTCGCCCTGGGCACCAGGGGCCAGGCCGTCACCGAGGCGCAGCGCGCGCGCCTGGCGCAGGTGGCGGCGCGATGAGCCAGGTCGCCGCGCTCCTCGCGCAGGCCCGCGCCACCGGCGACTGGCACCCGGTGCTGGGCGCCATCCCCTACCTCGGCCTCCTCGGCGTGGCCTTCGAGCCGACGGCGGGCCGGCGCGTGGCGGTGATGCGCGCCGCCGAGCACCTCGTGGGCAACCCCACCATTCCCGCGCTGCACGGCGGCACGCTGGGCGGGCTGCTGGAGTCTATGGCCCACCTCGAGTGGCTCGCCTCGTCGGACGGCCTGGTGCTGCCCAAGACCATCACCTTCACCATCGACTACCTGCGCAGCGGCAAGCTGCAGGACACCTTCGCCGACGCGCGCGTGGTGAAGCCGGGGCGCCGCGTGTCCACCCTGCACTGCCGCGCCTGGCAGGACGACCCCGAGGCGCCCATCGCCATCGCCACGGTGCACCTCAAGGTGTCGTGAGGTCGCGGCGGCTCAGCGGTCGCGGTGGAAGGGCAACAGGTAGCCGAAGCGCAGCAGCTGCCGGGCCGACGCGGCGAAGCCCTCCGGCGAGAGCACCTCCCACCCCAGCGCGTCGGCGACGCGGGCGATCTCGTTGAAGCAGAAGGCCACCAGGAGCGCGTCTTCGGCGGCGGCCTTCGACACCCCGGCGGCCCGGAGCGCCCGCGCGTCGTCCGCCGTCACCGCGCCCGGCGCGAGCGTCACCTTCTCGAGGTACGCCAGCGTCGCGCGGAGCGGCTCGGCGATGGGCGCGGTGCGGTAGTCGGCGAGCACCGCCGCCGTCACCGCGTCACCGAGCTCTGCCGACGCGACCGCGCCGTGCGCCCCTGTTCAAAATCGACAGCGGTTCAAGTGGGCCACGAAGGCCGCGAAGAGCTCCCGCTCTCCCACCCGCCAGGCGCCGGGGCCGCGCATCACCAACTGCAGGAGCGTGTTGTAGCGGTCGCCCCAGTAGTCGCGCCGGTAGAGCAGCGTGCGCACGACGTCGGGCGGGGGCCGGCCGCCGCCCAGCAGGCGCATGAGGCCCAGCACGAGCCGCTCGCGCAGGCGGTGACCGTGCGCCACCTTCGGGAGCCGGATGGTCGTCACGCGTCGCTCCCGAAGGCCTCGTCGAGGGCCGCGAGGCCGGCGTCGAGGCGCGCGCGGGCGGCGCCGTGGGCCGCGCACACCGTGAGCTCGAAGAGGGCGTCGTCGCCGAGCTGGGCGCGCAGCGCCTCGACCTGCGCGGGCGTCACGCGGGAGGCGGCGGTGTGCACCAGGCGCAGGTAGTCGCCCAGCGGCCCGTCACCCTCACCGGCGGCGGCGGCCGCGCGCGCGGCGGGGCTCGCCACGGCGGGGCCCCGCAGGAGCCCCGCTTCCAGGCGCTGGAACGGCTCGCGGGCGTCGCGGCGGGGCATGGGAAGGCGCACCATGCCATGACCTCCGCGGCGGGCGCGAGGGCGCGCCGGCTCAGGCGTTGGCGTCGCGGCGGTGCTCGGCCAGCAACACCGTGCCGGCGCCGGGCACCTCGTGCACGCGCACCGACGTCAGCGAGCGCAGGAGCGCGGAGTCGGACAGGCACCACGGCGCCGACGAGCTGCCGGCCGTCGCCAGGGCCACCTCGAGGCGCCAACCCTCGGGGGAGAAGAACACCGACGCCACCGCGCCCTTCGCCCGCTTCACCGCGCGCATGGACAGCTCCGCGAGCACCAGCGAGAGCGTCGTCGCTTCTTCGGGCATGAAGCCGTGGGCGATGGCGGCCTCGTGCACCTCGAAGGTGGCCGCCAGCGTCTCGGCCTGGCTCATACAGTCCCACACCTGCGTCCGGGGGAGGACGGCGGGGACCTCGGGGTCCAGGAGAAGCATGGGCTCGAGCCGTGACATCGTGAGCCGCAGCCCAGCGAGCGGCATGCCAAGCCGGCCCGGCAGCGAGATCCAACCCCTTAGCCGCGCGCGGGGGCGTTCCCCGTTCAAGAGTGAAATGCACGCCTGAAACAGGCCTCCCCAGGTCAGGGAGGGGCGGCGGTGCGCTTTGACACGGTCGAACTTTTCCAGAGTGGATCCGCCCGAGGCTCGTCGCTACAAGCGCTCCTGTCCATGGGGAGGGTTTCCATCATCGAGTGTGAGCCGAAACACCTGCCCGAGGTGTTTGCGCTCCATGCAGTCACCTTCGGCAGCGCCGCAGCGGAGGCCCTCGAGCAACGCTACGCGTGGTCTCGGCGCGCGAACCTCGCGCCCCAGGAGACGGGGGAGTGGGTGGCCATCGCCGACGGAGCCCGGGTCGTCGGCTACGTGGCCGCGCTGCCGGTGCCCTACCGCGTCGAGGGCCAGCAGCGCTGGGCGCAGACGACGGCCGACTTCATGGTGGCCGAGGGCTTCACCTTCCACGGGCTCTCGCTGATGAAGGCGGCGTTCCAGCGCTTCCCGCGGCAGGTGAGCCTCGACGACGTCAAGGCGACGCAGGCAGTGCTGACCTTCATGAAGGCCACGCGGGTGCTCTCGCTGGCGCGCTGGGCCAAGCCCCTCGACGCGCGGCTGCTCCACACCCGCACCACCTGGGGCCAGAAGGTGCCCGCCGCGGCGCTGACGCCGGCCCGGCACGCGCTGCGCCTGGTGGACCGGCTGCGGCTCCCGCGCGACCTGGCGCCAGCGGTGCCCCTGGCCTTCGACGCGCGCTTCGACCGCTGGGCCGCGCGCGAGTGCGGCGTGACGGGCGCGGCGGCGTACCGCGACGCGGCCTACTACCGCTGGCGCTACGGGCCCGGCTCGCCGCAGGCGGGCGCCCGGGCCGTGGGCGTGCTGGGCGGCGACGGCGAGCTGGCGGGCTACGCGGTGGTGGCGCGGCGCACCGACGCCGAGGCGATGGGCCACGTGCTGGAGCTGTGCGCCCCGCGCGACGCGAGCGCCGCGCTCTACCTCGCGCTCCTCGCGGGCGCGGTGCGGGAGCTGCGGCGCCTCGAGGCCTGGGGCGCCGTGTGCCACGTGCCCACCCCCGCGCCGCTGGCGCTGCAGGAGGCGCTGGAGACCAGCGGCTTCGCGGCGCGCACCTACCGCGCGGGGCTGTACGTGCGCCCGGCGTCCGACGAGGTGCTCACCATCGCGAGCGCGCTCCTCGACGGCCACCGGTGGGACTATCAATTCGCGGACGCCGAGGTCACCCATGGCCTCGTCACCTGAAGGAGCAACACCCATGGCAGTGAGCAAGGCCGAGGTCAGCGCGGCGCTGCGCGAGTACATCACCACCCACGTGCTGGGCCGCGACGTCGACCTCACCGACGACACGCCGCTCATCGAGGGCGGCCACTTGACCTCGCTGCAGACGGTGGAGCTCATCGGCTTCATCGGCGAGACCTGGGGCGTGGAGGTGGAGCCGGAGGAGGTCGACGAGACGCGCTTCCGCTCCCTCGCCACCATCGCCGAGCTCGTCTGCAGCAAGGCCGCCTGACCCGACGGAGCCCGACATGCCCCTGCCCGAATGGACGCTCTTCCACCTCCTCGAGAACAGCGCTGAGCGCGCGCCCGACCAGGTGGCCATCATCGACGGCGCGCGGAGGCTGACCTGGCGCGAGCTGCGCGCCGCCTCGGCCCGCCTCGCGCAGGGGCTGCTCGACGTCGGCCTGCGCCGGGGCGACCGCGTGGGCATCTGGCTCGACAAGAGCTGGGAGGCCCTCGCGGCGATGACCGCCGTCACGCACGCGGGCGGCGTGTACGTGAACATCAACCCGCAGCTCAAGTCGGGGCAGGTCGCCCACATCATGAACAACTGCCAGGTGCGCCTGCTCCTGGCCGACGCGCACCTGCTCCACCAGGTGGCGCTGCCCGCCTACGAGGTGGCGCTGGTGAAGGGCGACGGCTGCCCCGCGGCGCCCGGCGCGGCGCGCACGGTGGCGCTCGAGCCCTTGCTCGCGCACGGCCCCGAGGCGCCGGCGAAGACGGTCGCCACCGAGTCTGACCTGGGCACCATCATCTACACCTCGGGGAGCACGGGCCTGCCCAAGGGCATCATGCTCACGCACCACAACGTGGTGGTGGGCGCGCAGATCGTCTCGACCTACCTCGAGAACACGGCCGAGGACCGCGTGCTCTCGGTGCTGCCGCTCAACTTCGACGTGGGCATGAACCAGTTCACCTGCATGCTGCGCGTCGGCGGCACGCTGGTGGTGCAGCGCTCGCTGTTGCCGGGGGAGATCCTCAAGAGCCTGCGGGAGCACCGCATCACGGGGCTCGCCGGCGTGCCGGGCGTGTGGGCGCTGCTCAACCAGAACAAGAAGAGCCTGCAGCGCGAGCCGCTCACCGAGCTGCGCTACATCAGCAACACCGGCGGCATGATTCCGAAGCCGCACCTCGACGCGCTGCTCGAGAACCTGCCGCACACCAAGGTGTTCCTCATGTACGGCCTCACCGAGGCCTTCCGCTCGACCTTCCTCGACCCGAAGGAGGTCCACCGCGGGCCCGCGTGCATCGGCAAGGCCATCCCCGACACGGACATCTGGGTGGTGACGCCGGACGGCCGCGAGACGGCGCCCGACGAGGTGGGCGAGCTCATTCACCGCGGCCCCACGGTGGCCCTGGGCTACTGGGGCGACCCCGAGAAGACGGAGGCGGTCTACAAGCCCAACCCCTTCGCGCCGCCCGAGACGATGGGCCGCGACCTCGTCGTCTACTCCGGCGACCTCGTGCGCCGCGACGCCGACGGTTTCCTCTACTACGAGGGCCGCCGCGACGAGCAGATCAAGACCCACGGCTACCGCGTGAGCCCGCTGGAGATCGAAGAGCTGGTGCACGCCACGGGCTTCGTCCACGAGTGCGCCGCCTTCGGGAAGAAGGACGACGCCCTGGGCCAGCGCATCGTGGTGGTCTGCTCGCTCAAGCCCGACGTGACGGCCACCGACCGCGCCATCAAGGAGGCCATCGCGCGCGACGCGCCGCTGCACCTCGTGCCGCAGGAGGTGCACTTCCGCGCGGAGCTGCCGAAGAACCCAAACGGCAAGGTCGACCGCCCGGCCCTCAAGCGGGAGTACGTGGCGTGACGCTCGAGGCGAAGCGCGCGCGGCTCCTGGGCCGCCTGGGCGAGATTCACGACGGCGAGCTGCGCGTGGGGGGCCACGCGGTGAGCGCGCTGGCGGCGCAGGTGGGCACGCCGTACTTCGTGTACCGCGGCGAGGTGGTGCTCGAGCAGGTGCAGGCGCTGCGCGCGCACCTCGGGCCCGAGACGGCCATCTTCTTCTCGCTCAAGGCGAACCCCTCGCTGGGCCTGTGCCAGGTGCTGCGGGAGGCCGGCGTCGGCGCCGAGCTCGCGTCCATCGGCGAGCTGCGCCTCGCGCAGGCGGCGGGCTTCGCGCCGGGCGACGTGCTCTTCGCCGGCCCGGGCAAGACGACGGCCGAGCTGACGGCGGCGGTGCGCTGGGGCCTGGGCGCCGTCAACGTCGAGTCGCTCGGCGAGCTCGCCCGCCTCGTGGGCGTGGCGCGGGCCGAGGGCCGGCGGCAGCGCGTGTGCCTGCGCCTCAACCCCCTCGAGCAGGTGAAGGGCGCGCAGATGCGCATGGCCGGCGGGCCCACGCAGTTCGGCCTCGACGAGGAGCTGCTCGAGGCGGCCGTGCAGGCCTGCGCCGCCGCGCCCGACGCCGTGGAGCTGGTGGGCCTGCACGTCTACGTCGGCAGCCAGATGACCGACGTCGAGGCCGTGCTGGGCCACTGCGAGAACGTGCTGCGCCTGGCCGAGGCCATGGCCGCCCTCGGCGTCGACGTGCAGGTGGTGGACCTGGGCGGCGGCTTCGGCCTGCCCTACTTCGACACCTCGCCGGAGTTCGACCTCGAGGCCTTCGGGCGCGGCTACCGGGAGCGCGTGGTGCCCCGCGCGCGGCGCACGCTCCCGCGGGCGAAGCTGGTCATCGAGCTGGGCCGCTACCTCGTGGCCGAGGCGGGCCTGTACGTGACGCGCGTGGTGGACGTGAAGCACAGCCGCGGCACCACCTTCGTGGTGACCGACGGCGGCATGAACCACCACATCACCGCCACCGGCAACTTCGGCCAGGTCTTCCGCAAGGCGTACCCGGTGGCGAACGTGACGCGCCTCGACGAGGCCGCGACGCAGCCGGCGAGCCTGGTGGGGCCGTGCTGCACGCCGCTCGACCAGTGGGGCCAGAAGCTGGGGCTGCCGCCGCCGCGCGAGGGCGACCTGCTCGGCGTGTGCTTCAGCGGCGCCTACGGGTACAGTGCCAGCAGCCTGGGCTTCCTCTCGCACCCCACGCCCGCCGAGGTGCTGGTGCACGAGGGCCGCGTGCACGTGCTGCGCGAGGGCGGCGCCGAGGACGCGGTCGTCACCGGACAGCGCCCGCTGGTGCGCTGACGCCCCGGGCGCCGGTCGCGACTAGACTCGCGCGCCATGCTGGCGCTCGCGCTCTCGACCCTCACCGCCGCCTGCAGTCCCACCTGGGAGCCCGACGCGGCGACGCTGGCCGAGACGGGACAGCCGGTGCTGGCCTGGAGCGACCCGAAGACGTGCGAGACGCTCATCGTCACCGGGCCCCACCGCCGGCCGGAGGGCCTGCGGGCGAGCGTCGTCACCTTCACCCCGCAGGGCCGCGTCGCGGGGCGGGTGGTGCTCCCGAAGACGATGTGGCCCCAGACGGCCATCGTCGACGGGCCGCGGCGGCGGCTCTACCTGGTGGCGACGCTCTCCGCGCCGGGCTCGACGCAGCTGCGCATCGAAGCGCGGCGCCTTGGAGACTTCGCGCTCGAGCGGAGCTTCGGCGCCGCGGGGCTCGTCAACCTCGACGCGCCGCGCCTGAAGGACAACGGCAGCTCCACCGGCGGCGAGGCGGCCGTCGCCATCGACGCGCGCGGTCGCCTGCACATCGCCGCGGTGTCGGAGAGCGTCGGGGCCCAGACGGCGCTCTACGCGTGGCGGCTGCTGCCCGATGGCCGCATCGACCCGGGCTGGCGGGCCGCTGGCGCGCCCGTGTCGAAGCACGAGTTCACCAACTCCGGCGAGCTCGTCGCGGCGATGAGCGTCGACGGGCAGCTCCTCGTCGGCGCCGGCGCGAAGCTGCGGTCGCAGCTCTTCCGCTTCACGCACGACGGGCAGCTCGACCCCTCCTTCGGCGACGGCGGCGTGCTCAAGCCGAAGGCGGCCTCGTCAGCCATCGCCCTGGCGCCGACGGCGGGCGGCGGCGCCCTCTTCGCGGCGACGACGCGGGGCCAGCAGCTCGTCACGGTGAGCGGCGCCGGCGTGGTGGACACGCCCCTCGCGTGGCGGCTCCACGAGGAGCGCTCGGAGTTCCCCTTCGCCGTGCTGCCGCTCGCCGATGGCCGCGTCGTCGTCGCCGCGCGCAGCTTCGACCTCACGGCGCAGCGGGCGAGCCTCGCGGTGACGCTCTGGCGCCGTGACCGGCGCCTCGACTTGCGCTTCGGGCGCGACGGGCTGCTGGAGGTGGACGAGCCGGGCGTGAACCTCGAGAGCACCGCGGCGACGCTGGACGCCGACGGGAACGTGCTGATCGCCGGTCGACGCACGCCGCCGCGCGAGCGGAACGAGGGCACGCTCTTCCTCCTGCGCTTCGCGGTACCACCGCCGCCGCCGGCGGACGAGCCGCTGCCCCCGGAGCCGGCACCGCCCACGGCCCGCCCAGCCTTGCGCGGGGTCATGCCCGCGGAGCCTCCGTCGGCGGCCGTGCTCCCGCAGCCGCTCCCGTCGACGCCGGCCGCGCCCGCGAGCGAGCCTGGCATCTACGTCTACGTCGACGCGCAGGGCGTGGAGACCTACGTCGACTCGCTCGAGCAGGTGCCCGCGAAGTTCCGGAAGAAGGCCCGGCGCCTGGCCCCCTGAAGAGGGGAGGAGAACCCGCCTGGCTCGCGTGCGACTCTCAGCACACCATGGCCACCATCGGACTGAACAAGACCCTGCCGCTGCCCTTCGACGAAGCCCTCACCACCGTCACGGAGGCCCTGAAGAGCGAAGGCTTCGGCGTGCTGACCCGCGTCGACGTCCACTCCGTCCTCAAGGAGAAGATCGGCGTCGACTTCCGGCGCTACACCATCCTCGGGGCGTGCAACCCGGGCTTCGCTCACCGCGCGCTGACGGCCAACCTCTCGGCGGGCCTGATGATGCCGTGCAACGTCACGCTCCACGAGGACGGCGGCACGACGGTGGTGCAGCTCGTCGACCCGCTGCAGACCTTCGCCACCCAGCTCGGCGACGACTTCAAGGGCCTCGCCGACGAGGTCCGGCAGAAGCTGGCGAGCGTGGTCGAGAAGCTGCCCGGCGCCTGACGCCCGCAGAAGCTGCGAGCGCGCCGAGGCGTTTGCGCCGCCGCATCTGCACGCCACTTCACTGCTTTCTGATCCGCCTGCAACGTGGCGCCGCACGCACTGCGCGGCGCGCCGACGCAGCGCCGGCGCAGCGAGCTCGGCACGAGCCTTGAAGCGGCCACGGGCGCGCCAATCCCGGCGCTACGGAGTGTCGAGGGGCTCGCCATGCCCAACATCCTCAAGAAGAACGAGACCGTTGCTCCGGCGCCCACGCCGTCGTGGGACCCCTTCCAGGAGATGAAGGCGCTGCTGGCCTGGGACCCCTTCCGCGGCATGCGGACGCCGTCCATCCCCGAGGGCCAGTTCATGCCCGCCTTCGAGGTGAAGGAGACGAAGGAGGGCTTCCTCTTCAAGGCCGACGTGCCGGGCGTGAAGGAGGCAGACCTCGACGTGCAGCTCACGGGTGACCGGCTGGTCATCGGAGGTAAGCGCGAGACCGAGCACACCGACAAGCAGGACACCTACTACGCCTACGAGCGCAGCTACGGCTCGTTCCAGCGGGCCTTCACGCTGCCGCAGGGCGTGGACATCGAGCACGCGCGCGCGGAGCTGAAGGAGGGCGTGCTGACGGTGCTGCTGCCGCGCACCGCCGAGACGATGCCGAAGAAGATCGCCGTCAAGTCGCAGGACAAGGTGAAGGCCTGAGGGGACCTCGACCGTGCGCGGCGTGCTCAGCGAAACAGGGCGCGCACGAGCGAGCCCAGGCCCACGGCGAGGAGATCATTGCCCCAGCCCAGGCGCAGCCCGTGGCGGCGGTTTCGCTCCTCCTCGTGCCGGTAGACCTGCTCGATCTGGTACTTGAGCATCATCGCCTCGGCGAGCTTCACCGGCTTGAGCACCTCGCGCTGGGCCTCCTTCGCCTCGAGCTGCGCGAGCGTCTCCGTCAGCTTCGCCTCCGAGAGGATGCTCACCGGCGCCGCGCAGTGCGTGCAGCTGGTGCCCGTCGCGAGCTCGATGGGGGCGCCGCAGCTCGAGCAGCTCACCTGCTTCACGCGCGCCGTGAGCTCCGCGAGCTCCACCGGCGTCGGCTGGCGCACCAGGCCCTTCTCGCGCAGCCACTGGAAGAAGGTGATGAAGCGGCCATCGGTGGGGCACGCGAGGTACGTGAAGCGCGTGCCGTTCGAGAGGTCCGACGTCTCCTGGAGCGGGCCCGCGCACCGGGGGCAGCGGCTCGCGGGCACCTGCGGGGCGCGCGCCGCCGTGTGCCGCTCGTGCATCGAGCGGAACAGCTTGATGACGGAGCCGGGCGTCAACAGCAGCGACTCGCGCCCGTCGAACCACAGGCCGTTGCAGGCGTGACACACGTCGATGGTGACGGCGCGGCCGTAGGTGCCCTCGTACATCTCGAGGGCCATCTCGGTGGAGGTGCAGCCAGGGCATTGCATGGCCGCGGAGTGTAGCGGAGCGCCCTACGGGACGGCAGGCGCCGTGCCACCGGCCTTCGCGGCGGCCCCGGCGCGCAGGTCCACCACGCGCTTGCGCACCTGCTTGACCACCTCGGGCAGCGAGCCGAGCTGCGCCGAGCGCATGAGGCCGTCGGGCACGATGAGCTTGGGGTTGGAGTCGATGGTGTAGACGAGCAGCGTCTTCGCGCCGCCCTCGCCCCAGGGGAGCAGCGTCCACGAGCCGTCGTTGCGGTGGTAGGTGCCCTCGACCAGCGTCCACGCGCGCAGGTACGCGCCGCCCTCCTGGCGCACCACCGAGGTGGTGTCGCTCCAGAGGTTGGTGAGCGGGAAGGGCATGTCGAGCTCGACGTGACACATCGAGCCCTTCTCCGGGTGCTGCTTCACCGAGCTGTCCTTCGTGCGCGGCATGAAGTGCTTGAAGTGCTGGCAGTCACGCACCACCGGCCACACCTCGGTCGTCGGCGCGTCGATGAGGCCCAGGGCCACCGCGCCGACGCCCTTGTTGCCCGTGGGCGTGATGGAGCGGGTCAGCACCTCGCCCTTGTCGAGGCGCGTCGCCTCGTCGGGCGACAGCGCGGGGGCCTGCAGGGGCTCGGCGGCGGCGCAGAGCGAGAAGATGGCGACGAAGGAGGGCACGAGGCGGCGCATGACGGGTACAGGGTTAGCACGCGCGGCCCGCCTGCTGGAGCCGCCCTCCCCCATTCCATTCGTGCCCGTCGGGGACTTCAAAACCCACGCGCCCAAACGTCTTCGCGCGGCCCGCACACCGGCGCGGGCCGTCGGTGCTAGCAGCGCCGGCCCATGCGACGCCTCCTCGTCCTGCTCCCCGCCCTGGTCGCCTGCACCCCCGAGCCCTTCGTGGAGCGCCCCACGCAGCCCGCCTTCGACCCGGCCGCCACCGGCTTCTGGACGGTGCCGCTGCCGAGCGAGCTCCGCCGGCAGGCCGACGGCACCTACGACCTCGAGCGCTGGCCGGGCGCCAGGCCGCAGCTGGTGGCGATGTGGCTCTCGGCCATCGACGACCGGCTGCGCGAGGGCTGGGGCCTCAACGCGGGCGCCTTCTTCCCCCTGGGCGGCGCGCTCGACCCCGCCTCGCTGCCCGCGTCGGCAGCCGACACGCTGACGTCGGAGGCCGCCGTGCAGTGGGTGGACATCGACCCCGACTCGCCGGAGTACGGCCGCCGCTTCCCCGTGGAGGCGCGCTTCACCGCCGATGCCATCACCTACCGGCCGGCGAACCTGCTCGCGGTGACGCCGGTGCAGGGCTTCCCCCGGCGCGCGACGACGCTCTACGCGGTGCTCCTCCTCGACACCCTGCGCGACGCGGGCGGGCAGCCGCTCGGCCGCAGCCGCCCCTTCCACGACGCGCTCGAGCAACTCGAGGGCGCCGACGCCGAGGCGGTGGCCGCGCTCGCGCCGCTCCGGGCCTTCCTCGACCAGCAGAAGCTGCTGCGGAAGAAGGTCGTGGGCGCCACGGTGTTCCGCACCATCGACCCCAACGCCACGCTGCAGAAGCTGGCGGCCTGGGTCGAGACGCTGCCGGCGCCGACGCTCGAGCAGCCGTGGGTGGAGGACGAGGTCTTCCCCGACTTCGTGCTCTACACGGCGCGCTACCGCGTGCCGCACGTGCAGTCGGGCCCGCGGCCCGGGCGCGGCCGCGTGGTGTGGAGCGGCGAGCTGCCGGTGCAGCAGGGCACGCAGTCGGTGCGGCTCTCGCTCGCCATGCCGAAGACGGCCCCCGCCCCCTCGGGCCAGCCGCTGATGCTCTACTTTCACGGGAGCGGCGGCGAGTACCGCGAGGCGGTGGACCGTGGGCCGCTGGCGCCCACCGCGCCGCGCTCGCAACAAGGCAGCCCGCCCCTGGGCAGCGGGCCGGTGACGCACCTGGCCCGCCGCGGCATCGCCTCCCTCGGCTTCGACTTCCCGCTGCACGGCGATCGCGAGTCGCCGC
>CAYUZK010000177.1:0-13034 GCA_964449625.1 uncultured Archangium sp.
CGGCGGCTACTCGAGCTGCAGGCCGCAGTCGCCGCAGGCGCCCTCGACGAGCGGCCCCACGAAGCCGCAGGCGGGGCACGGCGGCTCGCCCTCGGCGCCGGCTTCGGCCTCGGCCGCCGACGGCGTGCGCAGGGTGACCAGGCCGGCCTCGAGCGTGCCCTCGCGGCGCACGGCCTCGAGCCACTCCGAGCGCATCACCTCGGCCACGCGCTGGGCGTCGTCGGGGCGAATGAGCAGCTGCATCTTCGAGCCGCAGCCGCACTTGCCGCCGCAGCAGGCCTTGGCCGGCGGCTTCGCGAGCTGCACCTCGATGTCCTGCTCGGCGAGCTGGCGCTCGACCTCGCGGATCTGCAGCAGCGTGCCTTCGAGGAAGGGGACGAACTCGGTGCTCATGGGCCTCTCCTTAGCGCAGCTTCAGCGCTTGCCGCTCGCCCCCTGGTGCTCCTCGATGAGGCGGGCCACCACGTCGGGGTCGGCCAGCGTCGAGAGATCGCCCAGGCCCGTGTACTCCGCGGCGGCGATCTTCCGCAGCACCCGGCGCATGATCTTCCCGCTGCGCGTCTTGGGCAGGCCGCTCGCGAGGTGGATGACGTCGGGCGTGGCGAAGGGGCCGATGACTTCCCGCACCTTTTCCTTGAGCGCGCCGCGGAGCTGCTCCGGGCTGTGGTTGGCGAACTCCGCGGTCAGCAGCACGTAGGCGTAGATGCCCTGCCCCTTGAGGTCGTGCGGGTAGCCCACCACCGCTGCCTCGGCGACGGCCTCGTGGGCCACCAGCGCGCTCTCGATCTCCGCGGTGCCCAGGCGGTGGCCCGAGACGTTGATGACGTCGTCGATGCGCCCGGTGATCCAGTAGTACCCGTCTTCGTCGCGGCGGCAGCCGTCGCCGGTGAAGTACTTGCCCTGGTAGGTGGTGAAGTAGGTCTCCTTGAAGCGCTGGTGGTCGCCCCACACCGTGCGCGCCTGGCCAGGCCAGGGCGTGGTGAGGCACAGCGCGCCCTCGACGCCGTTGCCGTGCAGCTCCTCGCCGGTCTGCGGGTCCACCACCATGGGCTTGATGCCGAAGTACGGCAGCGTGGCCGAGCCGGGCTTGGTGGGGGTGACGCCCGGCAGCGGGCTGATGAGGATGCCGCCCGTCTCGGTCTGCCACCAGGTGTCCACCACCGCGCAGCGGCCCTCGCCGACGACGTCGTGGTACCAGCGCCAGATCTCCGGGTTGATGGGCTCGCCCACGGAGCCGAGCACCCGCAGGCTCGTACGCTTCGAGCGCTTCACCGGCTCGTTGCCGGCCTGGGCGATGGCCCGCAGCGCGGTGGGCGCCGTGTAGAAGATGTTGATGCCGAGGTCATCGACGAGCTGCCAGTAGCGCCCGGCGTCGGGGTACGTCGGCACCGACTCGAACATCACCGTCGTCGCGCCGTTCGCGAGCGGCCCGTACACGATGTACGAGTGCCCGGTGATCCACCCCACGTCGGCGGCGCAGCAGTAGACGTCGCCCGGGTGGTAGTCGAACACGTGCTTGAAGGTCTGCGCGGCGTACACGAGGTAGCCGCCGGTGGAGTGCAACAGCCCCTTGGGCTGCCCGGTGCTGCCCGAGGTGTAGAGGATGAAGAGCGGGTCTTCGGCCCCCATCCACGCCACGGTGCAGGTCGAGCGCTGCTTCTTCATCTCGACGTCGAGCCAGCGATCGCGGCCGGCCTGCATCGGCACCTCGGTCGGCGTGCGGCGCGCCACGAGCACCGACTCGACCAGCGAGAGGCCGTCGACGGCGCGGTCCACCACCGCCTTGAGGGGCACCCGCTTGCCGCCGCGCAGGCCCTCGTTGGCGGTGATCACCACCTTGCACTTCGCGTCGATGATGCGGTCGCGCAGCGCCTCGGCGCTGAAGCCGCCGAAGACCACCGAGTGCACCGCCCCGATGCGCGCGCAGGCCAGCATGGCGTAGGCCGCCTCGGGGATCATCGGCATGTACAGCGCCACGCGGTCGCCCTTCTTCACCCCGCGCGCGAGGAGCACGTTCGCCAGCCGGCAGACCTCGTGCTTGAGCTGCCGGTAGGTGATGTGCCGGTACACCCCGGGCTCGTCGGCGGCCCAGATGATGGCCGTGCGCTCCGCGTCGGTCTCGACGTGGCGGTCGACGCAGTTGAAGCAGGCGTTGAGCCGGCCCCCGGAGAACCACGAGAAGTCCACCTCCTCGTAGTCGGCGTCGAAGACGCGGTGCCACGGGTGGAACCAGGTGAGCGCCTTCGACTGCTCGCCCCAGAACCACTCCGGGTTGTCGAGCGAGAGCCGGTAGAGCCGCTGGTACTCCTCCATGGACTTGAGGTGCGCGCGATCGCGGAGCTGCTGCTTCACGGGGTACGTGTCGGAGCTCATGGCGACGGACGTTCCTCCCGTCGGGCAGCCGCGCAAAGCCCGAAGCGCCGCCGCGGTGCGTCAGGCGGCGGCTCAGAAATCCTGCGGCGCCTGCCACACGCGGTGCGCGTTCACCTGCACCAGCCGGTGCTCGGGCAGCCACAGCCCTGAGAGCTGCCTGCCGTACACGCAGCCGGTGTCGAGCCCCGTCGCGTGCGGGTGCCGCTGCAGGCCGCGCACGGCGTCGTGCCCGAAGACCACGTGCCGCGGGCCTGGCCAGCGCGCCGCCCAGGGCGTGCCACCCTCGACGCGAGTGGTCGGCTTCCCGTCGGCGTCGAAGGAGCGCAGGTTGAGCAGCAGCTTGCGCTCCTGCTGCGCGAGGTCCACGCCGGGCAGCAGGCCCGCGTGCACCACGAGCGCGTTCTCGTCGGGGAGGTCGACCCACAGCGGCAGGCTCGCGAGCCACGCGAGGTCGTCGGCCGACAGCGTCTTCGCCACCTCCGCGTGGTGCGCCCGCGCTGAGCCCTTCGCCACCACGTCGAGCAGGTGCGCGTCGTGGTTGCCCAGCACGGCCAGCGCCCCGAGCCGACGCGCGCGCCGCACCACGCCCGCGGAGTCGGGGCCCTTGGCGACGAGGTCGCCCACGAAGACGAGGCGATCCTCGCGCGTCCACCCCGCCGCCGCGAGGAGCTCGCCGAGCTCGGCGTCGCAGCCGTGCACGTCACCGACGACGAGCGTGCGGCGCACGGCGCCTCAGATCTCCGAGGCCTTCTTGAAGAACGTCTGCTGGTAGTACGCCAGCTCGCCGATGGAGGCGCGCAGGTCGCTGAGCACCGTGTGCGACGCGTCGACCTTCGAGCGCCCCGGCGCCTTGGGGAACCACGCGCGGGTGAGGATCTTCAGGCTCGAGACGTCGACCATGCGGTAGTGCAGCGCGCGGTCGAAGCCGGGCAGGAACTTCGAGATGAAGGCCCGGTCGGTGTGAATGGAGTTGCCCGAGAGGATGCCCTCGCCGAAGTCCACGTGCTGGAGCAGCAGCTTGGTGGCCTCCCTCTCGGCCGTGCGCAGCGAGACGTCGCTCTTGCGCACGCGCTCGAGCAGCCCGTTCTTGGTGTGCATCTCGCGCACGAAGGGCTCCATGCGGTCGAGCACCTCGTTGGGCTGCCAGACGGCGGCCTCCCACTCGGCGATGGGCTTCAAGTCGGGGCCGGTGATGATGAGGCCCATCTCGATGATGGCGCAGCTCGCCGGCTCCAGGCCGGTCATCTCGAGGTCACACCAGATGAAGCGCGTCTCAGGGGTCGTCATGCGGCCGTGGTGTACGACAGTCGCGCGCGTCGTGTCGCCTTTTGCTGCTACACGCCGCCTCCGTGGACCCCAAGACGCTCATCGAGAAGCTCCAGGGGCCCGGCGCCGAGTCGCTCGCCGGCCTCATCGTCGACGATCTGCTCGCCCAGGAGGTCGGCCAGCTCGTGCCCGAGGCGCTCGCGGTGAAGGTGGCCCGCGCCGGCCTCGAGGGCTGGCTCGGCTCGGAGGCGGCCGTGCCCGCCCTCGGCAAGGTGGTGGAGTCGCTCTCGGCGCGGCTGTCGGCGCGGCGCGAGCCCGTGCGCGAAATGGTGGCCGCCGACGTGCGCGCGGCGCTCAAGGAGGTGGTCGGCCGCCCCTTCTCTCCGGACCGAAGGCTGGTGCTGACCATCATCGACCGCGGGCCGATGCGCGACCTCGTGCGCGCGCTGCTGCTCGACGCGGTGCTGGAGTTCGCCCGCCGCGCCAGCGCGCCCATGGCAGGCATGGCGAAGGGCCTGGGCAGCCTCGCGCGCCTGGCCGGCGAGACGATGAAGGCGAAGAGCGGCGGCTTCGGCAGCCTCGTGGGCGCCGTGAGCGGCGAGGTCGAGAAGCAGCTCGAGAAGCGCGCGGTGGAGTTCGTCGACGCGGCTTTGGGCGGCGTCTTCGGGCAGCTCGCCGACGCCATCAGCGACCCGCGCCGCGCCGGCGAGGCGGCGGAGCTGCGCCTGGCCCTCTTCGACGGCGCCCTCGAGCTCACCGGGCCGCAGCTCTCGCGTGAGCTGCTCAACCTCGACGTGCCCGGCGGTGCCGAGGTGCTCCGCGCGGGCCTGCGCCGCTGGCTGGCGTCGACGGCCGCTGAGCCGCAGCTCGCCGAGGTCGCGCACGTGGTGCTCGAGCGCGACGCGCGGCGGCCGCTGCGCGAGGTGCTGGGCGAGCTGGGCCTGCTGGAGGTCACCCGCAGCACCGCGACGGAGCAGGTGGCCGTGCAGGTGCGGCGCATCGCGGGGAGCGAGGCCTTCGGCACGTGTCTCAGCGCGCCGTAGGCCCTGTGCTGATCGCGTCGTGAAGCAGGCCGTCTGGAGCCCGCGCCGCCGTGGCCGGGCCGGGCGCGTCAGTCCCGGCAGTACGCGCGCACGCCGACGATCCGCTCGCCGTCGAGGTAGACGTTGCACGTAGCCGCGCCCTCCGGCGGCGTGAGCGGGCTCCTCGACGCACCACAGGGCTCGTTCTCGAACGGGCCGCCGACGTGGGCCACCGTGAGGCGCTGCCGGAGCTGCTCGCAGTCCACCGCGCCGCAGTCCGCGCTCGCGGAGAAGTACGGGTTGGCCACGCAGCACCCCAGCTCGCCGGTGCCGAGAATGAAGGGCTCCACTTGCTCGAAGGCGCGCTCGGGCACCGCCACCGCCTCGCCCAGGGGCAGCGAGGCTGGCGCCGTGTCGAGGGTGATGGCGTGACAGCGCGCGCCCCCGTACGGCACGCCACAGGCGAGGAGCGACATCGATGTCAGCATCAGGGCAGCGCGGAGGCACTCTCCGGCTCGAGCGAAGGGCATGGCGAGCCGAACAGCAGCATCCATGCCCGAGGCCTTCGAGCGCTCGACGGCTTGCCTCATCCCACTGAAATCACAGGAGGGGCCCTCAAACGTCAGGGTGGGCAACTATCCTACATCCATGCCCGAACCCCTCGTCGGCGCCGCTCGTGAGCTGCTTTGTCGTTACTCCGCCTTCGACTTGCTCGACGAGCTGCTGGCCTGGGAGCTCGCGCGGGAGCGACACCGCGGCCCGCGCTACGAGGCCCCGCGGGAGCTGAACGCGAAGACCGTCATCACCCTCGACGGCATCCCCGGCGCGGGGAAGTCGACGACGCAGCGGTGGCTCCAGCCGGCGCTGGGCGCGGCGTACTTCTCGATGGCGCGCTTCGCCGAGGCGCGCGGCGTGTCGGCGGACGACCGGCGTCAGCACCAGCTGGCGACCGGCCACCCGCACCCGGTGGACGAGGCGTTCCTCGCGGCGCTCGCGGCCTGCCCCGCGCGCTTCATCGTGCTCGAGAAGTTCCCGCGCAGCGTCGTGGAGTCGACCGCCATGGTGGAGGCGGCGCGCGCGCACGGGTGGCGCTTCGAGGTGTTGCACCTGCAGCTCCCCGGCGACTGCGTGGCGTCCTCGACGCGCCGCCAGCTCGAGCGCGGCCCCCGCCACGGGCGCATGCCCGAGCCCGACTACGCGCGGCACCGCGCGCTCGTGCACCTCGCGCGCGCCACCTCGGGTCGGGAGACGCTGCGACAGGCGGCCGTTCCTCTTCACGCGGTCGACATGACGCGCCCGGCTGAGGAGACCGCGCGGCGCGTTCGCCAGGTGCTGGGGCTCGACGCGGAGGCGCTCCCGCTGCGCCGGCAGCCGCTCGCGATCCTCGAGCGGGTGGCCCGCGAGGTCGGCGTCGAGGAGGCGTGGGTCTCATCTGGCTCCGTGTACCGCCCGTTCTGGAACGGCCGCTTCGGCCCAGTCCAGCGCCCGACGGACGTGGACGTCGCGGTGAACGACGAGCGGGCGGTGGCCCCGCTGCTGCGGGCGCTCGAGCGCGCGGCGCCGGAGGAGCGCTGGTCGGTGCTCTGCCCCTCGACGCGGCTGTGGGAGCGGTACGGCCTCGAGACGCAGACCGTCGCGGAGGCGAAGCGGTTCTCGACCTTCCTCCACCGCAGCGGGCTCATGCGGCTGCGTGAGGGCGTGGCTGAGGTGCACCTCGGCGAGGGCGTGGAGGCGTGTCTGCGAAACGGCGTGGTGCAGTTGAGCGCCCCGCTGCTGGAGCGCCTCGATGCCGTTCGCCGCGCAGCGGTGCTCGAGCGAGAGACGCACCACCTCCCGCGCGCGCTCTCCGACTACCCCGGGGTCCGCCTCGAGGAGGAGACCTCGAGGCTCCTGGCCGGCGGCCCTCACTGGCGCGCGCACCGACCGCGGCGGGTGGTGACGCACTGGGCGACGCTCAAGGCGCTCGCCGTCGACGCCCAGCGCGGACGGGAGCGCGACGCGCAGGCCTTCTGCCGCCGCGCGCTGGGCCCCGAGGAGGAGACGCTCGCGCAGGAGATCCTCCGCTTTCACCAGCGCAGCGACTTCCTGCCCGCGGCGCCGCAGCTCCCCGCGAGGGCGCGCGTGGCGGAGGCGCTCACTGGCCTGGGGCCGGTCGCGCGCGAGGCCGACGACGCCGTCTTCGGCGAGTGGTTCCTCGACCAGGTGCACCACCACGCCCCGCGCGGCGGGCCAGACGCGTACCTGCGCTCGGTGCTCGACTTCAGCGTCTTCTCCGACAGGGTGCGCGGGCTCCAGGCAGCGCAGAGCGCGCTGCACCAGGGCTGGTCGCTCGACCGCCACCTCGCGCAGAGCGTGCTGGAGCTGCGCACGGACGCGCTCCTCGCGCGGCTCTCGTCGACGCACGACGCCGAGTGGCGAAAGGACCTCCGCCTCTCCATGCGCATGGCGATGTTGTTCCACGACACGGGGAAGCTGCTGGGCCAAAGGCCGCGGCGGCACGCGCTCATCAGCGCGCGGCTCTTCACGCGCTTCAGGCCCGACTGGTTCCCGGCGCGGCTGGTGCCGATGACGCAGTGGCTCATCCGCACGCATGACCTCTTCGGCGCGTTCGGGCGCGGCCTCACCGACAAGGAAGGGGCGACGCCCGCCGACTACGACGCGGTGCAGCTCTCGCTGACGACCTCCTACTTCGCCGCGCTCGACTCGCAGGCGGTGCGGGCGGTGCTGCGCGAGTCAGGATTGCCCCTCGACGAGGCCGCGGCGGTGCACAAGGCCATCTGGCGCGCGGACATCGGGTCCATCTCCGCGCTGCGCTGGCTGCTCCCGGTCGCGGACCTCGTGGAGCGCCTGGTGCTCGCCCCGGAGGCCCGCGACCGGCGGCGGCGATGAAGGCGCCCAGCGTCGAGGTGGGCCGCACGGCCGGCATCAACTGCCCGAGTGCCGGCGTGCGGCCGCAGCCGTGAAGACGGGGCCGCGACCCCGAGCGGGGTTCCACGGGGCGCCGCGGCCGCCACGGGCCCGGCTCCGCGGGTTCTCTTCCCGTCAGCGGTCGAGCAGCTCGCGGACCTTCAGGAGCAGCGCCTCGCTCGACATGGGCTTGGCGATGAAGTCGAGGCCGCTGTCGAGCACGCCGTGGTGGACGATGGCGTTCTCGGTGTAGCCTGACATGAAGAGCACGCGCATCGCGGGCCGGAGCTGGTGGAGCCGCTCGGCGAGCTTGCGCCCGTTGAGCTTGGGCATCACGACGTCAGTGAGCAGCAAGTGGATGGCGGCGGTGTGCTGCTCGCAGATCAGCAGCGCCTCGCCGCCGTTGGCCGCGGCGATGACATGGTACCCGGCGCGGCGCAGCATGCCGTGGACGGTCTGGCGGACCTGCTCGTCGTCCTCGACGAGGAGCACCGTCTCCTTGCCACGGGTGTTGACCTGCGCGGCGGCAGGCGGCGGCACGTACGGTTCCGAGCCCTCGGCGAGGGGGAAGTACAGGCGGAAGGTCGTGCCCTGCCCAGGCTCGCTGTAGACCCAGATGGAGCCGCCGCTCTGCTTGACGATGCCGTAGACGGTGGAGAGACCCAGCCCCGTGCCGCGACCGGGCTCCTTCGTCGTGAAGAACGGCTCGAACATGCGTGAACGGACCTCGGGGGTCATGCCGACGCCGGTGTCGGACACGGCGATGCGCACGTGGGGGCCAAGCTGCGCTTCGGGGTGCTCGGCGACGTAGGCCTCGTCGAGCACGACGTTGGCGGTCTCGATGGTGAGGCGGCCGCCGTCGGGCATCGCGTCGCGCGCGTTGATCACGAGGTTGAGCATCACCTGCTCGAACTGGCCCGGGTCGAGGCGCAGCTTGTGCACCCCCTCATCGAGGAGCAAGAGCAGCTCGAGGTCCTCGCCCACCACCCGGCGCAGGAGCTGCTCGAGGCCCCTGAGGAGCTGGGCGACGTCCACGATGCGGGGCTCGAGGACCTGGCGACGACTGAAGGCCAGCAGCTGGCGCGTCATCGCAGCGGCGCGCTCGCCCGCCCTGGCAATCTCGGCCGCCTCCTCGTGAAGGGGTTCACCCTTGTTGAGCGCCTGCTTCAGGCTCTCGGCGCTGCAGAGAATGACGGTGAGCAGGTTGTTGAAGTCGTGCGCGATGCCGCCGGCGAGATTGCCAACGGCCTCCATCTTCTGCCCCTGCCGGAGCCGGTCCTCTGTCTTGCGGGTGGTCTCGATGGCCTGCTCGAGCAGCGCGAGCGCCTCCCGGGTGCGGGCCTCGCTCTGGCGCAGCGTGAGGTCGGCGAGCTTTCGGTCGGTGATGTCCCTGACGGTGCCGACCAGGAGCGTGGCGCGCCGCGCGGCGCCCGCCCCCTCGAAGGTCGCCAGGCCATGCGCCTCGACCCAACGCTGCTGCCCGTCAGGCCGGTTGACGCGGTACTCGGCCTGGTAGGACCGCGGCGCGACCGGGTCGAGGGCCGCCTCCACCGCGGCCATGGTGGTCGGCAGGTCATCGGGGTGCAGGAGCCTGGCGAAGTTCTCGATCGTCGCGCGATCCCCGGTGACTCCGTAGATGTCGGTGTAGCGCCGGTCGTACGTCGCGACGCGGCTGGCGGGGTCGTACACCCACCACCCCATCTGCGCGGCGTCGAGCGCGAGCTGCCGCTGCTGCTCGCTGCGCCGGTGCGCCGTGACGTCGCGAAAGAAGATCGCGATGCCGCCCGCGCGGGTGGGGTGCACCGTGACGTGCGTCCAGAGGTCGAGGGGCGCGTAGTACGTCTCGAACTGCGTCGAGACGCGCTCACGCTGGACCCGGTGGTACTCGACCCAGAGCTGCGAGTCGGGCTTCGCCGAGTCGGGCCAGAGCTCCCAGTGGCTCTTGCCCAGCGACTGTTCGCGCTTCAGGCCCGTGATGCGCTCCTGCTCCCTGTTCACGCGGATGACTCGGAACTCCGAGTCCAACACGCAGAGCGCGTCGCCCAGCTCGAGGAGTTCGTCAGCGAATGCAGCGTCGAGGGCGATCGGCGACATCACTCACCTCCCCTTGATTGGGAACCCTACTCCCTTCCGCCGGCGGGCTCGCCTTCCATCACGTGCGCGCTGTTGGCCACTCCGGGCCCCACGTCGGGCCCTTCGGGTCAGCCCTGCCCGCGCTCGGTGGGCGAGTCGCCGGCGCGACCTGGCCGCAGCCACGCGAGGAGCTGCGCATAGACGGCCTTGCTGCTGAGCAGGTCGAGGTGCGAGTGCCCGTACGCGATGAGCTGGTGGGCGGCCGGGAACGCGAGGGTCCGCGCGGCGTCGGCGTGGCGACCCAGGGCGCTGTCCACCGGCACGAGGCCATCGCTGCCCAGCGCGTCTGCGGGCGCGGGCGACGAGGTGGCCGCCACGGCGAAGCAGGCCACGCCTGCGGGGAGGCTCAGCGCGCTGCGCGGGTCGCCCAGCTCGGTGAAGCGGTCCTTCCCCTCCCAGTGCGCGTCGAGCACGTTGCCGTAGCGCAGGTCCGTCACGCCGGCGCTGCGCAGCCGCGCGAGGCCCGCGAGCGGCGCGCTGTAGCGGTGCGTACCCAGCAGGCGGTGGAGCCACTGGCCCCCGCGCTCGAGCGGCGCCCCGTGGTGCGGCGTGCCCAGGGTCACCAGCGCGCCGAGCCGCTGGCGCCACGCGTGCCCGGCCGCCTCGGCCTCGTGGCAGGCGCTGCGGGCGACGAGCCCGCCCATGGAGTGCGCGAGGAGCACCAGCTCGTCGACGGGCGCGGGCCAGGCCGCGACGAGGCGCTCGAGGGCCGCCGCGAGGAGCCGCCCATTCTGCGAGACGTGGAGCCCGCTGTTGTAGCGCCAGGCGAGCGGCACGAGGCCCAGCTCGCCCGCGAGGCCAGCGCCGTGATCGTGCCCGTGCCGCTGCCAGCACGTCTCGTCGGCAGACGACCCGTGCACCAGCACCAGCAGCCGGGAGCCGGCGGCGGGGAACGCGGCGGCGAGGGCCTCCTTCGTGAGCGTCAGCTCCGCCCCGCCAAAGAGGAGGCAAGGCTCGATGGCCAGCGGGTTCTTCGTTTCGGCGAGGTAGTCGCCCAGCACGCCGTTGAGCACCGCCAGCACCACGCCGCGCTCGGCCCCCGCCTGGTCGAGCACCGGCTGGAGCCTCGCGAGCGCGCGGTCGAGGCCCGCGGCCACGACGTCGGTGACGCCGCGAATGGTGGCGTAGGTCGGCGCGCTCAACAGCTTCGTCACGCCCTCGAGGGGTTTGCCGAGCAGCCCGGGGCCCCCGCCGATGGCGTGGTGCATGGCCTCCACGGCGTCCGTCACGCGCCGCGTCGCCACCGCCGCCAGCCGCGTCGCGCCCCGGAGCTGCTCCACCAGCGAGCGCCCGTTGGCCCTCGGTGCCGACCCCTCGTCAGGTGCCTCGTCGCTCATCGCCCAGGAGCGTAGCGTCGAATGAGGCGCCACGAAGCCGCGCCAGGCGCTGGTTCGTAAACACTCACTTCGCCAGCGCCGCCACCGTGCCGCGCGGCCGCCGTGCCGGCTACAGTGCCCAGCGCCGTGATGCGCCGCCTCGCCCTCCTCCTCGCGCTCCTGCCCGCCCTCGCGGCGGCCGAGACCGTGCGCTTCGCGGTGGTGGTGGGCAACAACGCCGGCTCGGGCGCCCTGCCCCCGCTGCGCTACGCGGAGGCCGACGCCGGCAAGTTCGCCCGCGTGCTGCTCGAGCTGGGCGACGTGGCGCCCGAGCACCTCGTGCTCCTCCAGGGCCGCCCCGTGCGCGAGCTCGAGGCGGCGCTCCAGACGCTCCGCGCCCAGGTCGACGCCATCAAGCGCGTGCCCGAGAACCGCGCGGTGCTCGTCTTCTACTTCTCGGGCCACTCCGACGGCGAGAACCTGGAGCTCGGCGGCGAGGTGCTGCCCTACTCCCGGCTCAAGAGCCTCGTCGCCGGCGTCGGCGACGTGCGCGTGGTGGTGGTCGACGCCTGCCGCTCCGGCGCCGGCTTCCGCGAGAAGGGCGGGCGGCAGGCAGAGCCCTTCGTCATCAAGCTGACCGACACGCTCCAGTCCACCGGCGACGCGTACATCGCCTCGAGCGCCGAGAGCGAGGCGGCCCTCGAGTCGAAAGAAGTGCTGGGCAGCATCTTCACCCACCACCTCGTCTCGGGCCTGCGCGGCGTCGCCGACACCTCGGGCGACGGCCTCGTCACGCTCGGGGAGGCCTACCGCTACGCGTACGATCAGACGGTGGCCCGCACCGCGATGCTCCCGGTGGGCGCGCAGCACCCGACCTACGACTACAAGCTGTCGGGCCAGGGCGAGCTGGTGCTCTCGACGCTCCAGCGCGCCACCGCCCAGCTCGTGCTGCCCGAGGGCGCCGAGCGCGCCGTCGTCAGCGACGTGCTGCGCGACCAGGTCATCGCCGAGGTCCCCTCCGCGGCCACGCGGGCCATCGCGCTGCCCGCGGGCCAGTACGGGCTGCGCGTCTTCAAGGCGGGCCAGAGCTTCGGTGGCCGGGTCACCGTGGCCGAGGGCGGCCGGCGAGAGGTCTCCTGGGAGGAGCTCTCGCCCATCACCGCCTCGACCCAGGTCGCGCGCAAGGGCGCCTTCGTCGCCCAGGGCCTCTCGGAGGCCGACGCCTGGCCGAGCGACCACCTCCTCACGCTCACCCTCGGGGTGGTGCCGGCCATCGCGCCGCTGGGCGCGCAGGTCGCCGGGCGCGTGGGCTTCGAGCCGCGCCTGGGGCCGGGCCTGAGCTTCGGGCTGGTGGGCGCGCACGCCGCCCGCGGCTCCGTGTCGGAGAGCGCCGTGGAGGCGCGCGTAGGCTGGCGCTGGGCGTGGCGCCTGGGGCCCGTGTGGCTGGGCCTGGGCGCCGAGGCGGGCCCGGCGCTCATCTGGCAGAACACCGGCAGCGGCGTGCTCATGTCGCTCGCCGGCGTCGCCGCGCCCCGCCTGGCCGCGCGGCTGCTGCTCGGGGGGCCCTTCGTGCTCACGCTGGAGGGCGAGGCCGGGGTGGCCTTCTTCGGCCTCGACGGCGGCGTGGGGGTCAGCTTCCGGCCCGGTGGCACGGTAGGCGTCGGCTTCAGATTCTGAGAAGCTCCCGGGCCTATGCCCTCCCGCCTCGACTCGCGCCTGACGAACAGCACGCTCAGCACCCGGCCCACGCTCGACACGCGGCCGACGCTGGGCCGGCCCACCATCAGCCAGCCCACGGTGGTCACCCCGCCGGTGCGCCCGGGCGTGCTCGACCCGAACGTCGTAGTGCGCCCCACGCAGCCGCTGCCCCCGCCGACGCCGCACATCACGCTGCGCAACACGGGCCGGCCACCCTCCGCGCAGGACCTCATCATCAAGCGCACCTTCGACGGCCTCACGCCGGAGGCCGCCGAGAACACCATCAAGTCGAAGCTGCAGGGCACCGTGGCGCCGCAGA
>CAYUZK010000178.1:0-13029 GCA_964449625.1 uncultured Archangium sp.
CTCGGCGGCGGCAACGGCGGGCGCGGTGGCGCCGGCGCTGGGGGCGACGCCGCCGGCGAGGGCGGCGCTCCCGGCGCGGAGGGAAACGGCGGCGGCGGCGGCGGCGGCGGCGGCGTGGGCGTCATCTTCCTGAAGGCACGCACGAGCTGCACGCGCGACGGCGGCGTGCTGTCGGGCGCCCAGCCGGAGGCCATCGGCTGCCAATGACGGCGCGCCTGAGCGTCCTCATCGTCGACGACTCGGCGCTCACGCGCGAGGCGCTGCGGCGCACCCTCGAGCTCGAGCCGCGGCTCGAGGTGGTCGGCGAGGCGAGCACCGGCGAAGAGGCCGTGGCCCTGGCGCGCGCCCTCTCGCCGCGCCTGGTGACGATGGACCTCCAGATGCCGGGCATGGGTGGCCTCAAGGCCATCGAGGCCATCATGCAGGCGCGGCGGACGCCCATCGTGGTGATCTCCGAGCGCTCCTCCACGGGTACGGTGGACCTGAACTACGAGGCGCTCTCGCGCGGCGCCCTCGAGCTGGTGCCGAAGTCGGCGGTGTTCAGCGCCGGGAGCGACGACGTGCGCCGCTTCGTCGAGCGGCTCTACGGCCTGGCAGCGGCCGGGCTCGAGGCGCAGCACCCCGCCCCCGTGCAGGGGCCGCGGCCAGCCGTGCCGCTCTCCGGCGAGCGCCCGGTGCTCCTGGGCCTCGGGGCGTCGACCGGCGGCCCGAAGGCGCTGGTGCGCGTGCTCGCTGGCCTGCCCCGCGGCTTCAGCCTGCCCGTCGCGGTGGTGCAGCACATGGCGGAGGACTTCTTCGACAGCTTCGTGCGCTACCTGAAGGACGCGTCGGGGCAGCCGGTGGAGCAGGCGCGCGCGGGCACGGTGATGGAGCCCGGGCGCGTGTACGTGGGCCCGCCGCGGCAGGAGCTCTTCGTGCGCGAGGACCTCTCGGTGAAGCTGCTGCCGCCGCCGATGAACGCGCTCATCTCGCCGTCGGTCGACAGCCTCTTCTTCTCGATGGCCAACTCCCTCAAGGGTCGCGGCATCGGGGTGTTGCTGACGGGCATGGGCGAAGACGGCGCGCAGGGGCTCTTGCGCATGCGGCGCCTGGGGGCCCGCACCATCGCGCAGGACCGCGAGACGAGCGCCGTGTACGGCATGCCGCGGGCGGCCTTCGAGCTGGGCGCCGCGGAGCAGGTGCTGCCGCTCGACGCCATCGCGCCGTCCGTCGTGGAGGCCACCCGCCAGGCCGCGGCGCCGCCGAGCACGCGCCACGCGGAGTCGGGCAGCTTCGGCGCGGTGCCCCCACCGCGCGGCGAGAAGCCCTGCGTGCTGCTGCTCGACGAGAAGCTCGACGCCTTCGAGGTGGCCCGCGCGACGCTGGAGCGCGGGGGCTACGAGGTGCTGACGCTGGACAACCCGCTGATGCTGGCGCGCACGCTGCGCCGCAACGCCGTCGACGTGGTGCTGCTCGAGCCGGAGCTCGAGACGATGAAGGCGGCCGTCGTCATTCAGACGCTGCGCAGCCACGGCGTCACCGTGCCCGTGTGCCTGTGGTCGACGCTCGAGGAGCGGGCCCTCGACGCGCGGGTGCGCGAGTGCCAGGCGTCGGGCGGGGTGAGGAAGGACGACGGCGCGGCGATCCTCCGCACGGTCCACCGGCTCGCCCGGAGCTGACGGCGCGGGCGGCCGCGGGTGCGAGCGCAGCCGTGGCCATGGCTGGCCGAGGTTCCGTTCCTGCGTCTCGGAGCACCGACCCAGCGCGGCTCCGTTTCAGAGCGGCGCCATCATCACCCACAGGCGCGACGGCACTGGTTCACGCACTTCGACTTGTTCTTGGCTCCGTGGCACGCCTTGTTGCAGCCGCGCTTGCACTTCGTGACCGCGTCGGTCGCGTGAGAGGACCCACTCGCCGCTTCTGCTTCGGCGTGGGTCTCGGCGTCGGCGTCGGCATGCTCTCCCTTGCAGCCGGCGAAGCCGAGGAGAAGGGCCGTCCCCAGGACAGCCCCAGTCAGCGTCAGATCGAGAAAGCGCACGTGAACTCCAAGACTCAGCGGATTGAGCACGGAAACAACAAAAGCCCCCGATTTCTCGGGAGCTTTCGGAGTGCCCAGGGAGGGATTCGAACCCTCACGCCGCGAGGCGCCACCCCCTCAAGATGGTGTGTCTACCAATTCCACCACCTGGGCGATTCAGTTGTCGGTCCTGCTGCTCCAGCCGGCGAGCGACGCCCCAATACCAGAACGCCTGACGCGCGCTAGCCCGAAGTTACGGGTTGGTGGGCAGCTTCTGCGCGGGCACCGCGTCGGCGCCAGACGGAGCCGCCTCGACCGGCGTGGCCTTGCCCGGCGCGTCGGTGGGGTTGCCCTGGCCGGCCGACGGGGCCTCGCCGGTGACGGGCGCCGAGGCCGGGGCCGCGGCCGCCTCGGCCGCCAGCGTGTCGGCCACGGAGGTGCGCAGGCCCACGAAGGACAGGCCCAGCGACGTCGAGAAGTAGGCCGCCGCGAAGAAGGCCGTCAGCTTGGTGAGGAAGGTCGCCGCCCCGCGCCCACCGAAGGCCGAGGTGGCCGCGCCGCCGCCGAGCGCCGCGCCCATGCCCGCATCCTTCCCCGGCTGGAGGAGGATCACGAAGATCATCAGGACGCAGAGGAGGATGTGCAGACCAGTGAAGAAATAGAACATAGGGAGGGCGCTCCTAAGCACAGCCGGCGGGGCGAGACAACGCCCTACGCCCTGGCCTTGATGATCGCCGCGAAGTCAGCGGCCTTGAGGCTGGCGCCCCCCACGAGGGCCCCGTCGATGTCCGGCTGCGAGAGCAGCTCCGCCGCGTTCTCCGGCTTCACCGAGCCCCCGTACTGAATCCGCACCTGCCCGGCCGTCTCGGCACCCCACAGCCCCGTCAAGAGCCCGCGGATGTGCGCGTGCACCTCCTGCGCCTGCCGCGTCGTGGCCGTCTTGCCCGTGCCGATGGCCCACACCGGCTCGTAGGCCACCACGAAGGCGGCGCCCTCGGCCGCGCTGAAGCCGGCCAGGCACCCCTTCACCTGCGCCTCCACCACGGTGAGCGTCTTGTTCGCCTCGCGCTCCTCGAGCGTCTCGCCCACGCAGACGATGGGCAGCATGCCGGCCTTGAGCACCGCGCGCGTCTTCAGGTTCACCCCGGCGTCCGTCTCGCCGAAGAGCTGCCGGCGCTCGGAGTGCCCGAGGATCACGTAGCTGCAGCCGACCTCCTTGAGCAGCGGCGCCGCCACCTCGCCGGTGAAGGCCCCCGAGGCGCTCGCGTGGCAGTTCTGCGCCGCCAGGGCGATGTTCGAGTCCTCCAGGGCCTTCGCCACCGGGTGCAGCGAGGTGAAGGGCGGCGCGATGGCGATCTCCACCCGGTCGCGCACCTGCGACACGAGGCCGCGCAGCTCGCGCACCAGCGCCAGGCCCTCGCCCACCGTCTTGTTCATCTTCCAGTTGCCCGCGATGAAGCAGCGCCGCGCCATGACCGACTCCTTCACTCCAGGGCCGCGAGGCCCGGGAGCGTCTTGCCTTCGAGGAACTCGAGCGACGCGCCGCCGCCCGTCGAGACGTGCGTCATCTTCTCGGCCAGCCGCAGGTCGTTGACCGCCGCCGCCGAGTCGCCGCCGCCCACCACCGTCTGCGCGTCGCGGTTGTTGGCCATGGCCGTGGCCACCGCCTTGGTGCCCTCCGAGAACTTCGCCACCTCGAAGAGCCCCATGGGGCCGTTCCACAGCACCGTCTTCGCGTCGCGGATGTGCTGCGTGAAGAGCGCCCGCGTCTTGCCCCCGATGTCCAGGCCCATCAGGTGCGAGGGGATGGCGCGCTCGAGCACGTCCACCGCCGCGCTCGCCTCGTCGGGCGAGGTGCCGCACACGTGGTCCACCGGGAGCACGATCTCCACGCCCAGCCGCGCGCTCGACTCGAGCAGCCGCGTGGCCAGCGAGAGCTTGTCTTCCTCGACGCGGCTCTTGCCCACCTCGAGGCCCTGCGCCTTGAGGAAGGTGTAGGCCATCGCCCCGCCCACCAGCATCGCCTGGCACCTGGGCAGGAGGTTCTCGATGACCTTGATCTTGTCCGACACCTTCGCGCCGCCGAGCACCACCACGAAGGGCTTCTCGGCGCCCTTGACCAGCTTGCCGAGCTGCTCGACCTCCTTGCGAATGAGCAGGCCCGCGCACTTCTCCTTCACGAAGGGCACCATGCCCGCCGTCGAGGCGTGCGCGCGGTGCGCGGTGCCGAAGGCGTCGTTGCAGTAGACGTCGGCCAGCGCGGCGAGCTCGCGGGCGAAGGCCTCGTCGTTGGCCTCCTCCTGCTTGTGGAAGCGCAGGTTCTCGAGCATCAGCACCTGGCCGGGCTTCAAGTCCTTCGCCATCTTCGCGACGCCCTCGCCGATGCAGTCGTCGGCCATGAGCACCTCGTGCTCCTTGCCGAGCAGGTCGGCCAGCCGCTTCGCCGCCGGCATGAGCGAGAGCTTCGGGTCGGCCCCCTTCGGCCGCCCGAGGTGGGAAGCGAGCACCGGCTTGCCCCCCGCCTGCAGCACGAGCCGGATCGTCGGCAGCGCCTCGCGGATGCGGGTGTCATCGGTCACCTGCTGCGCGTCGTCGAGCGGGACGTTGAAGTCCACGCGGACGAAGACGCGCTTGCCGGAGAGCTGCTGGTCATCGACGAAGCGGATCATGGCGGCCTCTCGGGCTCAGCTCTTGGCGGCGAGGAACTTCGCGACGTCCACCATGCGCTCGCTGTAGCCCCACTCGTTGTCGTACCAGGCGAACACCTTGAGGAAGGTGCCGTCGATGAGCTGGGTCTGCGTCGAGTCGAAGATGGAGCTGTGCGAGTTGTCGTTGTAGTCGATGCTCACCGTCGGCTCGGTGTCGAACATGAGCACGCCCTTCATCGGGCCCTCGGCCGCCGCCTTCATCGCCGCGTGCACCTCGTCGATGGTGGTGGACTTCTTGAGCGTGCAGGTGAGGTCCACCAGCGACACGTTCGGCGTCGGCACGCGAATGGCCGCGCCGTTGAGCCGGCCCTTGAGCGCGGGGATCACCTCGCCGATGGCCTTCGCCGCGCCCGTGGAGGTGGGGATCATCGACAGCGCCGCCGCGCGCGCCCGCCGCGGGTCGTCGTGCATGAGGTCGAGGATGCGCTGATCGTTGGTGTAGCTGTGGATGGTCGTCATCAGCCCGCGCTCGATGCCGAAGGTGTCGTTGAGCACCTTGGCCACCGGCGCCAGGCAGTTCGTCGTGCAGCTCGCGTTGCTGATGGTGTGGTGCTTCGCCGCGTCGTACAGCGAGTGGTTGATGCCGTAGCAGACCGTCAGGTCGACGCCCTTGCCCGGGGCCGAGATCAGCACCTTCTTCGCGCCGGCCTGCAGGTGCAGCGCCGCCTTCTCCTGCGAGGTGAAGCGGCCCGAGCACTCCAGCACCACGTCCACGCCCAGCTCCTTCCAGGGCAGCTTCGACGGGTCCTTCTCGGCGCTCACGCGGAAGGTCTTGCCGTCGATGGTGATGCTCGTCTCGTTGGCCGTCACCTTGCCGGGCCAGTTGCGGTGCACCGAGTCGTACTTGAAGAGGTGCGCCAGCATCGCCGGCTTGTCGAGGTCGTTGATGGCGACGATCTCGATGTCCTTCTCCTGGCGTGAGAGCGCCGCGCGCAGAACCATGCGGCCGATGCGGCCGAACCCGTTGATCGCGAACTTGATGGCCATGTGAAGGCTCCTGAGTGTGGGGAAGACGACGAGGTGGGTATTGCCCCCGGGCCCCCGCGGTTCAAGCCTTTTTCGCGCGCGCGGCGGCCCTCACCGCCGCGAGCGCCGCAGCCCCGCGAGGAGCAGCAGCACGAGCAGGCCGCCCGGCGCCGCGGTGCACCCGCCGCCGCGGAAGGCCAGCACCGGCTGCCGCACCACGCCGCCGTCGGGGTCAGGCTCCACCCCGGCATCGGGGGCGACCACGCCTGCGTCTTCCTCCACGACCCCGGCGTCGATGAGCGCGCCCGCGTCGACCGGCTCGAGGCCGCCGTCGAAGCCTGTCGGCGCGAGGAAGGCGAGCACCCGGCGCATCACCTCCACGCGCTGCCCGCGGTCCACCAGCGTCTCGAAGGGGAAGCCGAAGAGCACCGACTGCCCGGGCGTACCCACGGCCGCACCCGGCCCGCCCGCGTAGCTCGCTAGCACCACGGCCGAGCCCTGGGCCGTCACCGCCGGCGGCGCCCCGGTGGCGTAGGCGCCCCGCGTGCCGTCGTCGAGCGCGAGCCCCGAGAGCCCCATCAGCGCGTCGGCGCCGTCCACCGAGAGGCCGCCCGCGGGCCCCGGCGCGCCGGCCTGGAACACGTCGCCGAGGAAGGCGAGATCGGCCGCGGCGTTGCCCGAGAAGAACACCGGCAGGTTCTGCGTGCGGAAGCCCTTGATGACGGCCTGCGCCGCCGCCGACGGCGCCGCCCCGCCCTGCTGGCCGCGCCCGACGAACCACGCGAGGAGCTGGTAGCTGCCCACGCCCACGTCGCCCGCCGTCACCGCGTCGAGATCGGCCGTGTCGAAGCCGACGCCGTTGGCCGCGAGCGCGTCGCCGTAGAGCCGCGCGTACGAGCCGTCGTTCATCCGCGCGAGGAGGATGCGCGTCACCGTACCCAGCGAGTACTTCGCCTCGAAGGCCTCCCGCTGGCCGATGGCCGCCTCGAGGCGCGCGTAGCCATTGACCACCAGCACCAGCGGCTGCCCGGCCACCGGCGCGCGCACGCCTACCGTCGCCGTAGGGAAGGACTCGCCGCCGGCGTTGGTGGCCGTCACGCGGAAGAAGCGCGGCGCGCCGGAGGGGATGGGCAGCCGCGCCGAGGTGCCGGTGACGGCGACCCCGTCGTCCCAGCCGAGCCCGTCGGCGCTGCCGTACACGCGGTAGCCCGTCGCCGCGTCGCCGCGCACGCCCTGGGTGTCGGTCGGCGAGGCCCGCCAGCGCAGCGCCACCTCGCCGTTGCCCTGGTTCACCGCCGAGACGTGCGTGGGCGCCTCGGGCGGCAGGCGCACCGGCACGCCGTCCTTCTCGGCCCAGTACTTGATGAGGCCCTGGGTGATGGCGCGGGCCGCGAGGAAGCGGAAGTCGGGCTCCACCAGCCGCGCCGCGTCGGCGGCCGCGTCGTGGAAGGCGATCTCCAGGAGGATCGCCGGGGTCTCGTTGTTGTGCGACGGGTTGAGCTCCCCGAAGTAGGCGCTGCGCACCCGGCGGTCGCTCCAGCCCGGCGTGTTCCAGCCCGCGGGCGCCTTCACGTCAGCGATGAACTCCGCGTGGACCTTCTGGGCCAGCTCCAGGGAGCCGGCGACGCCGGTGAACTGCAGCGTGCCGTCGGGCATGTTCGGCCCGTACACGTAGGTCTCAGTGCCCGTGGCGCTCGCGTTCGCCGCGTTGGTGTGCCACGCGACATAGACGGCGTCCTCACCGGGCTCGTGCACCCAGGCGGCCATGCGCGAGCGCGCCGAGATGTCGTTGTTGCGGTCCGCGTCGGGGGCGTTGCTCGACGGCGCCCAGACGCTCTGCGGTGCCCCGGAGAACTGCGCGTGGTAGCGGGCCGACTCCTCGAAGCGCGGCCGGCCGCTGACGCCCGCGCCGCGATCGATGAGCCCCATGCCGCCGCCGAACTTCACCGCATCGAGCGAGACGTTGCCCGTGGAGGCCGAGTCGTTGTGCACCACCACCTGCGCCGTGCCACCCTGCGCGAAGTAGAAGCGACCGAGCTGCACCCAGGTGCCGCCGTGACGCCGCTGGTTGACGCGGAAGTGCGTCTCGCCGCCGGCGTGGCGCACGACATAGTGCGCGTCGGGTACGCGGGCGCTGAAGGCCGTGTACGAGACGGACACCTCGTAGTACCCGCTCGCCGGCACGCTGGCCGTCCACGTCGCGCTCGCCGTCGCCGTGGCCCCGGCGTCCATGAGGCGGTTGGTGCCCAGCGCGAAGGGCAGCACCGCGCCCGTCATGGGCAAGGTCGGCCGGCCCCAGCCCGCCAGCGACGAGTTCAAGAAGCCCGCGCCAGTCTCGGCGTAGCCGGCCTCGCCGTTGTCGACGATGACGAGGTTGGGGTTCAGGTCGAGCTCGCGCACCGGCACGACGCGCGCGCCGGCGTTGAGCAGCATCGGCATGAGGTACTGGCTCAGCGTCTCGATGCTGACGAGATCCTCGACGATGGCGTTGGTGTTGCCGCGCTGCGTGCGCCAGTTCGCGACGGTGCTGGTCCAGGTGAAGCCGTGGCCGGGGCTCAGGTAGACGACCTTGCCCGCCAGCGCCCCCTGCCCCTTCACGCCCGCCGTGGGCAGGCCGCCCAGGCGCGGCACCTCGCGCACCCGCTGCACCACCGGCAGCTCCTCGGGCGTCACGCGCGGCTCCCAGGCCTTCGTGGGCACCGGCACCTCGGGCGCCGTGCCGGGCGGCTCGAGCCCGCAGTCCTCCATTTCCCACGGCTCGTGAGCGAGGGCAGGCAGGGCGACGAGGATCAGGCAGAGCAGCGCGCGCATCGGCCTGCCGCCTTAGCCCAGGCCGGGCCCTGAATAGAAGCCGACGGGGCGACCGTGCTACGAGCCGGGGCGCCACGATGAGCGCGCCGCCGCCCTTCACGCCGCAGCAAAAGCCGACGAACTTCTACCGGTCCGTCCTCTACGCGTGGAGCGGCCTCATTCACACCGTGGTGCACCAGCGCAACATGCGCATGCACGTCATCGCCGGGCTGCTGGTGGGCCTGGTGGGCAGCGGCATTCCCTTAGGGCTCGCCGAGAAGGTGACGCTCATCTTCTGCGTGCTGCTGGTGCTCTTCGCCGAGATGCTCAACTCGGCCCTCGAGCAGCTGGTGGACCTCGCCATTCAGCAGTTCGACGAGAAGGCGAAGCTCACCAAGGACATCGCCGCGGCGGGCGTGCTGGTGCTGGCCATCGGCACCGTCGTCATCTTCGCGGCCGTGCTGGTGCACAACACCGACGTCATCTTCGCCAACCCCGACGCCATCCAGCGGCAGGTGCTGGTGGGCGTGCCGCTCACGTTCTTCGGCGGCGCGCTCATGCACGAGCAGCGCAAGCCCTGGTGGGCCGACGGGCTCCTGGCCCTGGGGGCCTTCGGCGCCTGGGCCGCCACCGCGTCGTGGACGGAGAGCCTCGTCTTCTCGGGCATGACCTTCGGGCTGCTGGTGGTGTGCGGCGCCGCGGCGGTGTCACGCCAGCGGGCCCGCAAAAACGAAGCCCGGCACTAGGCCGGGCTTTCTCCCGCAGCGACACCGGGCCGCTACGCTCGCTCGCCCCTTCGGGCTCCGTCCCCAGCGCCTGGCCGGAGAGCGGAGACCCCGGGGGGCTCGCATCTTTCAGGCGACTGCCCGGTTCTCCGGGGTCACGCTGTCCGCCGGCTTCACTTCCTTGAGGTCGTTGGTGACCAGGTCGATGAGCTCGGTGGAAATATCCAGGATTTGGTTCGGAGTGTAGCCGCCGGCCCGGAGCTGCGCAAAGAACGTTCGCGCGAGGATCTTCGTGCCCTTCTTGTCGGTGCTCATTCCGTCCCTCCACAGTCGGGCCAGGACAGCCCGTGGTGCTGGGGGCCTCTACACCTCTCGTGCCAGTGACGCAGTGCGCCGGCATCCGTGTGCTTTCATTAGCTTGACGTATATCAGCGGCCCTGGTGCGAACGGGTTTACGCACCTGCGCGTAGCACCCCGCGAAACTGGGGAGGCACCTGCGCACGGAAATCAGGCACTTGCCTGAAAAGCGCCGCAAGCGTGGTATGGCGGGGGGCTGTGACGACGTACCGGGTCAACAACCTCGCCCTGTGGCTCGACGAGCCGGAGACCCTGCTCGGGCAGAAGGCGGCGGAGAAGCTGGGCGTGACGCCGGCGGACCTGGAGCACGTGCGGCTGGTGCGCTCGGTGCTCGACGCGCGCAAGAAGAACAGCCCCCGCTACATCCACACCGTGGAGGTGGCCTTCGCGCCTGGCCGGCACCCGAAGACGCTGCCGCCCGACGTGAGCGAGGTCGAGGCGGCGCCGCCGCCGTCGAAGCCGGTGAGCCGCCAGCCCGCGCACCGGCCGATCATCATCGGCATGGGGCCGGCGGGCCTCTTCTGCGCCCTGGAGCTCGCGCAGCGCGGGGTGAAGAGCGTCATCCTCGAGCGGGGGAAGAACGTCATCGATCGCCGCAAGGACGTGGCGAAGCTCATGCGCGACGGCACGCTGACGCCGGAGAGCAACATGAGCTTCGGCGAGGGCGGCGCCGGGGCGTACACCGACGGCAAGCTCTCGACGCGCATCAACCACCCCTCGGTGCGCAAGGTGATCGAGACCTTCGCCCGCTACGGCGCGCCTGATCGCATCCTCGTGCAGGGCAAGCCGCACATCGGCTCCGACCTGCTGCCCTTCGCCGTGGAGCGCATGCGCAAGGACCTCCTCGAGCTGGGCGTCGAGGTGCGCTTCGGGGCCCGCGTCGAAGACGTGCTCTCGCAGGACGGGCGCGTCACCGGCGTGCGGCTCGCCGACGGCGAGGTGGTCGACGGTGACCGCGTGGTGCTGGCACCGGGCAACTCGGCCCGGGAGCTCTTCGAGCGCTTCGCCGCCGACGGCCGCGTCTTCCTCGAGCCCAAGCCCTTCGCCCTGGGCTTCCGCGCGGAGCACCCGCAGGCGCTGATCAACGCCATCCAGTACGGCGAGAAGGTGGCCACGCACCCCAGGCTCCCGCCGGCCGACTACAAGCTGGCTGAGAACCTCTCGGTGGACGGCGACGTGCGCGGCGTCTACTCGTTCTGCATGTGCCCCGGCGGCATCGTGGTGCCCACGCCCACCGAGGACGGCATGCAGTGCACCAACGGCATGTCGAACTCGCACCGCAACGCGCGCTACGCCAACGCGGGCATCGTGGTGTCGGTCTCGGTGGAGGACTACGCGCGCGCCGGCTTCACCGGGGTGCTGGCGGGCATCGAGTTCCAGCGGCACTGGGAGAAGGCGGCCTACGAGCTGGGCGGGGGCCGCTTCCACGCCCCGGCGCAGACCATCCCCGACTACCTGGCCGGCAAGCTGGGCAAGGAGCCGGGCGGCACCTCCTACCGGCCGGGCCTCGCGCACGTCGACCTGAACCGCCTCTTTCCCCCGTGGCTCACCACGTCGATCAAGCAGGCGCTCAAGGCCTTCGATCGGCGCATGAAGGGCTTCATCAGCGCCGAGGGCAAGCTCATCGGCATCGAGGCGCGCACCTCCACGCCGCTGCGCCTCACGCGCGACGAGCAGCTCCAGTCGGTGTCCATGAAGGGCCTCTACCCGGGAGGCGAAGGGGCCGGCTACGCTGGGGGCATCGTGTCGTCGGGCATCGACGGCCTGCGCATCGCCGAACAGATCTGCAGCGAGCTCTCCTGAGATGAGATTCCGAGTCCGCAACAAAGAAGGCGAGATGCAGTACGAGTCCTTCGGCCAGGTCGAGCAGGCGTGGCTGCTGGGCTTCGTGGAGCCTGACGACGAGCTCCTCGAAGAAGGCCACACCAAGTGGCGCAAGGCGAAGACCTACCCGCTCCTCGTCAACGCCCGGCGCTCCGGCGAGCAGGTGTGGGTCGGCTCGTGGTTCTTCTGGGTGGTGCTGGGCATCGCCGGCTCGACGTACGCCCTGTGGCAGCTCCACCTCGACAACTACGTCACCGGCATGGTCGCCGCCTTCGCGGTGGCCGCGATGATGGTCAAGGTGACGGTCGACGCGCAGCGCAGGAGCAAGCCGCACCGCTGAGCTGGCGGGCCGCTACTTCTTGCCGCCGCGCTTCTCGATCACCGTCTTGCGGATCGACTCGAACACCTTGGGCACCGCGATGGCGTTGCCCTTGTTGGCGATGAAGGTGGGGATGGAGCCGCCCGGGGCCGTGTACACGTAGTAGGTGGCGAAGGTCTTCTTGCCCTCTTCCCGCGGCTCGAGGAGCCAGTAGCCGTCGTTGAGGCGCACGCGCACCACGTCGGGCTTCACCGGCACCAGGGTGTCCTGGTCGGGGGTCGCGGCGGTCCAGCTCACCTTGAGGAAGCCCTTGCCCTCCTTCCAGTCCGACTCGTCCTTCAGGAGGATCATGTAGTCGCGGGCGCTCACCAGCGGCGTGTTGAGGAGGCTGTAGAAGAGCACCTCCTTGTCCTGCTCGGTGCGCGAGAGCACCTTCGCTTCGACGGTGAAGGGCATCTGCTTGGGGTAGGCCTCGTAGTCGCGCACCACCGCCCAGACCTCGTGGGGGGTGCCGTCGATGAGGCCGATGGCCTTCATCTCCTTCACGTCGCTGCCCTCGCGGTCGCGGCGGTAGACCTTGATGCCTTCGGGGTCGGCGGCGAGCTGCCAGCGGGGGGCGTCGGCGCCCAGGAGCAGGAGGGGAACGAGGGCCAGGCTGATCATTCGGTCACATCCTGTCGAAACTCGGAGAGTAGAGGGCTAGTGTCGCACGGCCGTGAGCCAGACTGAACCCAACGAGACGAATTCAGGCGATGAACGTATCCGCAAGATCTACGCGAAGGAGCTGAAGCTGGGCGAGACCGTGCACACGGTCTTCCGCGCCGCGCGCAAAGAGCGGCACACCAGCCGCAACGGCAAGTCGTTCCTCGCCCTGACCCTGGTCGATCGCACCGGGGAGGTGGACGGGCGGGTCTTCGAGAACGCCGCCGCCGCCGACCAGGCCTTCGGGCTCGACGACTACCTGCTCGTGCAGGGCAAGGTGGGCCAGTTCCACGGCAAGACGCAGCTCGTCATCGAGCGCCTCGAGCGCCTCGACCCGGGCCCCATCGACGCCGCCGAGTTCGCCTTCACCCCGGCGCCCGCCCCCGAGCCGAGGGGCCCGCGCGAGGCGAAGGAGCCGCGGGAGCCGAAGGACGAGGCCCACCCGCGGCCGCACCTGAGCAAGCGGCTGGCCCGGCTGCTCGAGAACCCGCAGATCGCCCAGGCCCTCGAGACCTTCGTGGCGCACCTCGAGCGCTCGATGGAGGAGCGCATCACCGGCAAGCCGGCCCTCGGCCCGAAGGTCGAGAAGCGGCCCCGCCCGCCCCGCGCCCCCGCGGCCAGCGAGCAGCGGCCGCACGCCGA
>CAYUZK010000179.1:0-12873 GCA_964449625.1 uncultured Archangium sp.
GCTGCGGCCTCACGTGGGCACCGTGGCGCAGCTGGGGGCCCCCGAGGCGGAGCGTGTGCTGCGCGCCCTGGCGGCCGAGCGAGAGCTGGCGCTCCGGGAGCTGGCGGAGCTCGAGCGGCGACGTCAGGCCGCGCAGATCCACGCGGAGGTGGCCCAGCAGCGCGAGGCGAGGGCAGAGGCGGTGCGACGCCGGGCAGAGTCGGCCGACGAGCGGGCCCTCGAGGCGCTGGAGAAGGCAGGGGCCAGCCTCGAGTCGACGCGCCGCGCCGGCGAGGGCCGCCTGGAGGTCGTCTTCGGCTTCCTCGGCGAGCGCTTCGTGGCGCTGGTAGACGACGCGACGCTGCAGGTCCTCGACTCGGGCATCTGCCTGGGGCACCCGCCGCGCGACGAGCTCGTCACGCTCGACAGCCTGCCGGGCGTCATCGCGGAGGCCATCGAGACCGACGCCCTCGTCATCTTGAGGCACCCGTGAAGCGCGAGGTCTGCTTCCTCATCGGCCACGACGGGGCGGTGCTCTGGAGCGACGCCTCGACGTCACCGGTCGCCCTGCCCGACTCTCGCGCGCGCTGGGAGGCCATCTGGTCGCGGCGCGAGGTGCTGGCGGAGCTCGCCCACTCGCACCCGCTGGGGCCCGACGCCTTCTCGGAGGAGGACCGCAGCACCATGGCGGCGCTCGACTCGGCCCTGGGGCGGACGCTGCGCTTCTCGCTGGTGACGCCCGGCGGCTACTTCGTGCGCGGGCTCGGCGACGTAGCCGAGCCGCGACCGGCCCCCGACTGGGTAGCGGGGCTCCGGGCGGCGTCGGGGTTCTGAGTGAGGTAGCCTCGCGGGGTGATCGCTCCCGCTCGACTCCACCGCTACACCTACGACGACTACGTGCGCGTGGAGCAGCACAGCCAGGTCCGCCACGAGTTCCTGGACGGGGAGATCTACGCCATGGCGGGGGGCACGCCTGAGCACGCCGCCCTCGCCGCCTCGACCCTCCGCCTGGTGGGCAACCAACTCCCTCCCGGTTGCCGCACCTACACCTCCGACCTGCGCGTGCGAGTGTCGAAGAGCGACCTGACGACCTACCCCGACGGTGCCGTCATCTGCGGCAAGGTCGTTCATGCGCTCGAAGACCCTCTCGCGGCCACCAACCCGCTGTTGCTGATCGAAGTGACCAGCGCCTCCACCGAGGCCTACGACCGGGGCGCCAAGCTGCAGCACTACCGCGGGTTGGCGAGCCTGCAGGAGCTCGTCGTCGTGTCGCACCGGGAGCGAGCGATCGAGGTGCATCGGCGCACGGAGGACGGCGAGTGGCTGGTGGAGCGCGCCGGGCCCGGGGAGCGACTCACGCTGACGAGCATCGGCGGCGCGCTGAGCGTGGACGAGGCGTACGTCGACATCCTCTGACGACTCGACGCCCCGGAGGGCCCTGCCCCACGCAGGACCTCCCGGGGCGCGCGCCCTACTGGTGCCTCAGAGGGCGTAGTCGGCCTTCGCCGCCTGCGCCTTGGCGGACTCGAGGAGCGCCTCGTCCATCGTCTTGCTCGAGTCCTTCGCCTTCTTCTTGAGCTCGGAGGCGACGAAGGCGTCGCGCTCGGCCGCGAGCTTGGTGATCTTCCCCTGGAGCGCGGCGCGGTCCTTCGCCTTCTGGGCCACGAAGGCCTCGCGCTCCTGCTCGTTCATGCCGCGCATCTCGGCGGGCAGCGCGTCGGGGGCGATCTCCCCGAGCTTCTTGCCCTCCTTCTTCGCGTCGACCAGGTCCCAGTCGGAGTTCACGTACATCGCGGAGGCCTTGGCGGCGGCGCGCGTCGAGAGGCTCCCGCCGCTCATGCCGGCGGCGTTCTTGTCCTGCTTCTCCTGGCGGGCAGCGGCCTCGGCGCCGCGGCGGCCGTAGCCGACGTAGGTCTTGTTGAGCTCGCCCGAGAGCCGCGCCAGCTCCGCGTCCTGCGGCGCGTCGACGCGGGCCACGACGCGGTTGCTGTCGATGAAGAGGAAGTTGCCGTCGGCCAGCTTCGCGCCCTCCATCCACCCGGAGCTGATGCCCTCCTGCTCGGTGCCCGCGTGGATGGTGTTGACCACCACCCCGCGGCCGATGGCGTTCTTCACCGCGTCGCGGAAGGCGATGGGCCCCTGGGTGAAGGGCTCGTTGCCAGCGATGTAGATGAGCTTCAGGTCCCTCGTGTTGCCCGACCACTCCAGCTCGCTCATGGCGTGGGAGATGGCGGCGCCGCAGTACTCGTTGCCGCCGTTGGTCTTGAGCGCGAAGAGCGCCTCGGAGACGCGATCGAGATCGGTGGTGAGGGGCACGACCTTGCGCACGTGGTGGCCCGAGGCCGGGAGCGAGTCGTTGCCGTACTCGTACAGCGCGAGCTCGAGCTTCGGGCGCTTGCCGTCCTTCTTGGCGGTGGCGAAGGTGTTGACGATCTTCCAGAGCTGCTCGCGCGTCTGGTTGATGAGGCCGTCCATGCTGTTGGAGGTGTCGAGCAGGATGGCGATCTGGATCTTCGGGTCGGCCGCGGACACCTTCGCCTCGATGGCGGGCTTGGGGTCGACACGGTCTCCGGCGAAGACGGGGGCAGCGGTCAGCGCCGCGACGGCCGCGGCGAGCAGGGTCTTTCGCATCATGTGGTGCTCCTCGAGAGGGTGACCGGGGCGAAGAGCGCCGCCGGGTGACGGCCTTCAACGAGGCGCCCGCGGGGGCGATCTACGCGGCCTCACATTCCTCGAAAGCGCCAGGCATCCCGGTGAGTTGCGTGACCTTCGTGTCCGCCCCGTGGCGGCGTGACGGAAGTCTACGGCGCGCCGCAGCGCCAGCGCCCATCGAGGACCTGGCAGGAGAGCCCCACCCCGCACGCCTCGGGACGCGTGGGCGGGTCGGCCACGGACCCCGACCCGCATGACCCTGCGAGCCCCTCCCGGTAGGGCTCGTAGCAGCGGCTCTCCCCGCAGCGCAGGCCGGCCGCGCAGCCCGCGCCGCAGGCCTGGTTCTGAATGGGCGTGTCTTGCGCGATGCAGGTGCCCGGCCAGGGCGCGAGCCAGCAGCGAGGGCTCGAGCCCGGGCTGTCGCAGACCGCGCGCACGTCGGCGAGCTCCACCCAGGGCGTCGAGGGCACGTAGCAGCGCCCCGAGGTGCACGCGCGGCTGTCGATGCACAGCTCGCCCACGGCGGCCCGCCCGGGGCGGCGGCAGGTGCCGGGGTAGGCGCAGTTGGCGCCCCAGCAGTCGCGCGTCGAGGACGCGAGGGTGAAGGTCTCTGGCGCCGGCGCGGCCTCGGTGGGCTGGCAGACGAGATCGGTGCCGCAGCCCTCGAAGGTCGTCTCGGCGCCCGGCTCGAAGTTCATCACCCGACCGAAGTCCCCGCCGACCTGCCTCCAGCCGCAGGGGCCCCCTTCACCCTGCGTCGGCTTGCAGCGGCCGACGCTGGTGCGGCTGAAGGGTTCGACGCCCCAGTTGCACGAGAGGCCGGCGACGCAGTGCTCTCGCTGGGCGCACGGCTCGTCTTCCCGGCTCAGCTCACCGCACACGCCGTCGAAGCGGCACAGGAGCCCCGCCTCACACTGCTCGCCGCACGGCTCCCCGCGCTTCGAGGGCACCGCGCAGTTGTTCGTCGAGAAGGAGCAGTACAGCCCCTCGGTGCACGCGCGGATCTCCGGCTGGCAGGAGCAGACCCGGCCTTGAGAGGTGTCGGAGCAGCGCTGCACGCACCCGAAGTAGCACTGCTCGCCGAGCTTGACGCCCAGGTCACACCCGCTGGCCGCCAGGGCCACGCCGCACAGGAGCCTCACCGACCAACGCATGCACCGTGTCTCCACCCGGTCCGTGGCCCGGGCAATCGAGTCGAACGCGTGGCATCGTACAGCCCCTTCCCCTTCCCGGAGGCCTCGTGTTTCAAAAGTCCGCCCTCGGCGCGTGGTGCAGCGCGTGGCTTGCGCTCGCGTGCACGCCTGCCTCGAACGTCCCGCTGGCCCCCATCTCGTGGGCCGAGAAGCTCGGGGAGCCGACCGTGACGCGCGCGAAGAACCCCAACCGCGACGTCGACTGCAACGGTGACGGGCACGCCGACCTCGTCACCATCGACACGATGGACCCGCAGCGCGCGCTGCTGATGGTGCCAGGCAGCCCGGCGGGGCTCGACTTCTCACGGCTGCAGCGCGGGCAGACCTTCAGCGGCGGGCTCAGCTCGCTCGTCGTGGCGCACGTGGGCGACGTCAACGGCGACGGGTACTCCGACTTCGCGGTCGCCAACGAGGCGACCTCCGTGCTGCCCGAGGTCCATGTCTTCCTGTGCGGCGCCGCCGGCCTGCCCGAGCGACGGTCCGTCATCCTCACGGAGCAGGTGCCTACGCCGTCGACCCGCTGGTCGGAGCTCAAGGGCGCCAGCGCGCGCGCGGCGGGGGATCTCAACGGCGACGGCTACGCCGACCTCGTCGTCGATCGCTACCTCTGGACGCTGTCCGTGCACTACGGCGGCCCCCAGGGCCCGTCGGCCACGCCCGACCTCGAGCTCGGCACGGACCCTGTGCTGGGGCGCTTCCTCGCCAGCCTGCCCGTGGGCGACCTCGACCAGGACGGCTTCGCCGACCTCCTCGTCGTGCGGCGCACGGCCTCCGACGACGTCAGGGTGTTGCTCCACCGCGGCAGCGCCACCGGGCTCGCCCCGACCGGCGCCGCGCAGCCGACGCCCCTCCTGTGGGACACCATCTTGCGGCGCGACGAGTTCAAGGTGCTCGACTTCGACGCCGATGGCTTCGTCGACCTCGTCGGCTTTCCCCACCCCGCCTTTCCCCACCGCGACCGCATTCGCTCGACCGGCTTCTGGTGGCGCGGTGACTCCGTCGGCTTCTTCGGCACCTACCGCTCGCTCATGACGTGGCGCGAGGGCGCCCCGCTCAACGGCGACGAGGTGGCGGCCGACGAGGCCGACTCGCGCGCCATCTCGTGGCACGTCGGCGCCGACGTCGACGGAGACGGCGTGGCCGACGTGGTGGGCGTGGCGTCCTTCGGGGCGCGGGAAGGCGCAGGCGATCGGGCCGGGCGGCTGGTGCTGGGCGGCTTCCGTGGCGGGGCGGCGCGGCGGGACGAAACCGACACGTACTCGAGCTGGTACGTGACGGCCGACTACGACTTCCCCACGGCGCTCGGCGCCCCGGTGCGCGCCGAGTTCGTCTGCCCCGGCGACGTGGACGGCGACGGCTTCGACGACTGCCTGCTGCTCTCGCACGGGCGGGTGTTCCCCCTGCGCGGATCGCCCACGGGGCCGCGGCCGACCGTCTCCACCGAGCACTTCGCCGTCCCGGGCCTGCAGGCGGCGACCCGCATCACCCTCGTCGACCCGCTCAACCGGTAGGCGTGAGCCTCAGGCCACCTGCTGGTCGCCGTTGGCCGCGGTCGCCGTCCTCAGGTTCACCGAGACGAGCTTGCTGACGCCCGGCTCCTCCATGGTGACGCCGTAGAGCGTGTCGGCGACCTCCATGGTGCGCTTGTTGTGCGTGATGAGGATGAACTGCGACCCCGAGCTCATCTCGCGCACCATCTCGTTGTAGCGGCCGACGTTGCCCTCATCGAGCGGCGCGTCGACCTCGTCGAGCAGGCAGAACGGCGTGGGCTTGATGAGGAAGATGGCGAACACCAGCGCCACGGCCGTGAGCGCCTTCTCGCCGCCCGAGAAGAGGTTCACGTTCTGCAGCTTCTTGCCCGGCGGCTGCGCGAGGATCTCCACGCCCGGCTCCTCGCCCGGCGCGCCCTGCGTCAACAGCAGCGAGGCCCGGCCGCCGCCGAAGAGGCGGGGGAAGACCTGCTGGAACTTCTCGTTGACCACGTCGAAGGTCTCCTTGAAGCGCAGGCGGCTCGTCTCATCGATCTTCGAGATGGCGTCGCGGAGCTGGGCGAGCGAGTCCTCCAGGTCGGTCTTCTGCTTCGAGAGGAAGGCGTAGCGCTCGCGGATCTCGTCGTGCTCCTCGATGGCCGTGACGTTCACCTCGCCCATGCGCTCGAGCTGCGCGCGGAGCTCCTTGAGCTTCTCGGTCGCCTCCTCGCCCAGCGGCCCCAGCAGGTGGTAGTCGCTCACGGCCTCCACCAGGTTGACCTGGAAGCGCTCGTAGACCGAGCCCAGCAGGTGCTCGAGCTCGAGGTGCAGCTCCTTGTCCTTGAGCGCCATCGAGGTGAGGCCCTGGGTGAGCCCGTCGACCCGGCCGCGCAGCTCGCGCAGCGTCAGCTCGTCCTCCGTCACGCGGCCCTGGGCCTCGGCGTAGACGGCCTTCTTCTCGTCGAGGGCGCCCTTCGCCAGCTCGAGCTGCCCGCCGCGGGCCTCGCGCTCCGTCGCCGTCTCGGCCAGCCGCGCCTCGAGCTGCCCCAGGTGGGCCTGCCCCTCGTCGCGGGCCTGCGCCAGGCGCCCGGCGCGCTCGGTGAGCTCGTCGAGCTGCTCGCGCAGCGCGTCGACCCGCTGCCGCGCCGCCTCGCCGCGCTCGCTGACCGAGGCGCACTTCACCTTGAGCCCCGTCACCTCGTCGGAGAGCGCAGCGATCTTCTGCTCCAACGACGCCTGCTCCTCCGACAAGAGCTTCACCCGCTCGTCGCGCGCGCCGCGGTCGGCCTGGCCGTGCAGCACCTCGCCCCGCGAGGACTCGAGCTCGAAGTCGAGCGTGGCCCGGGTCGAGTCGAGCTGGTCCACCTCGGCCTGCACCCCGGCGATGCGGTCGCGCAGCTTGACCAGGCCCGAGCCCGCCGAGTGGAGATCCTTCTCGTGGCCGGCGAGCTGCAGCTCCTCTGCGTGGGTGTTCTTCTCGAGGCTCTTGAGCACGCCCTCGGACTGCCCGAGCTGCTTCTGGAGCTCGTAGTGGCGCGTGATGAGCTCGTTGTAGCGCTCCTCGAGGTGCGCCACCTGGCCCTGGAGATCGGCGATCTCGCGCTTCTTCTGCAGCGCGCCCACCGCCGGGCCCTCCATGACGCCGCCGGTGACGACGCCGCCGGGGCGCACCACGTCACCCTCGACGGTGACGAAGGTGTACGTCGGGTGCTCGATGGCGAAGCGGCGCGCCGTCTCGAGCTCGCGCACCACGCACACGCCGTCGAGCAGCCGGGCGACCACGGGCTGGAGCAGCTCGTCGCTCACCTGCACCAGCGCCGCGGCCATGCCCACCACCTCGGGGCGCTCCAGCGGCGGCAGGGCGTCGAAGGCCTCCTGCGGCACGGGGAAGAAGGTCGACCGCCCCTCCTGCGACGCCCGTAGCGCCTCGAGCAGCTCGTAGCCGCGGGCCGGCGTCTCGACGATGACGTGCTGCAGCCGATCGCCGAGCGCGGCCTCCACCGCCGCCTCGAACTCCGAGGGCGCGGTGACGACGTCGGCCACGAGGCCGAACACGCCCGCCTGCCGGGGCTCGGGGCCGGCCTTCGCCATCACCGCGCGCACGCCGCGATCGAAGCCGTCGTAGTTCTTCTGGATCTCCTCGAGCGAGCCGAGGCGGCTGCGCTTGTCGGCGAGCTCCTCGCGCAAGGCCACCACCATCACCTCGTTCTCGGCGAAGGCCTCGCGCAGGCGCTGGAGCGCCGACTCCTCTTCGCCCTTGCGCTGCGTCAGCTCGATGGAGAGCTGCCGGGCCTGCTCCACGCGCTCGAGCACCTCGTGGCGGGCGGCCTCGAGCTGGGCCTCTTCCGCGCGCAGCCCCTCGAACTCGGCGCGCAGCGTGGCCTGGCGATCGCCCAGCTCCACCTTGCGCTGCTCGAGGCCCGCGAGCTTCGACTCGTGGTTGGCGACGCGGCTGGCCAGCTCGACCAGCACGCGCCGGTCCTGCTCCAGGCGCTCGGAGACTTCGCCCACCAGCGCCGTGGCGCGGCGCAGCTCCTCCTGCTTCACCTCGAGGCTGACCTCGTCTTCGCGGCTGGCCACGCCCATGCGGTCGAGCTCTTCGCGCCCCTGGGCCGCCTCGGCCTCGGCCTGCGTCTTCTTCTCGAGCACCTCGGCCAGCTCGAGCTCGGCCTTCTGCACGCGGGCCGTCGTCGCGTCCTGGTCTTCCTTCCAGTGGGCGATGGACTGGGCGTCGAGCTGCACCTGGCTCTCGAGCGCGTAGACCTCGCCGCTGGCGGCCTCGAGGGCCTGGGCCTCGGCCTCGAGGGCGGCGCGGCGGGTGGCGATGTCGGCCTCGAGGGCCTTGACCTTCTCGAAGGTCTCGCGCTCCTCGGCGGACAGGGTGGTGAGCTGCGCCTCGAGCACCTTGCGCTCGCTCTGCAGCTCGAGCCAGCGGTGCGAGCTGGCGTGCAGCTCGATGCCGCGCATCTCGGCCTTGAGGCGCTTGTACTTCTCGGCCTTCTTCGCCTGGCGCTCGAGGGAGTCGAGGCGCTTCTCGAGCTCGTTGACGATGTCGGTCACGCGCAGGAGGTTGTGCTGCGTGTGCTCCATCTTCCGCTCGGCGGCGCGGCGGCGGGCCTTGTACTTGGTGACGCCGGCGGCCTCCTCGATGATGGACCGACGGTCTTCGGCGCGGGCCGAGACGATCTGCCCCACGCGGCCCTGCTCGATGATGGAGTACGCGCGCGTGCCGACGCCGGTGCCGAGGAACAGCTCGGTGATGTCCAGCAGGCGGCAGGTCGTCTTGTTCATCTGGTACTCCGACTCTCCGCTGCGGAAGAGCCGGCGCGTCACCGAGACCTCGGGCAGGCCCGCGAGCGTCTCGGGCAGCACGTCGGTGTCCTCGATCTTGAAGGTGAGCGTCACCTCCGCCATCGACAGCGGCGCGTGCGTCTCGGAGCCGTTGAAGATGACGTCTTCCATGCCGCGGCCGCGGAGGTTCTTCGCCGACTGCTCGCCCATGGCCCAGCGGATGGCGTCCACCACGTTCGACTTGCCGCAGCCGTTGGGCCCCACCACGGCGGTGATGCCGTCGTCGAAGCTGAAGACGATGCGGTCCATGAACGACTTGAAGCCGGTGATGTCGAGCCGCTTGATCCGCATGGGGTGGTCGCGATCCCTCTCCCGGGCGAGGCGCCCGAAACGCCGCCGAGGCCGGAAAATCGGCTTCGGAAGCGCGCGACGTACCATGTGCGTCTGGTCACGAGCAAGCGTGACACTACCTCAGGTGACCATATGTCCACGGGTAGGCAGCCGACCCACGTGACGCGGCTGCGCCTGTGGGATGACCTTCTTTCGCAGTGGGTGTCAGGCCGCGGAGCGGGTGAGCTCGAACACGGTGGCGAGCTTGCCGTTCACGATGGTCACCAAAGGCCTCGAAACCAGGCGCGTCACCGGCATCAGCGCGGCGACGCTCGGCGCCACCATGACAGGGCGATCAGCCTTGGGCACGGCGGGCTTGTCGGGATTCGAGGAGTCCATGGAGGGGTGATGGGTCAAGAGAGCAAGCGGAGGGCCAGCAGACGCTTGCCGGGATCTCCATGACTTGAGGGAGGACAGGACTGCCTCTGAGACGTCCGCGCTCCAGTCAGTGTGGGGTGCGGCGGCTCCCAGTGTCCGGGTTCCATGCAGTCAGGGGAGCTCGAGGGCGACGAGCGAGCGGCCGCCGGCCCCGGGCAGCGCCACCCGCAGGAGCGCCACCGCGCCCGGCTTGAGGCCCTTGAGGCCCAGGAGGAGGTCGTCGCGGGTGCGCACAGGTGCGCGGTTGAGCTCCACGATGGCCATGCCGCGGCGCAGGCCCGCCTCTTCCGCCGGCGAGCCCGGGGCCACCTCGACGACGAGCGCGCCCTGCTTCGGCAGGCCCGTGGCCTCGGCGAGGCGCACGTCCATGTCCTGGAAGGCGAGCCCCAGGCGGTGCGGGTCGGCGTTGGCGGGCTCCTTCTTCTTGAGCTCGCCGATGTTCTCGAGGTCGGGCCGCACGCCGAGCTTCACCTTCACCGGCAGCAGCTTGCCGGCGCGCACCACCTGCAGCACCACCGTCGCGTCGGGGCGCTTGAGGGCGATGACCCGGGTCAGCTGCGACGAGGAGGCCGCCTTCTCGCCGTCGATGGCCACCACCACGTCCTCCTCCTTGAGGCCGGCCTTCGCCGCGGGGCTGCCGTCGTTGACGGAGGTGATGAGCGCGCCCTCCTGCGCGGCGACGCCCAGGGCCTTCGCCAGGGCCGGCGTCACGTCTTGAATGCCGACGCCCAGCCAGCCGCGGGTGACGCTGCCGTCCTTCTCGAGCTGCGGCAGGAGCGCCTTGATGAGGTTGCTGGGCACCGCGAAGCCGATGCCCGTCGCCGCGCCGATGATGGCGGTGTTCATGCCGATCACCTCGCCCTTCAGGTTGAAGAGCGGCCCGCCGGAGTTGCCGGGGTTGATGGCCGCGTCGGTCTGGAGGAACTGATCGTACCGGCTCGCGCCGATCTGCCGCTCGAGGGCCGAGACGATGCCCGCCGACACGCTCTGGGCGAGGCCGAAGGGGTTGCCGATGGCCACCACCCAGTCGCCCACCTTCATCGCGCCCGAGTCGCCGAGCTTCACCGCGCTCAGGTTCTCGACCTTGCCCTTGAGCCGCACGAGGGCCACGTCGGTGAGCGGGTCGCGGCCGACGATCTCCCCGTCGAGGCTGCGGCCGTCGGCGAGCCGCACCTTGATGGTGACCGCGTCGGCCACCACGTGGTTGTTCGTCAGCACCAGGCCCTTCGCGTCGATGATGAAGCCGCTGCCGGTGCCGGGGCTCAAGGGCGCGTCGTCGCCGCGGCCGCCGCGGCGGTGGCGGAAGTAGCGCTCCATCATTTCCTGCTGCTCGTCGGAGGCGCGCTTCTGCACGTCCATGTTCACCACCGCGCCCTTGACCGAGTCGATGAGCGGGGCGAGCGACGGGAGCGCGGGCGTGGGCGGGGCCGCCGGGCCCTGGGCGAAGGCGGGCACGGCGAGAGACAGCAGGCTCAAGAGGACGAAGGTTCGCATGGGAGGTCGGTTTGGTAACGCAGCGGCCTCAACGATCAACCCCCCGGAAGATTTCCCGAACGAATGTGGCTAGGGTGCCGCGCCATTGCCATACGCAGGGCCGCCTGGAGCCGACGAAAGCCTCTCATGACCCGCACGACCTGGTTTCTGCCGCTGGCGCTCGCCCTCGCCGCGTGCCCTCCGCCCATCGACCTGCCCGATGGGGGAGATGACAACACCCTCATCGTGGGCCCCGCCGGCGGCCTCTTCGTGCGGAACGGCTACGGCCTCGACGTGCCCGCCGGCGCCTTCGACGCCGAGCAGCGCATCTTCGTGACCATCGTGGACACCGGCATCCCCGAGGTGCCGATGCGCAAGCGCATCAGCTTCGGCTACCGCCTCTCGCCGGCGAACCTCGTGCCCAAGGTGCCGCTGACGCTCTACCTCCCGTGGGACGACAAGCGCCTCGTGGCCGGCGTCGACCGCGGCACCTGGGACATGCGGCGCCAGGCCGGCACCGAGGCCTACGCCGCCCTGCCCGGCGCGAAGGTCATCACCGTGCCGGTGGAGGCCGTGGAGGGGAAGACCGACAAGCTGGGCCTCTTCTGGCTCACCAGCCCCACCGAGCCCAACATCGATCGCCTGGAGATCGACCCCGAGGAGGTGCTGCTCCGCGTCGGCGACACGCAGCAGTTCACCGCCCGCGTGGTGTCGCCCACCGGTGAGTCCATCGAGACGCCCGTCGCCTGGCGCGTGGCCCCGCGCCGCGTCGGCTCCATCACCGACGGCGGCCTCTTCACCGCCCTCGACCCGGGCATCGCCACCGTCACCGCGACGGCCGGCACCCAGGCGGTGGAGGCGAAGGTGTCCGTGCAGGGTACCTCCGCCGGCCCCACCACCTGGGCGCACGAGAACCCCTTCCCCACGGGCAACGATCTCCACGGCGGCGCCTTCGCCCCCGGCGGCCTGGGCACCGTCTACGCCGGCGGCAACGGCACCGTGCTGGTCGAGAGCGCCGTGGGCGCCTTCACCCGCGCCTTCTCCACGCCTGCCGCGACGCTCAAGGGCGTGGCGGGCACCTCCCTCACCGACGCGGTCGCCATCGGCACCACCGGCACCGCCGGGCTGCTGGTGGAGTTCAAGGGGCCGACGCTGCCGCCCGCCGTGCGCGTCTTTCAGCCCACGGCCATCAGCGACCTGGCGGCCCTGTGGTTCGACGGCACGCACGGCATGGGCGTGGGCACCGGCAACGAGGTCGTCCTCCGCCGGGACGGCGCGTGGACGACGGAGTACCACCCCTCCTTCGAGGCGCTGCTCTCCGTCATCGGCGACGGCCAGGGCGGCTTCGTGGTGGTGGGCGACCTGGGCTCCCTCTACCGGTGGGACCCGACGCGCCGCGTGTGGGACTCGCTCTACGACACGCGCCTGTCCGTCAAGCTCGACGCCGCGCAGCTCGTGAGCGTCGCCACCGGCGAGGCCTGGGCCGTGGGCGGCAACCGCCTGTGGCACTTCGTGGGCACCGGCTGGGTGGCCGAGAACCTCCCGGCGACGCCGGCGCTGGTGCGCGCCACCTGCCTGGGCCTCGTCGACTCGCGCGTGGTGCTGGGCGGCACCGCCTCGCTGGCCACCACCCCGCTGCCCCCCAGCCGCGGCCTGGTGCTCGTGCGCACCGAGGCGGCCGTCACCGACGGCGGCGCGCCCGAGGTGACGTGGGCGAGCCAGCCGCTGCGCGGGCAGCAGGTGCCGCGCGGCGTCTTCTCGGCCGGCCCCGGCTCCCCCGAGGGGCGCGTGGTGGGCGATCTCGGCGCCGTCTGGGCGTGGGACAGCGCGCAGGGCCTCTTCGTCGAGAAGAGCGCCGGCTTCCAGGGCGACGTGGCCGACGTGGCCGTCACCGAGACCGACGTCTTCGCCGCGGTGAACGAGTGCGTCGACGTGCGCTGCGCCAGCCGCGTAGGCACCGTCATGCACCGGGGCGCCACGGGCTTCGAGCCGCTGGGCACGCTCCCCACCACCGGCCAGGTGCGCGCCATCATCGCGCGCAGCGACAC
>CAYUZK010000180.1:0-5310 GCA_964449625.1 uncultured Archangium sp.
GGTGAGCTACAACGACAAGCACAACGCGGCCAACGCCGAGGACAACCGCGACGGCGAGAGCCACAACCGCAGCTGGAACTGCGGCGCCGAAGGGCCCACGGAGGATGAGAGCGTGCTGGCGCTGCGCGAACGGCAGAAGCGCAACTTCCTCACCACCCTGTTCGCCTCGCGCGGCGTGCCCCTGCTGCTGGGCGGCGACGAGTTCGGCCGCACCCAGGGCGGCAACAACAACGCCTACTGCCAGGACAACGAGCTCTCGTGGGTCGACTGGGCGCTGGGGCCGCGGGAGCAGGCGCTGCTCGAGTTCACCCGGCGCCTCGGGCAGCTCCGCGCGTCGCAGCCGGCGCTGCAGCGGCGCAACTTCTTCCTCGGCGAGACGCTGGAGGACTCCCGGCACCGCGACCTGGTGTGGTTCCACCCCTCGGGGCACGAGCTGACCCACGCCGACTGGGACGATCCGCGGCTCTCGTGCGTGGGCCTCTTCCTGGGCGGCGACGCCATCGCCACGCGTGGGCCCCGCGGCGAGCGGCTGGTGGGCGACACGCTGCTCATCTACCTGAACGCGGGCGCCGCGGCGGTGCCGGCGGTGCTGCCCCCGGCCCAGTGGGGCTCCGGCTGGCAGCTCCTGCTCGAGACCACCGTCGACCCGCCCCGGCCGCTGAGCGCCGAGGCCGGCGCGCCCCTGCACGTGCCGGAGCGCTCGGCGCTGGTGCTGCGGCTCCAGACCTGAGCGAAGGGCTCATTGACCGCCGGGGGGCGCGACCCTAGAGGGTGGCCCCATTGTGGGCACCCCCGTCCTCTGGGCAGCGTTCCTGTGCGGCGTCGTCGTGGTGGTCGCCATCGACCTCTTCGCGTCGCGCGGCAAGGACATCACCCCCAAGAAGGCGGCGGCGTGGACGGCCGTGTGGGTGTCGCTGTCGCTGGCCTTCGCCGGCTACCTGCACACCCTGGGCGGCGCGGCGGTCTCGGTGCCGTTCCTCACGGCCTACGTCATCGAGTACGCGCTCTCGGTCGACAACCTCTTCGTCTTCCTCATCATCTTCAGCACCTTCCGCATCGCGAACCGCGCGCAGCACCGGCTGCTGTACTGGGGCATCCTCGGGGCCTTCGTCATGCGCGGCGTGCTCATCGCGCTGGGCACCACGCTCGTCGCCCGGTTCTCGTGGATCCTCTACATCTTCGGGGCCTTCCTCCTCTACACCGCGTGGAAGCTGCTCTTCGCCGGCGGGCAGGAGGAGCAGGTGGACCCCGAGCAGAACCCGCTCCTCAAGTGGGGCCGCCGGGTGCTGCCGGTGGCGACGCTCGACCACGGCCTGGCCTTCTTCGCGCGCGAGCACGGCAAGCTGGTGGTGACGCCGCTCTTCCTCGTGCTGCTGGTGGTCGAGACGACCGACCTGCTCTTCGCGCTCGACTCCATCCCCGCGGTGCTGGCCATCAGCCAGGACCCCTTCATCGTCTTCAGCAGCAACGCCTGCGCCATCCTCGGGCTGCGCAGCCTCTTCTTCCTCGTCAGCTCGCTGATGGACAAGTTCCGCTACCTGAAGGTGGGCCTGGGCGTCATCCTCGCCTTCGTGGGCCTCAAGCTCATCGGTGAGACGGCCTTCGCCGACTGGGCGCATCACCACGAGGGCATCATCATCGGGGTGTCGCTTGGCGTCATCGCCGCGAGCCTGGCCGCGTCGATCGTGGCGTCCGTCCTCATCAAGCCCCCGCCCGCACCGGGCGAGGCGACGCCGGCGCAGCCTGGCCGGGTGGAGTCCTGACATGAGCGTGGCGGTGACCGAGGGCCTCCGGGTGCAGGTGAAGCCGAAGTTCTGGCCGGAGCGCAGCGCCCCCGACAACGGGCAGTGGGCCTTCACCTACACGGTGACGGTGAAGAACGAGGGCACGCGCGCGGCGACGCTGCGGGCCCGGCACTGGGTCATCACCGACGCCACTGGCCGGGTCGAGGAGGTGCGCGGCGAGGGCGTCGTGGGCAAGCAGCCCCGCCTCGAGGGCGGAGAGACCTTCGAGTACACGAGCTGGGCGATGCTGCGCACGCCCTTCGGCACCATGCGCGGCGAGTTCGTGATGGAGCGCGTGGACGGCAGCCGCTTCGAGGCGAAGATCGCCGAGTTCCCGCTCACGCAGCCCAACGCCCTCAACTGATTCGATGGCCCTCACCTTCGACCTCGGCGTCGCGGTGGGGCTGGGCGTGGCAGGGCTCGTGGCCACCCTCGGGCCCTTCGCCCTGGCCTTCGCGCTGTGGCGCCGGGCCGGGGCGTCGCTCAAGGCCTGGGGCTTCGGCGCGCTCACCTTCGTCGTGTCGCAGCTCGTCTTGCGGCTGCCGTGGCAGATCCCGCTGAACGCGTACCTCGCGAAGCACTACGCGGCCGACGCGGTGGTGATGGGGGCGTGGCTGGTGGCCTCCTGCCTGACGGCGGGCCTCTTCGAGGAGCTCGGGCGCCTCGTCACCTACCGCACGCTGTGGAAGGACCGCTCCACGCTGGGCGGGGTGATGCTGGGCGCCGGGCACGGCGGCATCGAGTCGGTGCTGCTCGTCGGGCTCACGCTCGTCGCCAACACCGTCCTCTACGTGCTCCTGGCGAACGGGGTGAGCATCGGGCTGCCGCCGGAGGCGCAGGCGCTCGTGGAGCAGCAGTTCGGGGCCCTCGACTTCTGGAAGGCCACCATGGGTGGCGTGGAGCGGGTGAGCGCCATGGCGCTCCACATCGCCTGCTCGCTCCTGGTGCTGGAGGGCGCGCGCCGCCGGCGGTGGACCTGGGTGGTGGGCGCCATCGCGCTGCACGCCGCGTCGAACCTCGTGGCGGTGGTGGTGACGCAGCAGGCGGGCGTCTACCTGGGCGAGCTGGCCCTGGCCGTCGTCGTGGCGCCGGCGCTGGCGCTCGCGCTGCGGTCCTCGCGCGCGAGCGAGGCGCTCCCGACGTGAGCCGTCAGCGGCCCCGGGGCGCGGCCGCGCGTTGGAGCCGGTCGCGCACGGCGAGGCCCACGCCCCCGGCCGCCGGCGGCGCCGCGAGGATGAGGTCGCCCAACGCGTCGGCGTCGCGCAGCCGCGCGTAGAGCACCCGGGCGAAGCCTTCGTCGCCTTCGGGCACCTCGAGCCGCGCGACGCCGGCGGGGAGCGCGAGGGCCGCCGGCGCCAGCACCACCACGCGCGTGCCCTGCGCGACCAGCCGCGCCGCCTCGTCGGCCAGGGCCTCGGCGGGGAGCAGCCACAGCCCCGCTCGCGGCGCGTAGTGCGACTCGAGCAGGCCCGGCGCGCGCACGTCGGTGGCGTGGGTGACGAGCTCGAGCGCGTGGCCGAGCACCGCCTCGATGGCCTCGCGGGGCACGCCGCCCGGCCGCAGCAGCCGCGCCGGGGCGTGCGTCACGTCGACGATGGTGGACTCCACGCCCACCGCGCAGGGCCCGCCGTCGAGCACGAAGTCCACCGCGGCGCCCAGCTCCTCGCGAACGTGCGCGGCCGTGGTGGGGCTCACGCGGCCGAAGCGGTTGGCCGAGGGCGCCGCGACGCCGCCGCCGAAGGCTCGCAGCAGCGCGAGGGCCACCGGGTGCCGCGGCACGCGCAGGCCCACGGTGTCCTGGCCGCCGGTGACGCTGTCGCTGGCGAGCCCGCTGCGGCGCACGATGAGCGTGAGCGGCCCGGGCCAGAAGGCCGCGGCGAGGGCCTCTCCCTCGGGCGTCAGCGTCGAGGCCCACTCGCGCGCGGCGGCGACGTCGGCGAGGTGCACGATGAGCGGGTGCGTCGAGGGGCGCCCCTTGGCCGCGAAGATGCGGCGCACGGCGAGCTCGTTCGACGCGTCGGCGCCCAGGCCGTAGACCGTCTCGGTGGGCAGGGCCACGAGGCCGCCGGCCCGCAGCACCCCGAGCGCGCGCGCGATGTCGGCAGCCGTGGCCATGGCGCCGTCCTGCCGGAATTGTCCGCGCGACGCCAGCCGGGGGTTGCGCCTCCTGCTTCCGGTCCCGCTGCCGCCGGCGAGAGACGTCGAGCGCATCGTCGCCGGTGGCGGCAGCGCGGCCCCCGCTAATTCCCCAGCGTGGGCACCTGCCCGAGCCCCGCCCCCCGTGCGCACTCCTGGGCGCAGGCGCCCGCGCGGGCCGGCGTGGTGCGCCAGCACCCGTAGCCCTTGTTCACGCAGGGCCCCTCCGCGGGCGTGGCGCAGGCGTGCGTGTGCGGGTCGGGCTCGGGGTTCCAGCGCACGGCGACGGCCGCCTGGTTCGCGTTGCTGCCGCACCGGCACAGGCAGTCGAGCAGCGCGCGGCGCCTGGCCTGGGGCAGCGCGCGCACGGCCGCCGGCAGCGCCCCCGGCTTCACGCGCACCGGGGAGTCCTCGGGGTAGTCCTCGGGGTGGAGCTCGAGGTCGGTCTTGAGGAGCTGCGCGAGGATGAGGCCGCGGCTGGCGGAGACGACCTGGAGCATTGCCTGGTCGGGCGCGGTCACCTTCGTCGCGAGCAGCGCGGTGAGGGCCGCCTGGGCGCGCTCGAGGCCCTGCTGCGGGTCCCCCGTCTCCCGGAGGCCCTGCCGGTATTCGCGGTAGAGCGTGTTCACCCGCGCGCGAAAGCCCCAGTCGAGCCAGGCCAGCGGCCGCTGCTGCGCGAGTTCCACCATCATTCTGATGGGGCGCCCCGTCGAGGTGATGGTCGCGGCCGAGTCGACGAGGGCGTCACCGACCTGGGTGCGGAGCCACGCCTCGCCGTCACCCTCCGTGCTCCGGCGCGCGAGGCTGCCCTCGGCCTGGAGCCGCGTCACCGTCTCCCCCAGCTCCTGCACGGCGAGCCACGCCTCGACGTCGACGCCGTCCCACTCGGCCCAGAAGCGATCAGACGCCGTGGGCGGTCGCGCCAGGGCCAGCGAGGCGAGGGCGAGCGCTCCCAGGAGGGCCGCGCGCGTCATGGCTGCAGCTCCGCGCGGAAGGTGCCGACGGAGCGGACCTCCTCGCCCCGGTGGTCTCCGTCGAAGCCGCGCAGCATGCAGTCGAAGCGCCCCTCCACCGGGCCTGCCGGCCGCTCGACGCGCGTGAGGGTGGCGGTGCAGGCCGGCGTGGACAGCCAGCCGCGCGTGGGGGCGATGGTGAACGAGACGGCCGCGGGGAAGGTGCCGGGGGAGTGGCCCCTGATGGCGATGCGCCAGCGGGAGGCGTCGCGCGCGAGCTCGAGGGCCGTGGGCGCGGCCTCGATGACCAGCGTCGGCCCGGCGAAGGCGAGGGCGAGCCGCGCGCGGGTGCGGGGCGACGGCGCGTCGGCGTCGACGAAGGTCTCGTCGGGTCGCTGCGGCGGCGCGGTGGGCGTCGCAGGAGGCGGCGCGGTGGG
>CAYUZK010000180.1:5410-12796 GCA_964449625.1 uncultured Archangium sp.
GGCGGCGCGGTGGGCGTCGCAGGAGGCGGCGCGGTGGGTGCGCTCCCGGGGCGCGTGATGCGCAGGTTCTTCACCGCGACGGACTGGAGCAAGCCCCGGTCGTAGATCCGCGTCGAGATGAGCAGCCGCCGCGTCGCGCCCGGCGGCAGCGGCTGGGTGAGCGGCGACTGGGCGAAGAGCTCGCCGTCGATTTCCCAGGTGACGCCGCCGTCCTTCACGGTGAGGGCGTGGCGCGCGAAGCGGCCCTCGTTGACGCCGGGCACCTTGCGGTTCGCGTCTTGCCACGCGGGCGCGGGCGCGCCGCCGAACAGGAGCGCGCCGCCCGTGCCCTGGTTCTCCCGGCGGTAGTAGAGGCCGACCCCGATGTACCCGGGGCCCGGGCCGTCGAGGTTGTAGGCGGTGCGCTTGCGCAGCGGCTCGTCGACCCACAGCACGGCGGGGCCCACGTACCCCTCGCGCGTGCCCGTCACCGCGCGCAGCTCGAACTCCACCCGCGAGCCCTCGACGGGGAAGGCCTGCACCGTGGCGACGAAGTCCTCGGCGTAGGTGCCGCTGCCGGTCGCGGCGAAGGTGAGCGCGCCGTCGCGCAGCCGCCACGGCGTGTCGTCGAGCCTCGGGGCCTTCCCGCGCGCGGCGTACTCGCTCCACCCGGGGCCGGGGCTCGCGTGGTCGGCGCGCCGGAAGGTGTCCTCGAAGAGCACCTCCTGCGCGGCCGCGGCCACGGAGAGCAGCGCCGACAGGTGGAGGAGCCGCCAGCTCATGGCTGGAGCTCTCAGCAAGCCGTGCGCCAGCCCCGGGTTCGTCCGGTGCGGCCGGAATTGCGCGGCACGAGGCGGCCCGCTACAGGGCCGCGCATGCCTTCCCAGCCCTCCAAGAAGCTCGACGTCTTCGACAACCCCGCGGCCGACCGCGACTACGAGATCCTCTTCGATTGCCCCGAGTTCACCTGCCTGTGCCCGCTCACCGGCCAGCCGGACTTCGCGCACTTCAAGATCACCTACGTGCCCGACACGAAGTGCATCGAGCTCAAGTCGCTCAAGAACTACCTGTGGAGCTACCGCAACGAGGGCGCCTTCCACGAGCGCGTCACCAACACCATCCTCGACGACCTGGTGAAGGCCTGCGCGCCGCGGAAGATGCAGGTGCACGGCCACTGGTGGGTCCGCGGCGGCATCACCACCGACGTCACCTGCACCTTCGAGAAGAAGAAGGCGAAGTCGAAGCGCTGAGGCCCCTCAGCGCCTGACGCGGCCGAGCAGCCGCCGCAACAAGCCCACCGGAGGCCTGGTCGGGCCGGGCCCCTCGGTGGTTCGGGGCGCCGGGGCTTCCACCTCAGGCTGCGCGAGCGGCACCACCGTCGGGGTGGGCGGCGCTGCGAGCGGCGCGGCGCGGGGCAGGGCGTCGGTGGAGGCCAGGCGCTCGAGGAGCTGGTCCTCGAGCACGGCGAGGCCCTCCTCCGGCGTGCGCGCGGCGCTCCACACCCCGTCCCAGCGAATGGGCAGGAGCGGGGCCTGCTTGAGTCCCTCGAGCTGCCGCTGCAGCGAAGGCCACGCCAGCCCGAAGAGCACCGCCTGCACCCGCGCTGGGCTCGCCGGGGCCACGGACCACGCGGCGTCGAGGGCTGCGCCGAAGGCCGCGACGTCGGCGAAGCGCCCTCCCGAGAAGTGGACGCCGCGCCGCAGCACCTCCTGCACCGCGCGCGGCAGCTCCGGGTGGAGCTCGAGCGGGGCCGCGGGCTCCGAGCGGTGGTAGCGCCCGAGGCGCTCGAGGAGGCTCTCGCTCGACGCCGCGCGCTGCCCGGCGGCCCAGGGTCGGCGGTAGGGGTGGAAGCCGCCCGTGGCGAGCTGCCAGGCGAAGAGGGCGGCGCGCGTCGCGTGAGAAGCGGGCACGTCGGGGAGCCCGGAGACGAACTCCGGGCTCGCGAAGTCGAGCGTGGCGTCGGGGGTGGGCCTGCGCTCTGGATCGTGGGCCAGGTCGGGCGGGAGCGCCTCGGCGAACCAGTGGTTGAGGGCGCGGTGGGCGAAGCGCCAGCGCCCGTCGACGCCCAGGCCCAGGCCGGCGTCGCTCATGACGAAGTGCCCCTGGCGCACGCCGGGGCCGGCCAGCGCGTCGAGGGCGGCGAGCCCGTGCAGCACCGCGTCGACGCAGGCCCGCAGCACGTCGAGCGGCAGCACCCGCCCGTGGCTTCGCAGCGCGTGGCTCACGTCGCGCACGGTGACGCCCACGAAGCGCTCGGTGACGAGGTGCTGGTCGAAGCGGCTCGACTCCGAGTCCACGAGGCGCTGCCAGGGGGCGGGCAGCGCGGCCGCGAGATCCCTCACGCGCTCGAACTCCGCCGTGGCCAGGGGGCTGCGTCGCTCGGGCAGCACGCGCTCCATGAGCAAGGGCGCGGCGACGCGCGGCCGCGGGGCGATGGGCAGCACCTCGGTGAAGAGGCCGACGGAGAGCGGGGCGCCGATCACCCGCCGAGTCTGGCCGAAAGGTCAGCGCGTCGTCAGCTCGACGTTGCGCGGCGAGCGGCGAGCCACGCACGCCGTGATCGACGAAGCGCGAGGTCGACGTCGTCTGCGGGCCCAGGCGAGGAGGACAGTGGCGAAGGCGGCGTCAGCGGTGCCGCAGGCACACCCGCCCGGGCCCGCGGGCGTGGTCCCGGCATCGGCGGCCCCCGTGCCTGCGTCGGCCAGAGGCGTTCGGGCCACGCGCAGCACGCCGGCGTACCAGGCGTCGCACGGCGCGGCGTCACCGCCGCGCACGTGCGCGTGCACCGCCCAGGCCCCCGGCGCGACGGCGCGCGTGTCGAGCATGAACTCCCCGCTCGTGGCGCCGGGCAGGAGCGAGAGCCGGGCGAGCTCGAGCGCTGCGCGCGTCTCGAGGGACACGAGCTCCAGGGTCACCTCGGCCGCGTCGTCGGGGTCGTCCACCACGAAGGTGATGGCCCAGGTGCCGTCGTTGGCCACCGGCTGCGCGGGGTCCATCGTCAGCCAGATGGCCGGGGGCCGGTTACCGCCGTCGAGCGGGTCCACCACGAGCTGGCCCGGCGCCCCCTGCCACGAGGTGCCCTCCACCTGGTCGCTCACCAGCACGAGAGGCTGGTAGCAGCCGGGCTCCGCGGCCCGCGCATCCCAGCGAAGCTCGTTGACCGGGTCCGAGACGGCGATCTCCGGGCCGTGCAGCGCGAGCGCCCCGGTCGTCACCGTCGTCACCAGCTCGAAGGGCGTCAGCGCCGGGCGGCGAGCGAAGAAGGACAGCGTGGCCACGTCGAGCGGGTCCGGTCCGTCGGACCACCGTACGACGGCCTCGCCGCCGTCGGTTCGGCTCCCCACGCCGCTGGGAGAGAGGAACTCGAAGGCGATGCCGTGGCCGAGCGCGACGCTCGCGTACACGCTCACGCAGCAGCTCAGGGTCCGAAAGCGCACCGCGTGAGCGTAGGTCAAACAAAACGAGATTGCCGTGGGCGCGGGGCGTGTTCCGTGCTGTACCTCAGGGCTCACTCGTTTCGGGGGGTACCATCATGAAGCGGTTTCTCTGTGCGGCGCTGGCCGCGGGTCTGGTTGTTTCGTGTGGTGCACCCGAGACGCCCGATGCCGGCGTCGGTGGCGGTGGTGGCACGACGGGCGGCGGTGGTGGCACGACGGGCGGCGGTGGTGGCACGACGGGCGGCGGTGGTGGCACGACGGGCGGCGGTGGTGGTGCGACGGGCGGCGGTGGTGGCGCGACGGGCGGCGGTGGTGGCGCGACGGGCGGCGGTGGTGGCGCGACCGACAGCGGCGTGGTCGACGCCGGGCAGAACATCGACCTGCAGGTCATCTCCTTCAGTGACTGGCACGGCCAGCTCGACCCCGCGCAGACCAGCGGGCCCCTGGCTGACGGCGGCACGGGCAACGTGGACACCGGCGGCGCCTCGGCGCTGAGCGCGTACTTCTCCCGTGAGCGCGCCACGCAGCCCAACACGCTCATCGTCACCGGCGGCGACGAGTTCGGCGCTACGCCCCCGCTCGCGGCCTTCTTCAACGAGGAGCCGGCCGTGCAGGCGCTCAACCTCATGGGCTTGCAGGCCAACACCTTCGGCAATCACAACTTCGACAAGGGGGTCGCGCACCTCCAGTCGATGATCGCCCTGCAGACCTACAAGAACGTGTCGACCAACCTGAACAACCTCTCGGGAACGCTGACCGGCGTGTCGAGCCCCTACGAGCTCATCGACGTCGGCGGCGTGAAGGTGGGCCTGGTCGGCATCACCAACCCCGACGCTCCGTCGCTCCTCGCGCCCGGCAGCCTCGGGAGCATCACCGTCGACGACCTCGCGACCTCCGCGACGAAGGCCAACGCCGCGCGCCAGGCGGCCCTCGACGCCGGCGCCCACGTCGTCATCGCGCTCGTCCACATGGGGGCCACGCTACGCCAGAGTGACGGCGGCGTCTCCGGGCCGCTGCTCGACTTCGCGGCGCTCGTGAGCGGCTTCGCGGTCATCGTCGGCGACCACACCGACCTCAAGTTCTCCTCGACAGTGAACGGTCAGCTCGTGGTCGAGAACAGCAGCAAGGGCCTCTCGTACTCGCGGGTGACGCTGACGGTGCACACCGGCACGAAGGCCGTCACCAACGTGGCGCAGACGTTCGTCACGCCGTACGTGCCCAACTTCTTCCCGGACGGCGGCCCGGCCGCGGACCCCGCGGTGGTGGCGATGCTGGCTCCGTACCGCGCCCAGCTCTCGCAGGTGATGGACGGCAAGGTCGCCCTCACCACCGGCACCTTCGCGCGCAACGGCACGCTCGAGCGCACCGGCTCGGTGCCCATCGGTGACCTCGTGGCTGACGCGCTCCGCGCGCGCTACGGCAGCGACATCGCCCTCACCAACGGCGGCGGCCTGCGCGCGAGCATCCCCTCGTCGTACGCGGTCGCCGACGCCGGTGCCTACGTCCGCGCGAACTGCTCCGCGAGCACGCCCTGCGACGTGGTGCGCGGCGACGCCTTCGCCGTGCTGCCCTTCGGCAACGTGGTGGTGACGCGCCCCGTGACGGGTGGCCAGCTGTGGGCCGCCATGGAGCATGGCCTCGCCCTCGCGCCGGCCTCCAGCGGTCGGTTCCCGCAGATCTCCGGCTTCAAGGTCGTCTACCTGCAGGACGCAGGGGTCGGCTCGCGGGTCGTCTCCATCACGCTCGACGACGGCGGCGTCGTGACGCGAGACGCCGGCACCTACTCGCTGGCGACCAACGACTTCACCAACGCCGGCGGCGACGGCTACACCGTGCTGGTCGATGGGCAGGGTACCTCGCGCGAGGTGATGGCCGATGTCTTCGTCGACCACCTGCGCGACGCGGGCACCATCTCCCCGGTCGACGCGGGCCGCATCTCCGTTCGACCCTGAGCGACCTCTGGTGCGCCGCCCGGGTCGCTGGGCGGCGCGAGGGCTCCGGCCGCTGGGGCGCCGTCAGCGCGTCGTCAGCTCGACGTTGAGCGGCGAGCCCGGCACCGCGTCGTAGCGCTCGCCGGTCCACCCGCGGCGCGTCACGCGCACCCGGTGGGCCGCCGGGTCGATGTCGTAGAGGTGGTAGCCGCAGGGCTTCACGTGGAGGTCTGTGCCGCTGCCGGCGTTGATGATGGTGCGGCGCTTCGTCTTCACCACGTAGGGCCGGTGCATGTGCCCGTGCAGCACGAGGTCGAGCGAGACGTCGTCGCGGTCGATGAGCGCCAGCACCTCGAGATCGTCGCGTAGCCCGTGGCGGCGGTGGTCGCGCTGCCCTTCGGCGCGCAGGAGCCCGTAGTGGAGCGCCAGCACCACGAAGCGGTCCTTCATCGAGGCGTCCGTCAGCACGCCGAGGAGCTCGCCCCGCTGGCGCGCCCCGCACAGGCCCGAGGAATCGATGAGGCTCGTGGGCCGCGCCACGTCGAGACCCACCACGCTCACGCCGCCCTGAAGGTGCTTCACGAAGGGGAACTTGCCGCCCTCGCAGAGCGCGCCGAAGTGCCGCTCGAAGAGGCCGGCGGCGCTGGCCACGTAGCGGTCGTGGTTCCCGGGGAGGCAGGTGAAGCGCGCCGGCTGCGCCAGCCTGGGGCCGAAGAGCTCGGCAACGCGGGCGAACTCGGCCTCGGTGCTCACGCCGGTCAGGTCGCCAGTGCACAGCGCGTGGTCGGCGCCCTGCGCGTCGACGTCGGCCAGCAGCGCGGCGATGCGCGCGTCGCTCTGCTCGAAGTGCGCGCCGCGCCCCATGAGCGTGTAGCTGGCCACGGCGGCGAGGCGTTTGAGCGCCAGCCCCCCGCTGAGCGGGAAGTGCGTGACGTGGACATCGGAGAAGTGCGCGAGCCTCACGGCGCCTGGCTCCCGGTGGCCGGCGGTGGAGTCGGCTCGCCCGGCGTGGCGCGGAAGACGGTCGCCGTGCCCTCGAGGGTGAGCTCGCCCTCGCCGGCCGAGACGAACAGCGCCTCGCCCTGCGCGAGGGCCTCGCGCGCCTCGCCCTGTCGCGCGACGAGGGCGCCCTCGGTGACGAGGAGCAGCTCCGGGCCGCGCCGCGGCGGGGCGTAGGTGCCGGCCAGGTCGATGCGCGAGAGCCGGAAGTCCACCGCGGGCGTGGCGTACACGGCCTCCGGGGCCCCCGCGGGCCGGCACACCAGGGCCGGGCCGTGCTGGAAGTCGAGCACCGAGAGGAGCTCGGGCACGTCGACGTGCTTGGGCGTCAGCCCGCCGCGCAGCACGTTGTCGGAGTTCGCCATCAGCTCGATGCCCGTGCCCTCGAGGTACGCGTGGAGGTTGCCGGCGTCGAGGTACAGCGCCTCGCCCGGCGCGAGCTCCACGAGGTTGAGCGCCAGCGCGCCCACCAGCCCCACGTCGCCCGGGAAGGCGAGGGCGAGCCGCCGGGCCACCGCGCACTCGGCGCCGAAGCCCGGCACGCCGCGCCGGGCGCCTTCCACCGCGCGCGCCACCTCTGCGCTGGGCCGCGCGGTCATCAGCCACTCGAACCACGCCCGCAGGCCGCCCTCGCGCAGCAGCGACGTGTCGAGGCCCAGCCCGTCGAAGAAGCGCACGGTGTCCTCGAGGCGCCGGAAGCCGCACAGCGCGGTGAAGGGCGTCAGCGCGCAGAGCAGCTCGGGCTTGTGGTTGGGGTCCTTGTAGCTGCGGTGCGGGGCGGTGCGGGGAACGCCGGCGGCCTCTTCGCGCGCGAAGCCCCGGCGCGCCTGCTCGAGGCTGGGGTGCGCCTGGAGCGAGAGCGGCTGCGCGGCGGCGAGCACCTTGAGGAGGTAGGGCAGGGCGGGGCCGAAGCGCGCGACGCACGCCGCGCCCAGGCGCTCCGCCGGGGCCGCCGCGAGCCACGCGTCGAGCGGGCGCCCGGTGCTGAGCTCGGCGGCCTCCTGCAGATGACGTCGGTAGGAGTCGGGGCCGAATCTCGC
>CAYUZK010000181.1:0-12756 GCA_964449625.1 uncultured Archangium sp.
TGGAGCACATCAACCAGGACCTCCCGCAGACGGACGTGGTGCTGGTCATCGGCGCGAACGACATCGTCAACCCGGGCGCCCTCGACGACCCGAGCTCCAGCATCTACGGCATGCCGGTGCTCGAGGTGTGGAAGTCGAAGCTGACCGTCGTCTTCAAGCGCGGCATGGCGGCGGGCTACGCCGGCGTCGAGAACCCGCTCTTCGGGCTCGACGGCACGCGCATGCTCTTCGGCGACGCGAAGAAGTCCGTCGACGCGCTGGTGGGCGAGGTGCGCAAGTAGCGCAGGTCAGCGTGACCGCAGGAACCGCTCGAGGTGGTCGAAGGCCTCCTCGAGCACCTGCTCCTGCGGCAGGAACACCACGCGGAAGTGCCTCGAGCCCGGCCGCTGGCCGAAGCCGCCGCCGTGCACGAAGAGCACGCCCGTCTGGCGGAGCAGCTCGAGCACGAAGGCCTCGTCGCCGCCGGGCCAGTCGCGGGTGAGCGAGGGCATGGCGTAGAAGGCCGCCCGCGGGGGCACCACCGACACGCCGGGCAGCGCCGCGAGCCGCCGCACGGTCAGGTCACGCCGGGCCTTGAGCCGCGCGCGCACCTCGTCGAGGTGGCCCTGGGGGCCCTCGAGCGCCGGCTTCACCGCGTACTGAAAGGGCCCGGGGCCGCACAGGCGCGCGTCGGCGAGGCGCTGCACCGCGCCCTTCACCTCCTCGAGCAGCCGCGGGGTGTGGAAGGCGAGCCACCCCACCCGCCAGCCCGGCACGAGGTACGCCTTCGACAGCCCGTTGAGGGTGACGAGGGGCACGTCGTCGGCCAGCGTCGCCGTGGGCACGTGCTCGCCCTCGAGCACGAGGCGATCGTAGATCTCGTCGGACAGCACCACGAGCCGGTGCCGCCGGGCGACGTCCAGCACGGCCTCGAGCTGGGCGCGGGTGGCGACGGCGCCGGTCGGGTTGTTCGGGTTGCAGAGCACGAGGGCCTTGGTGCGCGGGCCCACCTGCGCCTCGAGGGCCTCGGGGTCGAGCGCCCAGCCCTTCGCCTCGTCGAGGAAGTAGGGCTTGACCACGGCCTGCAGGCGCGCGGCGATGGCGTTGTAGAGCGGGTAGCCGGGGCTGGGCAGCAGCACCTCGTCGCCGGGCTCGAGGAGCGCCGTCAGGAGCAGGTCCAACGCCTCGCTCACGCCCCCGGTGATGAAGACGTCCTCGGGCCGCACGGCCCGGCGCAGCGACGCGGCCACGGCCTCGCGCGCCTCAGGGAGCCCCGCCGAGGGCACGTAGTGGTTGTGCCCGTCGCGCAGCGCCTTCGTCACCGCCTCCACGAGGTGCGGCGGCGTGACGAAGTCGAAGCGCAGCGGGTCGCCGATGTTGCAGGGCACCAGCTTCACGCCGCGGGCCGCGACGACGGCCGCCTCCGCCATGATGTTGCGGATGGCGTAGGTGACGTGGGCGAGGTGCCGGGCCGGCAGGATCATGACGGCATCGTGACGGGTTGCCGCCCCGCCGCCCAGCGTCGCGCGCGCCCCACCTCAGTCGATGGGCTTCAGCCAGCCATGACGGTCTGGCTTGGCCCCGCGCTGAATGGCCGTGATGGTCTCGTAGAGCTCGTTGGCCACGGGCCCTGGCTGGCCGTCGTTGACGACGAGCTTCTCGCCCGCGAAGGCGAGCTCGCCCACGGGGCTGATGACGGCTGCCGTGCCGGTGCCGAAGACCTCCGTGAGGCCGCCGGCCTGGTGCGCGGCGCGGAGCTCCTTGATGGAGATGGGGCGCTCCTCGACGGCGAGGCCCAGGTCCTTCGCCAGCACCAGCACCGAGTCGCGCGTCACGCCCGCGAGGATGGAGTCGGACAACGGCGGCGTCACCAGCGTCTTCCCGAGGAGGAAGCACACGTTCATGGTGCCGACCTCCTCGACGAACTCGTGGTCCTTGCCGTCGAGCCACAGCACCTGGTCGAAGCCCGCGGCCTTCGCCTTCTGGGCGGCGAGCAGCGACGCGGCGTAGTTCGCGCCGGCCTTGGTGGCCCCCAGCCCGCCCCGGGGCGCGCGCACGTCGTGGGTCTCGACCCAGATGCGCACCGACTTGAGGCCCTTGCCGCCGAAGTAGTTGCCCGCCGGGGAGGCGATGACGAAGTAGCGGTAGCGCGTGGCCGGCCGCACGCCGAGGAAGGCCTCGGTGCCAACGAGCGTCGGGCGCAGGTAGAGCGAGGTGCCCGGGGCCTTGGGCACCCAGTCGGCGTCCACCTTCACCAGCGCGCGCACGGCCTGCTCCATCTGCTCGAGGGACGGCGCCGTCATGCACAGCCTGGGCGCGCCGGTGGCCATGCGCCGCGCGTGCTGCTCGGGCCGAAAGAGGCGGATGACGCCGTCGACGCCGCGGAAGGCCTTGGAGCCCTCGAAGAGCGCCTGGCCGTAGTGGAGCACGCCCGCCGCCGGGTCGATGGCGAAGGGCGCGTAGGGCTCGACGCGGGCGTCGTGCCAGCCCCGGTCGGCCGCGTAGTCCATCGCGAAGAGGTGGTCGGAGAAGTACTTGCCGAAGCCCAGCTCGCCCTCAGGGGGCTTCACCTTCGGGGTGGTCGTCTTCGTGATGCGGATGTCCATGGCACGCTCCGGCTCCAGCGACTCTCGAGGGCCGGCCCTACTACGCGGTGCGTGCAGGTCAAAGGGCTCCCGGCCTCCGAACGGGCGGCCCGACACCGCGCTGCGTCAGCACTCCACGAGGTTGACTGCGAGGCCCCCGCGGGCGGTCTCTTTGTACTTGGCCGACATGTCGCGGCCGGTGGAGCGCATGGTGGCGATGACCTTGTCGAGCGACACGTGGTGCTTGCCGTCGCCGGACAGCGCGAGGCGGGCGGCGTTGATGGCCTTCACGCTGCCCATGGCGTTGCGCTCGATGCAGGGCACCTGCACCAGGCCGCCGATGGGGTCGCAGGTGAGGCCCAGGTTGTGCTCCATGCCGATCTCCGCGGCGTTCTCCACCTGCTCCGGGGTGCCGCCCATCACCTCGGCCAGGCCCGCGGCGGCCATGCTGCAGGCGACGCCGACCTCGCCCTGGCAGCCGACCTCCGCGCCGGAGATGGAGGCGTTCTTCTTGTAGAGCGCCCCGATGGCGCCGGCCGTGAGGAGGAAGCGCAGCGTGCCCTCGTCATCGGCGTTGGGCACGAAGCGGCGGTAGTACCGGAGCACCGCGGGGATGATGCCGGCCGCGCCGTTGGTGGGGGCCGTCACCACGCGGCCGCCGGCGGCGTTCTCCTCGTTGACGGCGAGCGCCCAGAGGTTGACCCAGTCGATGACGACGAGCGGGTCGGCGCCGCGCGCGTCGGCCTTGAGGCGCCGGGCCAGCGAGGCCGCGCGCCGCTTCACCTTGAGGCCGCCGGGGAGGATGCCCTCGCGCTCGCAGCCGCGCTTCACGCAGGCGTCCATGGCCTGGGCGATCTCCAGCAGCCCCTCGCGCACCGCGGTCTCGGAGCGCAGGGCCTCCTCGTTCTGCAGCATGAGGGTGCTGATGGACAGGCCCGAGGCGGTGCAGCGCTCGAGCAGCTCGGCGCCGGTGGTGAAGGGGTGCGGCACCTCGAAGCTGGGCGCGTGCCCGAGCCCCTCGGGGCGGCCGTCGTGGTCGACGAGGAAGCCGCCGCCGATGGAGTAGTAGACGCGCTCGGCGAGGCGCTCGGCCCCGGCGAAGGCGGTGAAGCGCAGGCCGTTGCTGTGGCGCGGGAGCCGCTCGCGCCGGTGGAAGACGATGGCCTGCGCGGGCACGAAGTCCACCGGGTGCGCGCCGAGCAGCGAGAGCCGCCCGGTCGCGGTGATGCGCCCGAGCCGCTGGGGAATGTCGTCGAGGTTCACCGTCTTCGGCGCCTCGCCCTCGAGGCCCAGCATCACCGCCAGGTCGCTGCCGTGGCCCCTGCCGGTGAAGCCGAGGGAGCCGAAGAGCTCGACCTGCACCCGCGTCGCCCGCGCGAGCAGCTCCTCGTCACGCAGGGCCGTGGCGAAGCGGCGCGCCGCGTTCATCGGCCCTACGGTGTGGGAGCTCGAGGGCCCGATGCCGATCTTGAAGAGGTCGAAGACGCTGATGTCCATCCGGCGCGGTTTGTAGCGGGCCCGCGGCGCGCAGGCTCGACCCAAGCGTCGCCACGCCGCGTCAATCGGGCCAGCGCGAGCGTACGCGAAGCCCCATGGCACCTCCCTTTTACACCGGGCCGCCCCCCCGGGGCCTGTGACATGGTGGAGCCATGCGAAGGACTCTCCTCGTCGTGCTCCTGGGCACCGCGGCCCTCGCGGCGCCCCGCCCGCCCCTCGTCGCGATGCTGCCCCCGCAGGCCACCGAAGACGCGCTGCTGCCGCTGGCGCTGCTGCTCGAGGCGCGCGCCTCGGAGCTCGTGGAGGAGACGGGCAAGGTGAGCGAGCTGCACTTGAAGCAGGTGTACCGCGCGCTGCCCGAGGACGGCTTCACCGGGGGGCTCCTGGACCCCAAGGTGGCCGAGCAGGCGCGGCGCGCGCTCGGCGCCGACCGGGTGGTGGTGTTCTCGCTCACGGGCGGAAAGCAGCTCGTGCTGCGCGGCGTGGTGGTCGACGGGAAGAAGCCCAAGCCCTTCTCGGCGACGCTCCCCGGTGAGTGGGGCGCGGCCCTCGATCAGGGCGCGGTGGCGCTGGCGAAGGCCGCCCTCGCCGGCGTGCCGCTGCCGAAGAAGCCCACCGCGCAGCCGGCGTCGAGCAACGCCGAGGCGCTGACCGCGCTGGGCCGCTGCTACGGCACCGTCATACGGCAGCCCCTGGGCGTGGAGAACCCCACGGTGCTCGAGGCGAGCGAGCTCGAGGCCGCCGTCGCCGCCTGCGAGAAGGCCCTGGCGCTCGACCCCTCGCTCCGCTTCGCCCAGGCCACGCTGGCGCTGGGGCAGGCGATGCTGGGGCGCGACGAGCCGGCGGCGAAGGCGCTCGCGTCGCTGGGCGACGCCGACGACGTGCTCGAGGTGTACACGCTCGCCCGCTTCTGGCTCCTGACGCGCTACCAGTCGAACGAGGCGGGCGTGGCCTTCCTCTCCGACGTGGTGAAGCGGCGGCCCGGCGAGCTCATCGCGCGCAGCTACCTCGGCGAGACGCAGTTCGCCCTGGGCGCCTGGGCGGACGCCGAGCAGACGTGGCGGGCCTACGTGGAGCTGGCGCCCGCCTCGGCCTGGGCCTGGGGCCGGTTGAGCAAGGCCATCTCGCGGCAGGGGCGGCACGACGAGGCGGTGGCGGCGGCGAAGAAGGGCTTCGCGCTCTCGCCCAGCAGCCCCGAGGCGCGGCTCGAGCTGGGCAGCCGCCTGCTCGACGCCGGCCGCCTGCAGGAGGCGCAGGAGACGCTCGAGCCGCTGGCGCAGCTGTCGCCGCCGAAGGGCGAGCACCTGCTGCGCCTGGGGTGGGCGCACTGGCTCGAAGGCGAGCTCGACGCCGCGCAGGCGTACTTCCAGCGCGCGGTCGACGTGGCGACGGCGCCCGGCGAGTGGCGTACGCGCGGCCGCGCGCAGTACGACCTCGCGCTGGTGGAGGCCAGGCGCGGGAAGAAGGAGGCCGCGGCGAAGGCGCTGCGCGCGGCGCTCGCGACGGGCCTCAGGCTGCGCGAGGTAGACCCGAGCCTGACGCCCATCGCGCGTGAGCTGGAGAAGGCCGAGGCCGCGCCCGCAGACAAGTCGGTGCCCCGGCCCTCGCTGGTGCCGAAGGAGGCGAGCCTCTTTCCGGTGGACGCCTTCGGGGAGCCCGACGTGAAGGCGAAGAAGCCGCCGCCGCCCGAGGGGCTCATCCTGTACCGCTTCTGAGGCGCGGCAACCGGCCCCGCCGGGCCGCACAAGGCGCCGCGATGCGTGTACAACGCGCGGGCATGCAGGCCTTCCTCGACGCCCTGGCTCGCGAGTTCCCCGCTGACTTCGCCTCGTCGGACCCCGGGGAGCTCGAGGAGTTCGGCCGCGACTGGACGAAGGTCTACGCGCCGAGGCCCTCGCTCCTGGTGCGGCCGCGCAGCACCGACGAGGTGGCGCGGTTCCTGAAGCTCGCCTCCGCGCACGGGGTGGCGGTGGTGCCGTCGGGCGGGCGCACGGGCCTCGCCGGCGGCGCGGTGGCGAAGAGCGGCGAGGTGGTGCTCTCGCTGCAGCGCATGCGCGCCCTGCACGCCGTCGACCCGGTGGCCCTCACGGTGCGCGTCGAGGCCGGCGCGGTGACCGAGGCGGTGCACGCGGCCTGCGCGGAGCACGGCCTCTTCTGGCCGGTGGACTTCGCCTCGAAGGGCTCGAGCCAGGTCGGCGGCAACATCGCCACCAACGCCGGCGGGGTGCGCGTCATCCGCTACGGGCTGACGCGGCAGTGGGTGCTGGGGCTCACGGTCGTCACCATGCAGGGCGAGGTGCTGGAGCTCAACGGCGCGCTCGAGAAGAACAACACCGGCGTCGACCTGCGGCAGCTCTTCATCGGGAGCGAGGGCATCTTAGGGGTCATCACCGAAGCGACGCTCAAGCTGACGCGGCTGCCGGAGAAGGTGGACGTGTTCCTCTTCGCGCTCGACTCGCTGCAGGGCGTGCTGACGCTCTTCGAGGAGGCCCGCCGCGGCCCCTTCACCGTGATGGCCTACGAGTTCTTCACGCGGGCCTGCAGCGCGCGGCTCGAGCAGCACCGGGGCCTGCGGCCGCCCTTCGAGGTGACGCCGTCGCACTTCGTGCTGCTCGAGGTGGAGGCCGCGAAGGAGGGGGCGGTCGACGCCTGGCTCGCGGGGCTCTTCGACGAGCACCTGGTGCTCGACGGCACCCTCGCCGCCGACGTGGCGCAGCAGAAGCAGCTGTGGACGCTGCGCGAGGGCATCAGCGAGGCGCTCTCGGCCACGGGCCTGCCGCACAAGAACGACATCGCGCTGCCCATCGCGGCGCTGTCCGAGTTCTGTGAGCAGCTCGAGCGGCTGCTCCTCGAGCGCTACCCGGGCTGGGAGCTGTGCCTCTTCGGCCACATCGGCGACGGCAACCTGCACGTGAACATCATGAAGCCGGCGTCGCTGGACAAGGCCGAGTTCCTCTCGAAGACGCACGCGGTGGACCAGGACCTGATGGACCTGGTGCGCGCGCACAAGGGCAGCGTCAGCGCGGAGCACGGCATCGGGCTGCTCAAGCGCGACTGGCTCGGGCACTCGCGCAGCCCGCTGGAGATCGACCTGATGCGGCAGATGAAGGCGATGCTCGACCCGAAGGGGCTGCTCAACCCGGGCAAGGTGCTCTGACCTGCGGCTCGAGCTCAGGAGCCCTTCCACGGGGCGCCTGGGAGCCGGCCGATCAGTTCGCGCCAGACGCGGTCGTACGCCTCCTCGAAGTTCCACCGGTGACCGCTCGCCAGCAGCGGCGTCATGTCGGCGGTGAAGACGGGGTCGGCCCTCTTCGCCACGAGGTTCTGCTCGAACATCGCGCGGGTCACGCGGGTGCCACCCTCCGTCATGTAGCGATCGAACGACTCGAGGATTCTCTCGGGCGAAACGCCCTCGTGCTGGAGCGCGAGGTCGAGGTCGAAGAGGTCACGCCCCTTGTTGCGCTGGTAGAGCGCACGGAGCTTCGTGCTGAGGAGTTCGTCGAGCTCGTAGGTGCGCACGTCGGCAGCACCGGAGAACCACCGAGAGCTCACAGAGAAGTGGTGGCCCCTCACCCCGAAGACGGTGAAGTGTTCGCGGGAGTTGATCTCGACCTTCAGCTTGAGGCGAACGGGAGGGAGGTCCTCGGACTCGAAGCGATAGCTCAGGGTCACCCTGCCGTCTGACTGCTTCCACCTGGGCTCGCCCAGCCAGCCGTCGAGCGCGTCATGGATGGCGTCGAGTACGGCGCCGATGCCTCCCTCCGTGGTCTGCACGAGGTCGATGTCTTCCGAGTAGCGCGCCGCAGGGCGGAGGTGGAGCTTGTACAGCGCCGTGCCGCCCCGAAACGCGAGCGCGCTGGAAATGACCGGTCGGGAAAACAGCTCGACGAGCGCGCGTGAGATGACGAGATCCTGCTCGACCTGGCGGTCGGACACCCAGGGCGCAGTCGCGCGCCACTCGGTGATGAAGTCCCGGGGAATCACGGGGCCGCCTCCACGGTCGCGTTGACGGCCAACTTCCAGCGCTCGACGCGCAGGGCGCCTGCCCTGGTCTTCGAGCGCACGAGCGGAGCGGTGGCGTGCGCGTGCGCTTCGACGTGGCCGACGAGCGAGGCGGCGAGGTCCCGGCGCTCGACCAGCTCGAGGAGGTAGCCGAGGCGTTGCGACCACGCGATGGGGGAGGCCGCCGCCGCGGCGACCAGATTCCGTGGATCGATCGACTCAGCCAGCTCCGCGAGGACCGCGACCACGTTGTCGAGGCCGCCGGACTGGTCGGCGTACCCCACGAGCTCCAGCGCGGTCGCCTCCGCTGACGCCACGCGGAGGAGACCCCTCGGCGTGTTCTTCTCGACGGTAGGCGTGCGGTCGAGATCCTTCCGGGCGATGAACTGAACTCGCACCGCGCCGCACTCGATGGGTCGCCGGTTCAGCTTCACCATCACCTGGAACTGCTGCGGGCGCTGGTGCGCGGCCCCGTGGAACTCCGCCGCGCTCAAGAGCGCCACGTAGTAGGCCTCGCCGAGGTGCTGCATGAGCTGGGGGACGAACTGGTCGGCGGGCAGGCAGCCGAGCTGCCGGTAGGCGGGCGGAACGATGACGTGGAAGCCCCGGTAGGGGTCTGCGATGGCGCCTTTGGCTTTCAGCCGCCGCAGCGCCGCGCGGACCGCGAGCGTGGAGCCGCCGAGCGCAGCCACTGCCTCGGCCGTGGTGAAGTGGTAGCGACCGCGCGCTTCGAGCTCGACGAGATACCGGGAGGCGCTGGGTCTTTCTGAGTCCAAAACACTCTAAAAGTAACACTATGAGTCGTTTTACGCGAAAGACTGCACTTATAACGCGCTCACTATCACGAAAGACAACTGAATTCGTTGTGTTGTGCGTGCAGTGGGTCTGCACAGCAACAAGGTGCGCCGCCCCCCCACCGCCGCGACGAAACCCGCGCGGCGCCAGGCCTCACCCCATCGAGATGCGGTTCTTCTTCTTCTTGTGGCCCTTCTTCGGCGCCTCGGGCAGCGCCGGCGCGTCGACGCGGTTCCCGCCGGCCGCCTGCGCCCGCCGCAGCGCCTCGCTCGCCTCGCGCACGAGGCCCCCGAAGCTGACGGCGGCCGCGTCGTCGCCCTTGTCCTTGCCCTTCGGCACATGGGCCGGGTCGTAGCTCGCCACGCCCACGCTCGCGGTGCCGCCCGTGAAGCTGTCGAGCCGCGAGAGGTGCTGCTGCACGCGCGTGGCCACCACGTGGCAGCCCGCCAGCGGCGTGAAGGGCAAGAAGAGGAGGTACTTGTCCTCCCCGAAGGGCATGGCGACGTCGATGTCGCGCAAGAGCCGCGAGAGGGCCTCGAGGGCCTCCGCGCGAATGGCCGCGCGCTGGAACTCCGGCGCCGAGTCGCCGAGCTGCTGGGCGAGCTGATCGAGCGCCACCAGGAGCAGCGCCACCGGGTACTTGTAGCGGCGGCTGCGCTTCACCTCGAGGAGCATGTACTTCTTGAAGAAGGCCTCGTCGGGGGCGTTGAGGCCCACCGGGCTCGGCTTCGCCGGCTTCGCGTTGGCCTTGAGCTGCTCGAAGGCCCCGCGCAGCTTCTTGAGCTGCACCGCCAGCCCATTGAGGCGCGCCACCGCCTGCACCACCGCCAGCACGTGGTGCTTCTTGGGCGGCAGCACCACGAAGCCCTCGACGCCGAGGGCGCGGGCGCGCTCCGGGGCCTTCTCGGCCTCGGTCAGCGGGTACCCCAGCACGATGGCCGTCTGGGGCGCGTGCTTGCGCACCTGCGGCACCAGCACCTCGCCGTCGAAGCCCGCCGTCACCGACGCCAGCAGCACGTCGGGCGGGCGGGCGCGCACCAGCTGCAGCGCCTCGTCGACGTAGGCCACCACCTGGACGTCGGCCCAGCCCTCGAGGAACTTGCGGTAGGCGTTGGCGAGCGGCGCGGAGGGCTCGGCGACGAGCACGCGCGGGAGCGGCGTGCTCACACCTCCAGCACTTCCTTTTCCTTCTTCACCACCAGCTCGTCCACCTGCGCGATGCCGGCGTCGGTCTCCTTCTGCACCTTCTCGCCCGCGCGCTTGTTCTCGTCCTCGGTGATGACCTTGTCCTTGAGGAGCGTCTTCATCTTCTCGTTGGCGTCGCGCCGCTCGTTGCGAATGGCGACCTTGTGGTCCTCGCCCAGGGCCTTCACCTGCTTGGCGATCTCCTTGCGGCGCTGCTCCGTGAGCGGCGGAATGGGGAGCCGGATGATCTCGCCGTCGTTCTGCGGCGTGAAGCCCAGGTTCGCCTCGAGGAGCGCCTTCTCGATGTCGCGGATGATGCTCTTGTCCCACGGCTTGACGGTGATGAGCCGGGGCTCGGGCACCGCGACGGCCGCGCACTGGGCCAGCGGCGTGGGCGTGCCGTAGTAGCTGACCTTCACCGCGTCGAGCATCGCGGCGTTCGCGCGGCCCGTGCGGATCTTCGTCATCGCCTGCTTGAGGGCGTCCACCGAGCGCCTGATCTGCTCGCCCAGGTGCTTCACCACGTCGTCATGCGCCGCCATGTGTCACTCCTCGTGTCGGGGTAAGGAACGTCAGGCCAGCACCGTCTCGCCGGCGCCCACCACGGTGCCGATCTCGCCGGGCGAGAGCACCGCGCGCCCGATGTTGCCGCGCGCCGTCATGTCGAAGACGACGATGGGGAGCTTGTTGTCCATGCACAGCGAGATGGCCGTGGAGTCCATCACGTTGAGCTGGTTCTTGAGCACGTCCATGTACGTGAGCGTGCGGAAGCGCCGGGCCTGGGGGTTCTTCTTCGGGTCGGCGTCGTACACGCCGTCGACCTTGGTGGCCTTCAAGATGACGTTGGCGTTGATCTCCATCGCGCGCAGCGACGCCGCCGTGTCGGTGGTGAAGTACGGGTTGCCGGTGCCGGCGGCGAAGATGACGATGCGCCCCTTCTCGAGGTGCCGCACCGCGCGCCGCCGAATGTAGGGCTCGGCGATCTGCTCCATCTTGATGGCCGAGAGCACCCGCGTGCTGCCGCCCCGCTGCTCGAGCGCGTCCTGCAGCGCCAGGCAGTTGATGCAGGTGGCGAGCATGCCCATGTAGTCGGCGCTCGCGCGGTCCATGCCGGTGGTGGCGCCCTGCACGCCGCGGAAGATGTTGCCGCCGCCGAGGACGATGGCGATCTCCACGCCGGCCTCGCGCAGCTCCAGCACCTCGTCGGCCAGGCGGGTGAGCGTCGGCGGGTGAATGCCGTACTTGTCCTCGCCCATCAGCGCCTCCCCGGAGAGCTTGAGGAGGATCCGCTTGTAGCCGCCCGTCGTCGATGGGGTGCCCATGGCGAGAAGGGACATACTTAAAAAATCGAGCCCCGGGCCGGAAATGTCTGGGGTGACGACCTGCGCCCACGCCCACGACATGAAAAGAGGCAGGCCGGGCTCGCCGACCTGCCTCTTGAGACTGCGCGCGGTGACGACCCGCTCAGGCCTGGCCGAGCGTGGCGGCGACGTCGGCCGCGAGGTCGCTCTTGACCTTCTCGATGCCCTCGCCCACCTCGAGCCGCGCCATGCGGCCCACGGTCAGGGTGGCGCCGGCCTTCTTGCCGGCCTCGGCGACGAGGTCCTTGACCTTCTTGCTGTCGTCGCGAACGGAGATCTGATCGACGAGGCAGTTGTTCTCGTAGAACTTCTCGAGCTTGCCGCCGATGATCTTCTCCCACATCGCCTCGGGCTTGGTGATCTGCTCGCGCTTGACGATCTGCGTGAGCGGCACCTTCTCGAGCTTGCCGGAGATCTCGACCATCACCTTCTCGGCGTCCTCCGAGCGGTAGATGCCGGTGCGGGCCGGGCCGTCCTTGATGGTGAAGCGCCAGGTGTTCTGCAGCTCGTACTGGTAGGCCGACTTCTCGTTGGCCAGCACCTCGGCGGGCACCTGCTCGCGCGTCACGTAGCCGGGCTTCATGGCCGCGACCTGCATGGCGAGCTCCACGGCCACGGCCTTCGCCTCGGCGTGGTTGCTGCCGAGGATCTCGACCAGCGCGGCCACCCTGCCGTTGGAGTGCAGGTAGCTGCCGATGACGCCGCTGCCGTCGACCTGCAGGCGCGCGAAGCGGCGCACCGTCAGGTTCTCGCCGATGGTGGCGATCTTCTCGGTGACCACGTCCTTCACCGACTTGCCGCCCTCGAAGGGCTGCGCGCCGAGCGCGTCGAGGTCGGCCGGGTTGTGCTGGGCCACGTGCTTGACGAGGCCGGCGACGAGCTTCACGAACTCGGCGTTGCGCGCGACGAAGTCGGTCTCGGCGTTCACCTCGACGACCGCGCCGAGCTGGGCGTCGGCGGCGATCTCCAGGCCCACCAGGCCCTCGGCGGCCACGCGGCTGCCCTTCTTGGCGGCCGACGCGACGCCCTTCTTGCGGAGCCACTCCTCGGCCTTGACGAAGTCACCGGCCGACTCCGTGAGGGCCTTCTTGCAGTCCATCATGCCCGCGCCCGTCTTCTCGCGGAGCTCCTTCACCATCGCAGCGCTGATCTCAGCCATGTCTCTTCCTTCGAAAGTACGTCGTGAATGAACGAAAAGCGCCGACCCGCACCTGCACGAGCCGACGCTTCCCGAAAAAAAGCGGTGCGGCGTGGGCCTTACTCGGCCTTGGCCTCGGCCTCGGCAGGCGCGGCGGGCGCGGCGGCAGCGACCGCGGCGGCCTCGCCCTCGATGGCGGCGGGCTCCACGGCGG
>CAYUZK010000182.1:0-12505 GCA_964449625.1 uncultured Archangium sp.
GCGCGAACCATGGCGCCGGCCCGCGCGCAGGGGAAAAGAAATTCACGCCCTCAGAGACGAAGCCTTCGCTTCACCTCCGGCCCGCGCAGACATAGGTGTGGCCCCGCCGTGGACCTCCTCCCCTACGCCCACCCCGTCGTCGCCACCGTCGGCCTGTTGCTGGCCTTCTTCGTCTTCCGCGACGGCTACGCGCAGCGCACGCAGCGGGTGTTCCGCCGCCAGGCGCCCGAGGGCAGCCGCGCGCGGCACGTGCGACTGGGGCCGTGGGTGGTGGGCCTGAGCGTGCTCTCGGTGGTGGGCGGCCTGGGCTCGGCCGTGGTGCTGCGCGGCTGGACGCCGCTGGCCACCTGGCACGGGCGCCTCGGGGTGCTCTGCGCGGTCCTCTTCCTCGTGCTGCGGTGGCTGGGGCAGAAGCTGGTGCCGCAGACGAACCACCTCGCCGCGCGCCACGGGGTGCTGGGGCTGCTCACCCTCTTCCTCGCCGGCCTCACCGGCCTCCTCGGCCTCTCGCTCCTGCCGTAGCCGTGACGCTCACCTGGCTCGACTGGGCGGTGGTGGCGGCGACCTTCGCTGCGGTGGCCGCCGTGGGCCTCGCCTTCACGAAGCGCGCGAGCACCTCGACCGCGGAGTACTTCACCGCCGGCCGCGCCCTGCCCTGGTGGCTCTCAGGCACCTCCATGGTGGCCACCACCTTCGCCGCCGACACGCCGCTCGCCGTGGCCGCCCTCGTGGCGCAGCACGGCGTCGCCGGCAACTGGGTGTGGTGGAACATGGTGGCCGGGGGAATGCTGACGGTCTTCTTCTACGCGCGGCTGTGGCGGCGCGCGGGCGTCACCACCGACGCCGAGCTGACGGCCCTGCGCTACGCCGGCCGGCCCGCCGCGTGGCTGCGCACCTTCCGAGCGCTGTACCTGGCGCTCCCCATCAACCTCCTCATCATCGGCTGGGTGAACCTGGCGATGGTGAAGGTGCTGCAGGGCACCCTGGGCGTGAACCCCTTCGTCGCGATGCTGGGCCTGGCGACGCTGACGGCGCTCTACGCCTCGGCCTCGGGCCTGCGCGGCGTGGTGGTGACGGACTTCTTCCAGTTCGGCGTGGCCATGGCGGGCTGCGTGGTGCTGGCCGTGTACGCGGTCGACGCCGTGGGCGGCCTTGACGCCCTCGTCACCCGCGTCGAGCCTCGAGCGCTCGAGTTCTTCCCGTCGGACCGCGCGTGGATGCCGCTCACCGCGCTCCTGTCGTACCTCGCGGTGCAGTGGTGGGCGAGCTGGTACCCGGGCGCCGAGCCCGGCGGCGGCGGCTACGTGGCGCAGCGCATCTTCGCCAGCCGCTCCGAGCGCGACGGCCTGCTGGCGACGCTGTGGTTCACCATCGCGCACTACGCGGTGCGGCCCTGGCCGTGGGTGCTGACGGCGCTCGCGGCGACGCTGCTCTACCCGGGCCTCGAGGACCCCGGCGTCGGCTTCGTGCTGGCCATCGGGCTCTTACCCGCGGGGCTCAAGGGGCTGCTGCTGGCCGCCTTCGGGGCCGCGTACATGTCGACGGTGTCCACGCAGCTCAACTGGGGCGCCTCGTACCTCGCCAACGACGTGCTCGCGCGCGCCACGCGCCTCGAGGGCCCGCGCCTGGTGACGGCCTCCCGCGCGCTCACCGCCGGCGTCTTCGTGCTCTCCTGCGGCGCCACGTGGCTCTTGTGGCGGCTGGGCTCGGTGGACGCCGCGTGGCGGGTGCTCATCGCGCTCGGCGCCGGCACCGGCCCCGTCTACCTGCTGCGCTGGTACTGGTGGCGCGTCAACGCCTGGAGCGAGCTGTCGGCCATGGGCTTCTCGCTGACGTCGTTCCTCGCGCTCACGGGCCTGGGCGTCTTCGACCCGGCCGACCCGGCGGGCGGCGCGTGGCTGATGCTGGTGAACACCGCCGTCACCACCGTCGGCTGGGTGGCGGTGACGCTGCTGACCCGGCCTGAGCCCGAGGCGCACCTCGTCGCCTTCTACGCGCGCACGCGGCCCGGCGGCCCCTGGTAGCGGCAGGTCGCGGCGTTGGCGGGGCTGCCGCTGGCGCGTGCAGGCGGCGGGTGGCCCGCCTGGGTCGGCTGGGGCGCGGGCGTGGTGGCCGTGTACGCGGCGCTCTTCGGCGTGGGGCTGCTGCTGCTGGGGCCGCGGTGGGAAGGAGCAGCGCTGCTCGTCGTGGCGGCGGTGGCCTTCGGCGTCGTCGCGCGGGCGACGGGCGCGCTCGAGGCAGAGCGCCCACGCGAGGGAGAGTAGACTCCCCGCTCGATGTCGCGGCCGCTTCCTCTCTTCGCGTGGTGCGCGCTCGCCTCGCTGCTTGGCTGCCGCACCCCGGCGCCCCCGCCCGTGCTGCCGCCCGCGCCCGTCAGCGTCGCGCCGGAGCCGGAGCCACCGCCTCCTCCGCCCCGGCGCAGCATCGAGCAGCCGCCCGACGAGGCGTCGCTCACGCGCCTGCGCCGCGAACTCCTCGCCGACGCGGGCGTGCCGCTGGCCGACGCCCAGCTCTTCCCCGACGAGTACTCGATGCACGAGGGTGTCTTCACCTTCCGCGGCGGGCCCGCGCGCAGCGGCGGCGCGGTGGGCGTCATCCCCGAGAACCCTCAGGCGCTCACCGTCGCGTGGCAGGTGGCGACGGGCCGCAGCCGCGCGCCCTGGTTCGGCGGCACGGGGTGGACGGGGCAGCCCGTCATCGTGCGCTGGCCGGCGGTGATGCGGCACTCGATGCCGAAGCTCAAGGGCCTGCGCCAGCGCGAAGACTTCGTCGAGGTGCTCCAGGGCTCGCTCGACGGCGCCGTGCACTTCATCGACCTCGCCACGGGCCGCCGCAGCCGCCCGCCGCTGGCCACCGGCAACCCCATCAAGGGCAGCGTGTCGCTCGACCCGCGCGGCTACCCGCTGCTCTTCGTGGGTCAGGGCATCCCCGAGAAGCGGCCCCTGGGCCTGCGCGTCTTCGAGCTCATCGGCCACCGCGAGGTCTTCTTCTTGCCGGGCGGTGACCGCGAGGCGCCGCGGCGCGGCTGGGGCGCCTTCGACTCCTCGGGGCTGCTCAACCGCGCCACGGACACCTACGTGGTGGGCGGCGAGAACGGGCTCCTCTACCTCTTGCGGCTGCACACCGACTTCGACCCGCTCGCCTTGACGCTCAAGGTCGCGCCCGAGGTGGTGCGCTACCGCTACCGCTCGGAGGGGCGGCGCCACTTCGGCATCGAGAACTCGCTGTCGGCCTACCGCAACCTCGCCTTCTTCGCGGACAACGGCGGCACCGTGCAGGCGATGGATCTGCGCACCATGTCGCCCTTGTGGCGCTTCGAGGCCGGCGACGACACCGACGCCACCGTGGCCCTGGAGGTGGAGGACGAGGTGCCGCGGCTCTACACCGGCTCCGAGGTGGACAAGACGGGGCCGCGGGGCCAGGCGTGGCTGCGGCGCCTCAACGGCCTCACCGGCGTGCCCGAGTGGGAGAAGCCCTACGCCTGCCGGGGCGCGGTGACGCCGAGGAAGATCGACGCGGGCCTCTTCGCGACGCCAGCGCTCGGCTTCGGCGAGGTCGGCCACCTCGCCTTCTTCACGCTCGCCCGCTGCCCGGGGCCCGTCAACGGGCTCCTGCTGGCCCTCGACAAGCGCACCGGCGAGGAGGCGTGGCGCGTGACGCTGCCCAAGTACAGCTGGTCTTCGCCCACGCTGCTGCGGACGCCGGCTGGCCGGGTGTACCTGCTCCTGGGCGGCATCGGCGGGGTGCTGCGGCTGCTCGAGGCGGCCAGCGGGCGGGAGGTCGCCTCGGTGAAGCTGGTGGGCGACATCGAGGCCAGCCCCGCGGTCTTCGGAGGGCGCGCCGTCCTCGGCACCCGCGCCAACCGCATCTACGGCGTCGACATCCGCTGACTTGGGGCGCGCTTCAGGCGCAGACTCAGTTCCATGTCCACCGTCACGCTGCTGACCCTCTGCCTGCTGACCCAGCGCGCCGACGCGGGCGTGGCGCGCGTGCCCGACGCGGGCGTCGCCGTCGAGAAGCCCCGCCCCGCCCCGGCCCCCGACGTGAAGCGCCTCGAGCGGGAGCTGGGCGAGCTCCGCCAGAAGCTCGCCGACGTCGAGGCGCGCGTGGCGAAGGTCGAGGGCTCGGTCTCGAAGGTCGACGAGCTGGCGAAGAAGCTGGCGGCGGTGGAGGGCAAGCTGGAGGCGGCCGAGGAGAAGCGCCTCGAGGTCGAGCAGCGCGCCGCGCGCCGCAAGGTGCAGCTCGAGCAGGTCGCCACGTCGCTGACCGGCGCGCTGCAGGTGCTCTCGACGGGCGGCACCAACGTCGACGCCGCGCTGCGCTACGCGGAGGCGACGTACACCGGCGTCGCGCTCGAGTACTTGCGTACGGCCCGGCAGGCCCTGGCGAGCGGCGACCTCAACACCGCCCGGCAGGCCATCGCGCTGGCGATCGTCGAGGCGCAGCTCGAGCGCTGAAGCCGCTCCGCCCCCCTCGCGGAGCGCCGACACCCTGCGCTGCGTCAAGGCGAGCCCCGGCGTGGTTGCTCTCGGGGCCCCGCGTGGTGTCTTCTGCGTCACGCGTATGCAACAGCTCCGTTCCGCCGTCCTCCTCGTCGTCGCCGTGTCGCTCGCTGGGTGCCCCAAGCCGGGCGGAGGAGGTGGTGAGGTCGACGCGGGCGTCAACCGCTGCGCGGTGGACCTCGCGGCGAGTGGCTACTTCACCCAGGGCGGCACCGGCGCCGCGGCCCGCGTCATCGACGACGCGAGCCAGCTCATCGGCGGCGAGGCGGCCTCGGGGCGCCTGGGCGACGTGCTCCTGCAGAATGACAAGGTGCGGGTCGTCATCGAGCAGCCCGGCCGCTCCGTGGGGCCGGTGCTGTCGGGCGGGGCCATCGTCGACGCCGACGTGGTGCGCCCGGCCGGCGCGCCCGGCCACGACGCCTTCGGGCGCATGGGCCTCTTCTACGCGCTCGGGCGCTACGCGAGCGTCACCGACGTCGAGGTGCTGGCTGATGGTGCCTCGGGGGGCCCGGCCGTCGTCGCCGCCACCGGCCGCGACCGCATGCACGACCTCCTCAACTTGAAGACCCTGGTCAACGCCCAGGCCGGCCTCGAGGTCAGCTTCGTCATCGACCCCGAGAAGCCGCTCCCGCTGCGCACCACCACCTATTACGTGCTCTCGCCTGGCGAGACGCGGGTGCGCGTACTGACGGCCTTCTGCAACGACGGCGAGTCGCCAGTGCTGGCGCCGATGATCGAGCTGATGGACATCGGGGCCTTCGAGCTCTTCAACCCGGGCGGGTGCAAGAACGGCCTGGGCAGCACCAAGCTCGACCCGAGCAACGGCTGCTCGCTGGAGCCCTCGAGGTGGTTCGGCTCGCAGGGCAACGGCGTGGCCTACGGGGTGCGCTCGATGTCGCTCGCGGACCTGAGCAAGCCCGTCGTGGCCAACGCGCTGCTGGGCTACGGCGGCGTGGTGGGCGCCTTCCTCGAGGGCGAGAACCTCGACGGCGTCCTCAAGTGGACGGACCCCGAGGCCCGCACCCGGCCCGGCACCTTCAGCATCCGCGCGGGGCAGAGCCGCAGCTACCTGCGCGACTTCTTCGTCGCCGAGGACCTCGGCGGCGTGCACGGGGCCATCCTCGGCCTCGACGGCGTCGCCACCGGCACCCTCGAGGTGACGACGAGCGTGCCCGGCGCGCGCATCTCGGTGGCCGACGGCGCGGGCACCATGGTGACGCTCCTGGTCGCCGACGCGAGCGGGCGGGCCACGGCCAAGCTGGCCCCGGGCACCTACGCGCTGAGCGCCGCCACGCCGGGGCGCCTGCCGGGCCCCGCCACGAGCGTCACCCTCACCGCCGGCAGCACCGTGCCCACCACCCTCTCGCTCGCGCAGGCGCGCACCCTGACCGTGCGCGTGCGCGACGGCGCCGGGCAGCCCAGCCCCGCGAAGGTGACGGTGTTCTGCGCGGGCGGCCCCTGCGCCTTCAACGCCGACACCTGGAAGCAGCACGTGATGCTCGACTACCCGGCGCTCGGCGCAGCGGCCACGGAGTACGTGCCCGTCAGCGGCCAGGCGACGCTGACGCTGCCCCCCGGCGAGTACGACGTCGTGGTGTCGCGCGGCCCCGAGTACAGCACCTGGCCCGACACCTGGCCTTCGAGCGGCCACCGGGTGGACCTGGCCACCGCCGACGGCGCGGTGGAGGCGACCGTCGGGCGCATCGTGGACACCGCAGGGTGGGTGTCGGCGGACCTCCACGTGCACGCGGTCAACAGCTCCGACTCGGCGGTGCGCAACGAGCTGCGCGCGGCGAACTTCCTCGCCGAGGGCGTCGACGTGCTCGTCAGCACCGACCACGACGTCATCACCGACTTCGCGCCGGCGGTGAAGGCCATCGGCGCCGAGGGCCTCATGGCCACGATGATCGGCGCGGAGGTCACCAGCTTCACCCACGGGCACTTCAACACCTTCCCCATGGTGCACGACGCGACGCGCTTCAACGGCGGCGCCTTCGACCACGCCGGCGGTGAAGAGGGCGCGGTGCTGCGGGCGACGCAGCTCTTCGCGGGCCTCAAGGCGGCCCACCCCGGCGCGGTGGTGCAGCTCAACCACCCGCGCGGCGGCGGCGGCGTGCTCACGCAGCTCAAGGTCGACACGGCCACCCTCAAGAGCCGCGGCCTGCCGCAGCACTACAACATGGACCCCGCGCCCGACGCGACGGCCGACGACACGAAGCTCTTCGGCGACGGCTTCGACCTCATCGAGTCGGCCAACGGCCCCGGGCCAAGCTGGGCCGTGATGAACGACTGGATGACGTTCCTCTCGCGCGGCACCGTGCGCACGGCCTCGGGCGTGTCGGACTCGCACAAGGTGCAGAGCGACACCGGCGGCTACGCGCGCACCTGGGCGAAGACGGGCTCCGACGATCTCGCCAGCTTCCAGCCCCTGGCCTTCGCCGATGCGCTGCGCGCGCAGCGGGCCTTCGTCAGCAACGGGCCCTTGATTCAGGTGACGGCGCGCAAGTTGAGCGGCGGCGCGGCGGTGGGCATGGGCGAGACGCTCTCGGTCGCAGCCAACGAGGACCTCGAGGTGACCGTCGACGTGCAGGGCCTGGAGTGGATGCAGCTCGACCGCGTCGAGCTCTACAGCCACGCGCCGGGCCGCGAGGCCGAGAACGGCGAGAGCAACGCCACCTGGCCCGAGGGGCGCATCTTCGCGGTGAAGCAGCTGGACCCGCTCGCGCACCCGGTCGAGGCCGTGCCCGGCACCTCGCTGCGCCGCGTGCACCTGACCGAGACGTTCACCGTGCGGGCCGCGGCCGACACCTGGTTCGTGGTGATGGTGCGCGGCACCGGTGGGCGCTCCATGCGGCCGCTCCACGGCGACCGGCCCATCGCGTACTCCAACGCCATCCTCATCGACGCCGACGGCAGCGGGGCCTACGACGACTTCCCGCTCAAGCCGGGGCAGCCGCTGCGCGCGTGGAGCGCGCCGGTGAAGGCGACGCCCAGGCCGCTCACCGCCGCGCAGGCCCGGCAGCTCATCTTCACGCTGCTCGAGCACGACCACGAGTAGCGATGGTCGACTGCAGGCGGTGCGGACAGCGGCATCTCGCTGCCCTGCCCCGCTGCGCCTGGCAGGACGCGCCAGTGGACGCGCCGATGCACGGCAGCGGTTCCCACCTGCTCGATGACGACCTCCACTGCCGCGGCCTCGAGCGCGTACGAAGAGCAGGCCTCCACCCGGGCCCTACCGGCCGAACTGCTGAACGGCGGCAGACACGAGGATGGCCGCGCCGACGACGAAGATGAGCTTCTCGATCGTCGTCTCGTGCTGCAGCAGCACGGCGTTCGCGACGAGGAGGCCGAGTAGAATCGTCACTTGCAGGAATCTCCTCTGGTGGAACAATCTCTTTCCCTACCGTATCGGGGCAGCTGATTACCCCAGCCGCGCCACGCCGGCAGCGCGCTCATGCGGGCTCGGGCTCAGGCGCCGTCCACGACACGAGGGGCTCGATGGGCTTCTGCACCGGCCAGTCCGCCACGCCGGGTCGCAGCGGGCAGGCGACGACCTGGTCGCGAGGGCGCCCATGCGCGTCGATGCGGGCAACGACCGCCTCGACGAACGCCTCCTCGCCGAGGGCGACGATGGAGGCCGGGGCGCTGTCCACGAGGCCCTGCATCGCCGCCCCAAGCGGGTCCCGCGTGGTGAGCGCGGGCCCGCTGGCGCCAGCCGCCCGCTTCGTCTCGGGCTCGGCGAAGAGGACCTTCACGTCCGTCACGCCCCGGGTCGACCAGTGACGAGCGAGCTGGTCGGCGAGGGAACGCCCGAGGCGGTCCGCGACGACCCGCGCGGGCCCCTTCGGCTGGTCGGGGAACTCAGCCAGCGGTCGGGGCGGGTTGATGCGCAGCACCATGCCCGGGCGGAGCAGCGAGCCGCCCCGGCGCATGGTGAGCGTGTAGGTGTCCGTCGCGTCCGGGTCTCCGGTCAGCAACGCCTGGCTGCGAGAGAAGGCCCGCGACGCTGCGGCCGCGGCGCTGACCACGTGCAGGCCGCGCCCCACGCCGGCGCGCACCAGCGGCCGACCGAACGCGCAGCGCACCACGTAGGACACGAGCCCCGGGCCCTCCTCGCGGTGTCCTTCGACCACGACCGGGCGCGTCGCGACCCAGCCGGCTGCCGTGGCGGCGCGCTGGCTCTTGTCCTCGATGGCCTCACGCCAATCGTTCGAGAGGCCCGGCGCGGCGAGCAGCCCGCGCAGGCCCTCGTGGTCCCAATAGTCGATCTGCGTCAGGCGGGTGAACTCGGCCACCGTCGCGGCTCCGGGCGCAGACCGCTCCACCACGATGTCGTCGCCCGCGCGCACGACCCCTGGCTGCAGCACGCGCAGGTAGAACCCCACGCGCAGGCTCTGCAGGAATTCGACGAGCAGAGTCAGCCCGAAGGCGACCTCGAGTTTCCGGCAGGGGAGTCGCGGGTGAGACACCTGCAAGCGTGCCGTGCCACACCGCCAGACGTCCCCCACACGGACCCGGTCCTCCGTCGATCCCTCGATGCTCAGGTTTTCGGCAAACCGCCCCCAGGGCAGGTCGCTCAGCCCCAGGCGCTGAGCCCAGAAGGGGTAGTGGTCGACGGCGTAGGCGTAGACCGCCTGGTCGGCCCGCCCCCCGGGGCGGGCGGTGACGAAGTCATCTCCCTCGAGCCCGCCGGGGTTGACGGCGACGGCGCCGCCGACGGGTTGCTTGAAGAACCCAGTCTCGACGGGCCGCCCATTCACCACGAGCGAGCGCCGCTTTGATACGTTGACCGAAACGAGTCGCATCTCCCACGCCCTTCCAGGTGGGAGGGGTAGCACGAATCCTTCGAAGCGAGAGGTTCCAGGATGTCCACAGCGCTCGACGACGCCCGCGCCGGCCGCGCGTGGTCGCTGACCGGCCTCTTCCACGCGCTGGATGACGTGCTCGACGACGAGGGCCGCCCGATGGGCGAGCGGCGCGCCTCCTCGGCTGTGAAGGCGAACGTCGAGATCGAGCTGAAGGCCTGCCCCTACGGGGACCACCGGCGCGGTCAGGCGATGAACGTCTCGGCGCTGAAACAGGTGATGACGCACTGGGACGCGACGATCGCGGACATCGCCGCGCTACAGGGCGCGCTCGCCCCTGCCATCACCGGGTGGCTGCGGATGCAGTGCGTCGTGGTCGACCTGCTCTCGCGGCCCGCGGTGAGCCTGCTCCGTGGCTCCGGAGCGCGCGTGCCCGTGCCGCTGGCCGTCGCCTACAAGCTGGCCGCGGGCTACTTCAGCGTGCTGATCAACCTGGGGCCTGCCGACGCGCCCGCGCCGGGGCAGTCTCACGCCGACCGCTTCGCGCAGATCATCGAAGCGCGCCGAGCGCTCGTGGGGGCGAGCGAGGTGTGCGCCGGACCAGCTCCTCTCATCGCGAGGGCGACCGCGGCGCTCCTGTCGGGCGAGGGCGCGGGGCAGCTCGACGAGCCGGCGCGGGCCGAGCGCGCGCTCCTGCTCGCGACGCAGCTCCGGCTGGGCCTGGCGTGGCGCACCTTCGACGCGACGTGGGAGGCAGACCTGCTCGCCGGACCGGATGCGGACGCGCTCGTCCCCGCGAACGCCTTCATGCAACGCAGGCGCGAGGACCGCCGGGCGAAGCTCGACGCCGGGAGCCGGTCTCTCGCCAGCGACGTCCTCGGGGACGACCTCCCCGAGCGGTACGTCGAGTCGGCGCGCGCCTCGTTCGCCGCGGGCCCGGGCGAGGGGGCCCCCAGCGCGCTCTCGGCCGTGCTGCTGCTCGCGATGGAGCACCAGTCCGACGCCGCCCTCCGGTCGCCAGCCGAGCGCCGCCCAGCGCTCGCGCTGCGTATCGCCGACTACCTGCAGCGGCGAAACGGCGTCGCGCGAGCCGTGTGCGAACTCGAGCGCGAGATCCGGCGGGTCTCTGGCTGGCAGGTGGATGTCCCCGTCAAGTTGAACGCGCTCGTGCTGCCACCGGGCAATTCTCCCAGCTGGATCGACGCGGTGCTCGGGCACCGACTCGTACTCCCGCCGGCCGACGAGGCGGGGCTTCGGCTCGCGAATCACCACCGGGCCTTCGACACGTCGCTCGCAGGCAGCTGCGATGCGCGGCGCTGAGGCCCTTGGCCCCGGAGAGAAAGACGAGGAGCATCGCTTTTCCGCGCGGGGCGCCGTGCCGGGCCGTCAGGCCTCGAAGTCCTCCACGTAGAGGTCCGGGTCGATGCCGTGCTCGAGGAGCGGCGGGAGCACCCGCTGGCGCCGCGTGGGCCGCGAGTTGCCGCGGATGTAGCCGCGAATCACGTCCTCCCGGCCCACGTCGCGCCCGCCGGCGAGCAACTCCACCTCACGCACCACCTTGCGCCGGGCCAGCCCACGGAAGAGCGCCGGCACGCGCAGCAGGAGCGACTTGAGGAGCGCCTCGGCCCCGGGGTCCCACCGCTGCACCTTCGGCAGCTCGGGCACGAAGCCGTACTCGTCTTCTGACAGCTCGCGCCAGACGGTGATTGCGTGCCCGTCCGGGTCGGCGACCGAGCCCACCAGCTCGAGCTGCGGGGTGCGCATCGGCTCGTAGAGCGGCCTGGCCCCGGCGTCCACCAGGCGCTTCCACGCCTGCTCCACGTCACCCACCGCCACCCGCAACGCGGCCTTGTGCTCAACGCGCCGGGTCTCGAGGAGCCGCAGGCTCCCGCTGTGCGCGTCGACGTCCACGAAGCCCTCGCCCTCCCGCTTCACCGGGAAGCCCAGCACCCCGACGTAGAAGGCACGCGCGCGCGCGAGGTCGGTCACTGCGAGGTCTACGTGGCTCAGCCCATGGAACATCAGGGGCCTCCCTTCGGGGGCTCTTCATCGGCGCCGAAGCCGACCCGGTTGTGGCTGCCGTCGCACAGCGGCCTGCAGCGCGAGGCGCCGCAGCGGCAGAGGGCCAGCCGGCCCCCGTTGTCGGGCAGCTCCGCGCCGTCCACGTCGATGACCGAGAACTCGCCCTCGAGGATCAACGGACCTCGCCGCCTGACGCGCACGATCGTGCTCACGGCGTAGGCCCCTCGCCGCAGCCCAGGCAGTGCGTCGTGCCCAGGCGCCGGTGGTAGACGACCGCGGAACCCACCGGCAGCTCGCCCCCGCACCGGTCGCACAGGGAGCCCGCGTGGAGCGTGTCTCGGGCCCAGCCCCCCAGCGGCATGGCCACCCCGGCCATGCGGCGCGGAACGGGGGCGTCCTTCACGATCTGCTTGCGGAACACCTGGTGCACCGCCAGCCAGGCCTGCACGTGGCGCTCCTCGAGCGTGGTCTCGCGCAGCACCGCCTCGAAGAGGCGCTCGCGGTAGTCGAACAGCTCGTCGGAGATGACCATCCAGTGGTGCGCGTTGCGCGGGCGATCGCCGAAGTACATCCGCTCGCCGGTGAAGATGTCCGCGAGGAAGCTGTACTGCTTGTCGATGACGCGCTCGCGCGTCACCCCGTGAAAGAAGGGCGCGAGCCGGGGGTCGTCGAACACCCGCTCGTAGAAGCGCACGAGGACGGTGCGGAGCCCGGCGCCGGACTCCAGCGCGGCCCACAGCTCCGGGTTCGGCGCCAACGCGCCCTTTCTCGAGACAACCGACTCTTCGGCCATGGAGGCGTCCTCCTGAAAAAAGCCGCGGGGGCGTCGCCTGACAGCTCGCCGCCCCCGCGGTGGGGGGGCACGTCGTCAGGCCTTTGCTTCGATCTCACCGAGCGCGACGCGGCTCTTCGAGAGCACCATGCCGATGTTCGCCGAGGCGCGGCACACGAAGACGATCGCATGCCCGGGGTTCTTCTTCGAGCGCTCGAAGACGTGGAGGAGGTTGTCGCTGAAGACGACGATCTCCTTGAAGTAGTGGTGCCCGTCCTCCGGCTGGCCACGCGACTTGCGGAAGAGGCGCTCGATGCTGACGACGCTCTTGCCCTGGAAGAGGTCGGCGGTGGCGGCGGCGACGAGGTCGAGCACCTCCTGCGGGTGGCTGTCCAACGTGCGGA
>CAYUZK010000183.1:0-12455 GCA_964449625.1 uncultured Archangium sp.
TGGCGGTTGGCCGTCTGGTACTCGACGTGGGCCGTCGAGATCGTGATGCCGCGGGCGCGCTCCTCGGGGGCCTTGTCGATCTGATCGTAGGCGAGGAACGTCGCGCCGCCGGCCTTGGCCAGCACCTTGGTGATCGCGGCGGTCAGGGTGGTCTTGCCGTGGTCAACGTGGCCGATGGTGCCGATGTTGACGTGGGGCTTGTTGCGCTCGAACTTTTCCTTCGACATGGCGGTCTTCCTTCTGGTGCGGCGTTCTGGGTGAACTTCGAAATGGAGCCCTGAACCAGGATTGAACTGGTGACCTCGTCCTTACCAAGGACGCGCTCTGCCAACTGAGCTATCAGGGCACTGCGATCTCAACGGTGCGGCGTGCGGCGGTGCGGCGGTGCTGCCTCTACTGCGTTCTGCGCGAAATGCGACTCGAAAAATTGGAGCGGGGAACGGGATTCGAACCCGCGACATTCAGCTTGGAAGGCTGACGCTCTACCAGCTGAGCTATCCCCGCCGAAGACTCTTCGATTGGTGTGTGGAGGGGGGTGGATTCGAACCACCGAAGGTCTGGGACCGACAGATTTACAGTCTGTTGCCGTTGGCCGCTTGGCTACCCCTCCGGAAAGGGTCTGCCGGACTATTCAGTTGTGGTGCTGCTCGACGGTGACGCTCAACCTTCACTGCCTGGCCGGCGGCGGGATTCGAACCCGCGACCTACTGATTACAAATCAGGTGCTCTACCAGCTGAGCTACACCGGCAAGGTTCCGTACTGCTTGAAGAAACCCGCCAGCCCCGGACGCAGGGGCGGCGCTCTCTATCCACGGGCGCCGCGGCAAGTCAAGGAGATCCCCGAGGGAGGGTCGCTGCGCCGCTCAGCCGCGCTGCCGCGCGATCTCGTAGAGCAGCACGCCGGCCGAGACCGACGCGTTGAGGCTGGCGACCTGACCCACCATGGGGATGCGCACGCGGAAGTCGCAGTGCTCGAGCACGCCCTTGCGCACGCCCGCGCCCTCGGCGCCGACGACGAGCGCGAGGGGCCCGGTGAGCTTCGCCTCCCAGGGGAGCTCCTTGCCCTCGGGGTCAGCCGCGACGGCCCAGAAGCCGGCCGTCTTGAGCTCCTCGAGGGCGCGGCTCAGGTTGGTGACGCGGGCGACGTCGCAGTGCGCGGTGGCGCCGGCCGAGGTCTTGGTGGCGACGGCGGTGACGCCGACGGCGCGGTCCTTCATGATCACCACGCCCTGGGCCCCGAAGGCGTGCGCGGAGCGGATGATGGCGCCGAGGTTGTGCGGGTCCTGGATGCCGTCGAGGAGCACCACCAGCGGCTGACGCTCGTTCTTCTTGGCGCGGGCGATGAGCTCGGTGAGGCCGACGTACTCGAAGTCGCGCACCTCGGCGACGACGCCCTGGTGCACGCCGCCCTCGGAGAGGCGGGCGAGGCGCTCGCGATCGACGCGCTCGAGCTTCACGCGGGCCTCGGTGGCCAGCGCGGTGAGCTCGCCGATGACGCGCGGGTTGAGCGAGCCCTCCGACACCGAGATGCGCTCGATGCGCGCGGGCGCGGCGCGGAGCGCCTCGAGCACGGGGTTGAGGCCGAAGATGATGAGGCTCACAGCACCTCCACGGGCAGCGAGAGCTGCTTCGTCTGCCGCGCGCAGAGCTTCTCGGTGCAGATGAAGAAGGTGAGCTTCGCCTCGACCGAGGTCGGGCCCTGGGTGGCCGGCGTGAAGCCGACCTCGAAGCGCGGGTCGGGGTAGTCGGTGGCGCCCTCGGGCTTCTTGTTGAGCGAGTCGGCGAGGGTCAGCTTCTCCTTCGCGAGCTTCGACTGCTTGCTGGAGAGCTCGATCTTGAGCGGCGCCTCGTCGGACACGTGGGCGCCGTCCTTCACCTTGATGGCGATGACGACCTTGCCGCTCTCGCCGGCCTTGAGCGACGTCGTCGAGCCGTCCGTCGTGACCTCGTAGAACTTCGACGGGTCCACCTCAGCCGCCGAGGCCAGCAGGGCCCAGCTCGTCGTCACCAGCACCGCGATGCGCTTCATGGAGCCTGTATGACGCTGAAACGCTCCGGGTTTCAAGGCCCTCGCGCCTCGAGCAGGTCTTCGGCCCGCTTGATGATGGCGGTGGCGAGGTCCACCCCGGTGGCGGCCTCCATCTCGGGAAGCGCGGGCGAGCAGTTGAGCTCGAAGACCTTGGCGGCGCGCTGGCGGCGGACCTGGAGCAGATCCACGGCGCACACCTCGAGCTCGCAGAGGGCCGCGGCCGACTCGGCGGCCAGGCGCAGCGACGGCGTCAGCTTGCAGGGCTCGAGGCGGGCGAAGCGGGCCAGGGTGCGCGAGAGGCGCCCGGGCCGGGGCACGCGCACCACCGCGGCGAGGGCGACGCCTCCGACGACGAACACTCGCACGTCGCGCTGGGCCTTCCGCACGTACTCCTGGAGCACGATGTTGTGGCCCAGGCCCAGCACCGCCTCGAGGGCGGCCTCGAGGGAGCCGCGCGACTCGCACACCATGACGCCGCGGCGCTCGCTGCCCTGGAGCAGCTTCACCAGCACTGGCACGCCGCCGACGCGCTCCACCATCGACTGGAGCTGGCCGACGTCGCGGGACATCACGGTGGCGGGGATGTTGAGGCCGGCCGCCGAGAGGCGCTGGAGGCAGCGGGCGGGGTTGCGCGACAGCTCGATGGCGCGGGCGCCGTTCATGACGATGGCGCCGCGGGCGGCGAACTGGTCGACCACGGCGAGCCCGTAGCTGGCGATGGAGGTGCCCACGCGGGGGATCACCACGTCAGGCAGGCGGACGACCTTGCCCCGGTAGAGCAGGCGCGACTTCCTGGTGTCGAGGTGCACCGACACCTGCGCCGGGTTGAGCACCCGCACCTGGTGGCCGCGCGCCTTCCCCGCCTCCACGAGCCGCCGCGTGGAGGGGATGGTGCGAGAGCGGCTGAGGACGACGAGCTTCATCCGTGGGCGGGGGTATGGCGAAAAGCCGAAACGGAAGCCAGCGGCCCCTGCCACTCATCACGCGAGGTGCATGGCTTTTTTCTCGTGCTAGGGTCCTTCGACATGACTCGTTTCGCCGGGTTGCTCTCATTGGTGGTGGTCGCGCTGGGGTGCCAGACGTACGACTTCGAGCGCGTGGTGCCGCTGGCGGTGGCGCAGACGACGGACAAGACGATCGTCGCCAGCAAGCGGCTCAAGCCCAACGTGATGATGCTGGTGGACAACTCGGGCTCCATGCTCGCGCCCATCAACCCGGGCGGCCCGAACTGCACCGCGGGCTGCGGCAGCGCCTCGAACCCCTGCCCTGCCGGCTGCGCCACGCGCATCTCGGAGATGAAGAGCGCCATGGCGACCTTCCTCCAGTCGTCGGGCACCATCGCGCGCATGGGCGTCACCATCTACCCGACCAACAACCTCTGCGGCCCCTCGTCGGCGGTGGACGTGGCGCTGCCGGCGCCAACGCCGAACGACAACGGCACCGACGCGACGCTCACGCAGGCGGCGCAGCAGATCAACGCGCGCATCCAGGGCCTGATGCCCACCGGCGGTACGCCCACCGGCTCGTCGCTGCAGTTCCTCGGCACCTACCCGGGCCTCAACGACTCGGCGGACCTGCGCGATGACTTCGTGCTGCTCCTGACGGACGGCCTGCCGAACTGCAACGAGACCAACCCCAACCAGGTCTGCCAGTGCGACGCCAACGTCTGCGGCAGCTGCAGCGGCGCGACCATGGCCTGCGCTGCCCAGGTGAACGCCTGCAAGTGCACCACCACCACCTGCGCCAGCACGCTGTGCTCGCTCGGCTGCCTCGACCGCGACGGCTCCATCCAGAAGGTGCGCGAGCTGCGGCAGAAGGGCATCCGCACCATCGTGGTCGGCTTCGGCGCCGACCTGAACGCCGGCGACGGCCCCGAGGTGCTCAACGCCATGGCCGCCGAGGGTGGCTTCGCGCGCGACTGCCCCAACGGCACCAACGCGGAGTGCGGCGCGGGCAACACCTGCAACACCGCCACGCTGCAGTGCGCGCAGGGCTTCTTCCAGGCCGCCAACGGCGCCGAGCTCGCCGACGCGCTGCGGAAGATCTCCGACTCGCTCAGCGGCGACCCCTGCGAGTACACGCTCTCGGCCCGGCCGTCCGACGCGCGCTTCCTCTCGGTCATCGTGGACAACCAGAGCCTCGTCGCCGGCGCGCAGACCTTCAGCTACGACTTCGGCACCAACAAGGTGAAGTTCCTCGGCGACACCTGCAGCAAGCTCACGAGCTCGAGCTCGGCGAACCCGGTGACCGTCGAGTTCCGCATCGTCGAGCAGTTCTGACGCTGGCGCCCCGGCGGCGCCCTGCCCTGCGGCCTCGAGCGTGGTCGGCTCGGGGCCGTGGTGTTTCCGGAGCTCGCTAGAAGCTGAGCACCTTCGCGCCGGCGGTGAGCCGCCAGATCTGCGGCAGCCCCAGCACCTCGTCGAGCACCCCGCCCGCCGCGAGCGTCGCGGGCTCGAGGCCGCTCAACTTCACGGTCGTGTCGCAGGCCAGCAGCCGGGCGCCGAGGCCTCGCGCGTCGGCCAGCATCTTCGCCGGCCGCGGCGCGTCGAGAGCGACGGCCCGGGAGGCGGCCTCTCCGTCGGCGCCGCGCAGGGGCTCGCCGAAGGCCCCGCGCGCGAGGGCCCGCAGCGCCTCGAAGGCGAAGACGAAGGTCACCTCGTCGCCCAGGGCCGCGGCGGTGATGCCCAGCGAGGTGCTCTGCCAGGCGGCCTCATACCCACCGCTGCTCACGAAGATGATCACCCGCTCGGCCACGATGCGGGGAGTGTAGCAGCGGGGCGGTTCTGGCTAGACTCGATCTGCCATCTCGGCGCGGGCCCCGCGCGCCGCCCCCAGTCCCTGGAGACGTCCATGCAGCCTCAGTCCCCTGCCCGCTTCGCCGCCCTCGCCGCGGTGTGCCTGGCCGCACTCGCTAGCGCCAGCGTCGTGGTCGACGAGAGCCTCGACGACATGGCGCGCCGCGTGCCCACCATCGTGCGCGGCCGCGCGGTGCGCTCCGTGGCGGGGTGGAACGAAGAGCGCACCCGCATCTGGACATGGACCGAGATCGTGGTCGCCGAGACCCTCAAGGGCAAGCCGCAGGCCACCATCCTCGTGAAACAGCCCGGCGGTGAGGTCGGCCCCATCGGCCAGGCGGTGGCCGGGGTCGCCCGCTTCCGCGAAGGCGAAGACTGCGTGCTCTTCCTCGAGGTGGCACCCGACGAGCCCGGCGTCTTCCGGGTGAGCAGCCTCTCGGCCGGCAAGGTGAGCCTGGGCGAGTGGCGCGGGCAGCCGGCCGCCGTGCGCCAGACCGAGGGCCTCGCCTTCGCCACCGCGCAGGGCCGGGCCGTCGAGCGCACCGGCGGCGTCGAGCTCCTCGGCAGCCCCGACACGTTTCTCTCGCGAATTCGGGCCGCGGTGAAGGGCGGTGCGCGATGAGGCAGCACGCGGCGTGGCTGCTCCTCGCGGCCCTCACCTTGAGCGCCCACGTCGCCCAGGCCGACCCCAGCGGGCGCAAGTGGGGCGTGCCGGCCTGCGGGAGCGCCTGCGCCATGGGCACCACCTGCCTCAACGGCCGCTGCTACCCGGTGTGGAGGCACGCGGCCTCGGTGCAGAACACCGGCGGCAACTCCATCACCGGCAACGTGGCGCACTCGACCGCGATCCAGATCGCCCAGACGGCCTTCGGCGCGTGGAACTCGAGCCTCGTCACCTCGTGCTCCACGAGCTGGAACACGTCCTACGGCGGCACCTTCAGCTCGCCCTCGGGGCTCTCGGCCATCGCCCCGCAGGATCGCAACAACTTCGTCATCTGGCTCGGGGGCACCTCGTGGGTGCACCTGACCTACGAGCTGGCCATCACCACCGGCACGTACTTCACGAGCAACAACGAGATCTTCGACGCCGACATGGAGCTCAACAACAACCTCTCGTGGTCCACCAACCTCGCGGCCAACACCTACGACGTCGAGTCGGTGGTGCTCCACGAGGCCGGCCACTTCCTCGGCCTGGACCACACCGGCAACGTCGGCAGCGCGGTGATGTACCCCACCGTGCAGCCCGCGACGGCGAAGCGCACGCTCACCTCGACCGATCAGACCGACGTGTGCACCGTGTACCCGCCCATCACCACCACCGGCGGCCAGGGCGCCGCCTGCACGCTGGCCTCGGAGTGCCAGACGACCCTCGTCTGCGAGGGCCGCAGCGGCGCGACGACGAAGATGTGCACCAAGAACTGCGCGGCGGAGGGCGACAGCTGCCCGACGGGCTACGCCTGCCAGGCCTCGACCGACGGCTTCGCGTGCCTGCCGCAGGTCGGCGCGCCGGACCAGTGCAAGTTCTGTCAGGGCGGCGGCGAGTGCAGCGCGGGCCTGTGCCTGCGCTTCTCCACCGGCGTCACCTTCTGCAGCAGCAGCTGCTCAGAGACGGCGCAGTGCCCCGCGGGCAACACCTGCCAGCTCCCCGACGGCTTCTGCGTGCCCACCAGCGGCACCTGCACCAACCAGTGCACCACCGACGCGAACTGCGCGACGGGCTACACCTGCTCGGGCGGCTCCTGCGTGCCGCGCGGCGCGCCGGGCGACCCCTGCACCGTGTCGGGCGTCTGCCAGAGCTGCAACGTGTGCACCCGCGAGACCGCCGACTCGCCCACCGCCTACTGCCGGCCGTGCTGCGCCGGCTCGGGTCAGGGGGGCTTCTGCAACGCCTGCGCGAACACCACCTGCGCCACGGGGAACATCTGCGCGCCGCTCACGGGCGACCCCTCCAGCGTGTGCCTGCCGGGCTCGACGCTGCCGACGACCTGCCAGCCGTGCAACAGCGGGCAGTGCGCGCAGGGCCTCACCTGCGTGTACGGGCGCTGCCGCTCGCCGTGCAACCTGCAGAGCCCGGGCTCCTGCCTGGCGTGCTTCGCGGGGCCCACCGGCAGCGGCGCCTGCGGCTGCGCCGACGAGATCGCCTCGGCCGGAGAGCCCTGCGGCCAGGTCTCAGGCGCCATCGCCATCTGCGGCAACGGCCTGGCCTGCGTCGGCAGCGCCAACACCGTCTGCCGCGCGCTGTGCGACATCAACCAGCCGCTCGCCTCGTGCCCCACCGGCCAGACCTGCCAGCAGGTCAATGCGCTCGCCGTGTGCGTGCCCGGAACAGAGGGGAGCAAGTGCTCGCCCTGCACCAACGCCGGCCAGTGCAACACCGGCCTCACCTGCTACCTGGGCCGCTGCTACGACCCGTGCAACGTCAACCTGGGCAGCGCCTGCGCGACCTGCGTGCAGACGACGACCGGCGGCGCCGGCGTGTGCGGCTGCCCCGACCAGGTGAGCGCGGTGAACGAGCCGTGCGGCACCCAGCCCGACGTGCGCGTGTGCGGCACCGGGGCGATGTGCATCAACGGCGTGTGCCGTGGCACCTGCGACCCGAGCGACCCGGCCACGTGTCCGCTCTTCACCGAGTGCATGATCTACGCGGGCGCCTACCGCTGCATCGACAGCTCCGGCAGCGGCGGTGGCGGCGGCAGCAGCGGGGGTGGCGGCGGCACCACGGGCTCCGGCGGCGGGCGCCAGGGCGGAGGCACCGGCGGCGGGAGCGGCGGCGGCGGCACGACGGACCTGGGCTGCGGCTGCGGCAGCGTCGACCCGGGCGGGCTGCTCGCGCTCCTGGCGCTCGGTGGCCTGGCGCGGCGGCGACGTCGAGACCGCTGAGTCAGCGCGCGGCGCGTGACGTTGGGCGCCTCAGCGCGGAGGCCGAGTCAGCCTTCGGCCCCTCGCTCCACGCGCGCTGCCTCTACGCCGACGCGCGACTCAGAGCGGATCGTCGTCGGCCGGCACGGGCACCACCGGCTGCGTCTGCCGCCGCACGGGCCCGGTCGAGGGCGCGCCCTCGCGGCGCTCGGCCGGCGTCAGGTCCTTCGCGACCTGCGCCGACACGGCGAGCACGAGCTGCTTCACGCGATCCTTGAAGAGCGTGGCGTTCTTCGACACCGCGAAGGGGTCGAGGTGATCGAGCCCCGCCGACACGTCGTCGGACACGAAGCGGCGCACGTACAGCGTCGGGCCGTCGATGCGGAACATGCGCGCGAAGCCCACCACGTAGGCGCCGGCCTTGCCGCCCTTGCTGCGCATGCCGTACTCCTCCACGACGATCTCCACCACCGTGTCGGCGCCCAGCGCGAGCAGCCGCTGGTAGTCGGGCGCGTTGGCCGGCACCTCCTGCACGAGGAAGCTCTCGAGCACGCGGGCCACCTCCACCGGCTGCACCACCTCCGCCCAGGGCGAGGTGTTCGGCAGCAGCGCGAGCGTGTTCGAGCGCAGTGAGTCGGCCAGCTCGAAGCGCGAGATGGTGTGGGCCGTCAGCCGCTTGCTCTTGTCGAAGGAGCCCGCCGCCAGCACGTTGCCCAGGCGCCGGTCGGCTTCTTTGTCATCGATGCGGCGCGGCGCCAGCACCGGGCGATACGCGCTGTCTTCGCGGAAGACCCGCGAGCGTGGCCCCGCCTCGTCTTCGATGCGCGCGAGGAACGCGATCTGCCGCGTCTCGTCGAGCGACGACGCGCTCAACGGCCGGTGTGCACAGCCCAGGAAGCCAAGGCCCATCGCCATCAACAGGAGTGCGGCGCGCATGGGCTGCGTCCTACTCCGAAGCTTCTGGACCAGCGAGCTTGATTCCGCTACGAGGCGTCGACCTTTCAACGACTTGCGAGGGGGAACTCCGTGATGAAGAGCGTTCGGTGGGCTGTAGCCGTGCTGGGGATGTCGCTGGCCCTGTGGGCCTGTACGGAGAAGAAGGTCGATCCGCCGAAGCCGGTGGAGGCCCCGAAGCCTGTGGTGCCGCCGGCGGTGCCCCCCGAGCCGCGGGTCGAGAAGGAGTGCGCGGCCCCGCTGGACCCAGGCCCGGCGACGGAGCTCAAGTTCGGCGCGCGCGTCGGCACCCAGACGGGCGCCCGCCTCGCCTTCACCACGGCCGACGCTGACGGCGCCCTCACCTTCGGCGTGCTGGGCCCGGTGAACGAGGACTCCGGCCTCAACATGCTGGCGCTCAAGAAGTACGTGAAGTTCTTCGTCGACGAGAAGGCCGACGCCATCGTGGTGACGGGCGACGTGGGCGAGGTGGCCGGCGGCATCGGCCGCGTGCTCGAGGCGCTCGGCGCGACGAACCTGCCGGTCTTCGTGGTGATCGGCAACCGCGAGTGCCGCGCCGAGTACACCGACGGCGTCAACGCCGCGAAGGCGAAGTTCCCCAACATCATCAACATGAACGAGGTGCGGGTGGTCGAGTTCCCGGAGCTCACGCTCGTCTCGCTGCCCGGCTACCACGACCCCAGCTACATCAACTGCAAGACGGGCTGCCAGTACGTGAAGAGCACCGTGGCCGAGGTGGTGAAGGCCGCGAAGGACGCGAAGACGCCGGTGGCGCTCGTGGCCCACGGCCCGCCGCACGGCGACGGCAACCAGGCCCTCGACTTCGCGGGCGCCGGCGGCAACGTCGGCGACGAGGCCATCGCCCAGGCCCTCACCGAGGCGAAGATCGCCTTCGGCTTCTTCTCGAACATCAAGGAGGCCGGCGGCCGGGCGACGAAGGACGTCGCGGGCACGCAGCTCCTCAAGGAGGGCGAGGTGACGACGGCGCTCTACCTGAACCCCGGCCCCGCCGACACCATGGGCTGGGACATGAACGACAGCACCAAGTCGGTGGGCATGGCGGCGCTCTTCACGCTCAAGGGCGGCGAGGGCAGCTTCAAGATGCTGCGCCTCAAGCCGCCCTCGGCCGCCGAGAAGGCCGAGGCGAAGAAGCTGGACCCGCCGGCGCGCGACGAGAAGGCGCAGTAACCCTTCCGATGCCCCCCGCGGGACGACGTCGGCGCCTCGGTGACCTGCTGATCGAAGCGGGGCTCATCGAGGAGCAGCAGCTCAAGGCCGCCCTCAACGAGCAGCGCAAGTGGGGCGGCCGCCTGGGCCGCACCGTCGTCGAGATGGGCTTCATCACCGAGACGGGCATGAGCGAGGTGCTGGCCCGGCAGCTCGAGCTGCCGACGGTCGATCTCGACACCGCCACGCTCCCGCCGGGCACCACGGCGCTCCTGCGGCTCGACCTCTGCGAGCGCTACGGCGTCTTTCCGCTGGGCGGCGACCCGGCGGCGCGCACGCTGCGGCTGGCCACCTCCGACCCCACCAACTTCGAGCACCTCCAGGCGCTGGAGTTCGCCACCAACCTCAAGGTGCTGCCGACGGTCAGCACCGCCTCGGCCATCGAGCGCGCCATTCGCCGCCACTACTTCGGCGAGAACGTGCAGGTGGCGCCCACCCTCCGCCCGGAGGCGCTGGTGGTGAACGAGACGACCTACGAGCTCGACGCGCTCATGGGCGAGGCGATGCCCGAGCCGGCGCCGCCGAAGCCCGCGGCCGCCGTGGCGCCCGCCCGCGGTGACGGCGCCGCTCCCGGGAGCCAGGCGCAGCTGCGCGAGGAGATCGCCGTGCTGCGCGAGAAGGTGGACGCGCTCGAGGAGCTCAGCGGGTCGCAGGTGCGCGCGGTGCGCGTGCTGCTCGAGCTGCTCATCGAGTCGGGCCTCCTCACCCGCGACGAGTACCTCGAGAAGCTGCACGCCCCCGAGTAGCGGCGCGTCAGAGCATGCCGGCCGCGGCGTTCGCCTTCTGGCGCTCGTCGACCAGCTCGGCCACGTGCTCGAGCACCTGCGGGTGGCTGAGGATCAGCGTGTCGAAGTCGGCCTTGGGCAGCCGCAGGAGCGAGGTATGGCGGGTCGCGCGCACCGACGCCGTGGCCGGCGAGCGCTGGAGCAGCGACATCTCGCCGAAGACCTGGCCCTCGCGGAGCGTCGCCAGCGTGCGGCCCTTCGCCACCACCTCGACCTCGCCGTAGAGCACGACATAGAGCCCGTCGCTCCCCTGCCCCTCGCGCACCAGCACCTCGCCGCGCGGCACGTCGCGGGCGCGGAACTTCTGCACGAGGTCGCGGCGATCGCTGCGGTTGAACGGCGCGAAGAGCGGCGCGTTGTTCATCAGGTTCGTCAGCATGCGCTGACGCGAGAACTTCTTGAGCGCCGTGGCCACCGCCGGGTGCGCGGTGGACAGCTCGCGCAGCACCTCCGCCGAGATGACGAGCACCTGGGTGTCCTCCTCCGCCGCCTCGACCGACGCGCTGCGGGGCGCGTCGGAGAGCAGCGCGAGCTCGCCGAAGAAGGCGCCCTCCTCGAGCGTGGCCAGGTCGCGGCGCTGGCCGTTCTCCATGCGGAACACGCGCGTGCTGCCGGCGCAGATGACGTAGAAGGCGTCGGCCTTGTCGCCCACCTCGAAGACGAGCTGGCCGGCGTCGAAGCGCTGCAGCGGGCACTGCTCGAAGAGCGCGATGAAGGCCTCCTCGGGGAGATCGGAGAAGAGCGGGATCTTCGGCAGGTCGCCGGCCTCGGGCCGCGCCTCCTCCGGCGCCTCCATCGCCTCTTCGACGCTCGGCTGCGCGGGGCTCAAGGCCGCGGCCGCGGCCTCGACGGCATGGAGCAGCGAGTCGCCCTCGAGATCGAGCTCCGTGAAGCCGCCGGCGGTGACGGCCGGTGGGGGCGCGGGGGCCTGCGGCGCGTCGGGGTCGAACTGCATGAAGGCCTGGAGGCCGCGCTCGAGATCGGTGGCGAGCTCCGGGTCGCTGGTGGGCGCGCCCGCGGAGACCGGCAGCGCGGACGGCGCGGCCTCGCCCACGGTGCCGGTGGGCGGGGTGAAGCCAGGAGGAATCCAGATGCGGCTCGAGGCGGGCGCCGCGGCGGCAGGTGGCTCCGCCGGGCGCTTCGGCCGCAGCCCGGGGGGCAGCCCGCCCTCGGGCGCGCTGACGGGCGCAATGCCAGGAGGCGGCGGGGCGTCGGCGACGGCGGGCGGGAGCGTCGAGGGTGCCGCAGCCTTGATCGTCGGCTCCGGAGCCGCACTCGACGCGACAGCGCCCGCGGCGGTGGGCGCCTGTGCGGCACTGCGCGGTGCACCCGACGCAGCACCTCCAGCGGCGCTGAGCACTCCCGCGCCGACGTCCGCCGCTGCCGGACTGGGCGAACGAGCGGAGGGTGCCGCTTGCGCAGGAACGGCTGGAGCTGGGGGCTCGGCCTCGATGCTCAGCTCGTACACTGGGCCGGAGGGCGCGGGCGGTGGCGGCGCCGTGACGGCTGCGGCCTCGTCGGCCTCGTCGGACAGATCGTACACGCCCGACGCCGGCACCGCGGCGGCTCGCGGACTGGCCGGGGGCGGCGCCTGGTCGGCCTCGTCAGACAGATCGTAGACGCCGGACGACGGCGCCAGGGCGGCTCCCGGACCGCCCGAGGACGCGGCCGCCTCAGCGACCTCATCAGAGCGCTCGAAGGCGCGCGGGGTCGCGGCGGCGTCGGACTTCGGCGCCGGTGCCTCGTCGGACAGATCGAAGACGCCTGGGGTCGCGGCGACGTCCGACTTCGCCTCCGGTACCTCGT
>CAYUZK010000184.1:0-12231 GCA_964449625.1 uncultured Archangium sp.
GGGGCGCAGCGAGCTCGGCCTCGGTGGGCTGACGGCCCGCGGCCTCGAAGGCAGGCGCGGCGGGCTCGGGCGCGCCAACGGCCGACCAGATGAGGCCGATGGTGAACTGCACCTCGGTCCAGGCCGCCATCTTCGGGTCGACCTGCGGGGCGGCGGGCAGCTCGACCGGGGCGGCCGGAGGCGACGCCGACTCCGGCGGGGCCGGCTCTGCCGCTGCCTCGGGCGCGGCGGCCTCAACGGCCTCGGCCTCGGTGGCACCGGCCTCGGCGGGCGCCTCGGTGGGGGCCTCCTCGACGGGGGCCGCCTCGGCGACCGGGGCGGCGGCGACCTCAGCGGGCTCAGCCGGGGCGACCTCGCTGGCGGCGGGCTTCGGCAGGCGGGTCACCCGCAGGAGCGAGGTGATGAGCCGGCCGCGAGCGTTGAGGTCCATCTGCTCGAGCGACTTGAGCCGCAGCGGCTTGACGGCCCGCAGCACGGCGCCCAGGGGCTCCTTCATGGCGATGAAGTCGGCCTTGGTGAGGGCCTTCTCGACGGCGCCGAGCTCGTTCACCACCCGGTACGACGCGCCGCCGCCGGCACCGTCCTTGCGACCGCCGCCGCGCCCATCGCGATCACCGCGGCCGCCGCGGCTGCCGTCCTTGCGATCGTCGAACGAAAAGCCGCCGCCACCCTGCCCGCGCTGCCCGGGGCCCTTCGCCTTGTTGTCCTGTGCCGTCGTCATGGTCTCTCTCGTGTGTCTGGTGCACCGGCGACAGGCCGGGCCCACGAGAGGGCCTTGTCAGGCAAAGGGACGCGGCGTCAAGCCCGTCAGAAGGCGTACTTGACCGTGGGGAGGATGGAGAAGCCCATGGAGCCGGTCAGCGCCATGAAGTTGAAGTTCGCCTCGAGGCCGATGACGAAGTGCCGCAGGCGGGTGAAGTACTCGATGCCCGGGCCGGCGGAGATCATCACGTCGAGCGTCGGCAGGAGCGCCTGGGGGCTGTAGAAGACGACGCCCGCGCCGGCGCGCACGTAGATCCACGTGCGCTGCACGTCCTGGTTGTCGGTCAGGCCCACGAGGCGGAACTTCACCGCGGCGCCGGGCGTGAGCGCCGCGAAGTCGCCCGACGCCGGCGTGGTGGCCAGGCCCGAGTAGTCGCTGCCCATGCGGTTCGACGAGCCGATGAGGAAGAGGCTGGGCGAGAGGCGCTCGCCGATGTCGTAGCCGAGCTCCACGCCGAGGGCCTGGCCCGGCGAGAAGTAGGTGGTGCCGCCGGCGCGCGCGGGCGGGTTCAGCACGCCCCAGAAGCCGCCGCGGGCTTCGAAGAAGAAGCCCCGCTCGATCTCGTTGTAGGTGACCGCCTTCTTGTCTTCGAGCGGCCGGGCGGCCCCCTGGGCAAGCGCGGCGGACGAAACGACGGCCAGAGCGAGGAGGAGGACGCGCGTCATGGAGGCGGCACCCTAGCGCAGCGCCAGAAGAGAAACGAGAAAGAGCTTTCACGACGACGCCCCCGCCTCCCCGGGGGGGAAGCGAGGGCGCGCGCCCTGCGGCAGGGGGCCAGGCGGCTACTGGCCCGACTGCTTGAAGATGAAGGGGTAGGTGACGATGACCACGCCGCCGCCCTTGGGCTTGGGGAACATCCAGGTGCGCACGCGGCCGGCGACGCAGGCCTCGAGCTCCGCGTTGCCCACGCTCGACTGGGCGACCGACGAGGTCGACACCGCGCCGGTGGGCGAGATGACGAACTTCACCGCCACCTTGCCGTTGATGTTCGGGTGCCGGTTCAGCTGGCTCTCGTAGCAGTAGCGGATCTGCCCGCGGTTCGCGTGGATGACCTTGCGGATGAGCTCCTTGTCGAGCGAGCCCATGACCGTCGGCTCGCCAGAGGTGATGCCGATGTCCACGTCTTTCTTGCCGCCGAGCACGCCCACGCCGGAGCCGTAGCCGCCGGTGCCGCCGCCGCGGCCCTTGGTGCCGATGCCGCCGATGCCGACGGTGTCACCGACGCCGCCGCCGCCGGAGCCCGACCCGCGCAGGCCCAGGCCGCCGAAGCCGCCGGCGTCGCCGGGGGCCGCGCCGAACATGTTGCCCATGGCGCTCTTGAGCTCACCGCCGAGGCCCTGGTGGCCAAAGATGGTCGAGATCCCGCCGCCGGTGCCGCCGAACACCTTCGAGACCAGCAGGCGCGCCTGGTCCTTGTTGTTGGGGTCGCCCTTGGGCGCCGCGTGGGCGGAGCGCTTGGGCGCGTCCTTCTTGCCCATCTGGCCCTCGTCGCCCTTGTGCTTCTGGGCGATCTCGCCGGAGTCCTTCTTCTTCTCGAACTTCTGGAGGATGGGGTTCTTCTCGGGCGGCTTGATCAGCAGCTTGGCGATGCGCGCCGAGTTCGAGTTGAGCTCGTCGTCGAAGCCTTCACCCTCCGCGTCGAGGTTCGCCGCGCTGATGATGAAGAGCGCCGCGAGGAAGAACATCACCAGGAAGATGTTGAGGACGGTGAAGTCGACCGACTCCGCGAAGGGCACGAAGACGGCCTTGGGCTGCGGCTGGAAGAAGATCTCCACCACCACGCCGCCCAGGTCGATCCACGCGAAGTCTTCGTGCTGGAGCGTGATGGCCATGGCGTCGCCGTCGCTGGAGGCCAGGCCGCGCTTGCGCGCCTCGTCGAGCGTCATGGTCTCTTCACCGAAGCGGCGCTGCAGCTCGCCGTTCATCTTCGAGGTGAAGCGAATGGTGGCGCCGTTCTTCCCGAAGCGGGCCAGCTCGAAGCTGGGCGCCTGGAGCTTGGCGTCGCCCATCTCGAAGCCCACGCCCTTCGCGCTGCCCACCGTGAAGGTGCGCTCCACGTCGGGGTGCATGAAGTACTCGCCCACCATCTGATCGCCCCAGAGGAAGCGCAGCTCGAGGCCCAGCGGCCCCGTGCCCTTCTTGCGCCGGGGGCGCGCGTGCACGCTGGCCCCGGTGCCCTCGTCCTGCACGTGCGGGGGCGGCGGCGGCTCGGCCACGGGCTGCGGCATGGGCACCGGCACCGTCTGCATCACCTGCTGCACCATCGCCTGCTGGGCGACGGCCACGGGCTGGGCGACGGGCACCGACATCACCGCGGCGACCGGCACCGGCGGCGCCTCGACGGGAGCGGGCGGCGCCACCTCGACCGCGGCCGGCGGCGCGACCTCGACCGGCGCCGCGACCACCGGCACGATGGGGGCCGTGAGCTCGACGCTCTCAGCGGCCTCGGCGACCGGGGCCACGCTGGGCGCGATGGAGGGCATGGCGCCGGCCTGCTCCACCTTGATGGTGGTGTTGCCGACCTTCACCTCGTCACCGAACTGGAGCGTGCCCTTGTTGACGCGCTTGCCGTTGACGAAGGTGCCCTCGACGCTGCCCATGTCGATGATCGACAGGCTGCCGTCGGGCGCGACCTCGATCACGGAGTGGATGCGGGAGACCTTCTCGTCGTCGAGGCACAGGTGCGCCGACGAGAGCCGACCGATCTTGATGATGTCGCGGTCGTAGTCCTTGGTGGCGATGAGCTCCTCGCCCTTGAAGACCTTGAGAGTAAGTGGAACAGCCACGGGCCGCCTCCTGGAATGGGGCTACGAAAATGATGCCTTGGGTCAGACAGCCGGCAGCGCGCCGGGTTCCTGCCTGGGCGAAGGGCTAGAGCTCACCGACCGACTGCATGACCTTGTCCTTGAACTCCTCGCGGATGCGGATCAGGTTGGAATGCTTCACCTTCTTCCGCGCCTCCACGTACTCACCGTCGGGCTTGGTCAAGTCGCCTTCGATGGTGTCGTCTTCGAAGCTGTACTCGGTCTGCTTCTTGTAGCTGACGCCCTTGTCCTGCGCGAAAGCAGGGGCGGCGACGAGCACGGCGATCGACAACCACAGCAGCTTCTTCATGGTCTCTCCGGCAAGAACCCTTTGACCCGAACGACGACGGGCTTTGAGGATGCTACCACTCCCGGCCCATCCGCCAATCCCCTGTCTCCAGACGGGCTGGCCTACAGTGTGGGCAAGGGTGAGCGAGGCTGCGCCTTCACCGGCAGGCCGGCTGGGCCCCGCCGGCGCACCCGAAGAGCAGCGTGTCCATGGCGCAGATGGCCTCGTTCACCACGCCGGCGCCGACGAGATCGGCGGCCACCGGCAGGGCGAGCTCCGCGTTGGAGCGCGCCTCCCCGGGCGCCCGGGCCGTGGAGAACAGGTCGCGGCAGACCAGGGCGGCGGAGTCGATGGCCAGCTCGTCGGCGCGCACGGCGCTCGCCAGGGTGCCCGCGAGGTAGACGAGGGAGCCGCGCTGGTCGACGGCCTGGATGCCCTCCACCGCGCCCGCGAGCCGCGTGAGCCCGAAGGCCTCGCAGGCCTCCTCGATGCCCAGGCGGTACAGCATGCGCACCAGATCGAGGTTGCGGTCCTTCACCACGTAGCAGTTGAGCGAGCGCTTCACGGGGCGCATGAGCTCGTCGCGCACGATGAGCTTCTTCAAGTCGTCGACGACCGGCCGCAGGTCCATGCGCACCTGCTCCGGGAGCAGCGGCGTGTTGAAGGCGTTCTCGAGCGCCTGCGCGTCGGGGTTCTGCAGCGCCGGCAGCAGCCCGCGCACGATGGCCACCAGGTCGTCCTCGGTGAGCGCCTGCGGGTCGAGCAGCCCGCGGATCGACGGCTTACCCACCAGCTCATTGACGTGCGTGACGAGGGCGCGGCCGTCGGCGGTGCGCAGGTAGGCGGAGAAGGCGATCACCGCGTCGAGCCCGTCGACGAGCTGGCAGTCCTGCGTCTGCGTGCAGAAGCTCGAGACGAGCCCGGCCACCTCGTAGTGCGAGCGGCGCGGCCGGCCCTTGCAGTCGAGCCCGGCCCCGGTGACGTAGTTGAGCAGGAGCAGCAGCTGCGGCTCGACGAGGTTCACCGCGTCGATGCCCTTGCCCTGATGCACCAGCACGTCGAGCGAGCGCCGCAGCTCGCACAGCTCGTTCGACTGCTCGAGCGGCGGCGGCGCGGCGGTGGGCGCGCAGTGCTCGCCCGCGGGAGCCCCCACCTCAGGCGGCTTGAGCGCCAGGCGCTCCAGGGTCTTGAAGATCGACCGCAGCACGTCATTGATGGGCGGCGGCACGCCCTCGCGGGGCTCGACGAGGAGCTTCTCTTCGACGAGGCGCTTGAGCGTCTCGGTGCGCCCCTCGGCGATGGCCCGGAGGAAGTTGGGCATCAGCGTCTCGAAGCTGCGGCACTGGCGGATGTCGGCCTGGTGCTCGGCGGGCGGGGCCACCTCCTCCGTCGCGCCGCAGGCAGCGAAGCCCAGCGCCGTGAGCAGGCACGACAGCGCGAGGGCGGCCCGGAGCGAGGTCATCAGGGCGACTCTACCGGAAGGCCGCACTCCCGGAGGATCTCCGCGGTGTGCTCGCCCAGCGCCGGCGGGGGCCGCACCGTCACCGGCCCGAAGTCCAGCGGCGTGCGCAGCCACACCGCGTCGCCGTCGCGGAGGAACACGCCCCGGGCCACGAGCTGGGGGTCGGAGAGCACCTCGTCACCCTCGCGCACCGGCTCGACGCACAGGTCCTGGTCAGCGAAGAGCGCCACCCACTCGGCGAGCGGCTTGCCAGCAAACACGCGCTCCAGCTCCGCGCGGGTGCGCAGCCCCACCTCGCCGGTGTCGTAGGCCCCCTCGAGCAGCTCCGGCCGGCCGAGGACCGCGCACACGCCGGCGAAGAACTTGGGCTCGAGCGCGCCCACGGCGAGGTAGCGATCGTCGGCGGTGCGGTAGAGCCCGTAGCAGGCGAAGCCCCCGTTGAGCGCCTCGCGCCCGCGCTGCAGCGGCTGCCCTTCGGCGCCCAGGGCCAGGCGCGCGGCGAGGTGCATGTGGAGGAAGGCCAGGGCCCCGTCGGTCATCGACACGTCCACGAGGCGGCCGCGGCCAGTGCGGTGCCGCTCGTGGAGCGCGGCGAGGATGCCTACCAGCGCGAAGAGGCTGCCGCCGCCGATGTCGGCCACCTGCACGCCGGGCATGGCCGGCGCCCCGTCGCGCGCGCCGCCGTAGCCCAGGGCCCCGGCGCGGGCGAGGTAGTTGAGATCGTGCCCGGCCTTGAGGCGGTCTGGCCCCGTCTGGCCGTAGCCGCTGATGGCGCAGTAGACGAGGCGCGGGTGCTCGGCCGAGAGCGCCTCGTAGCCGCAGCCCAGGCGCTCCATCACCCCGGGGCGGAAGCTCTCGAGGAGCACGTCGTAGTGCTTCACCAGGGCCTTGAGCGTGGCCACGCCCGCGGGCGTCTTGAGGTCGAGGGCGAGGGAGCGCTTGTTGCGGTTGAGGCCGAGGAAGAGCGCCGAGGTGTCGTCCTTCATCGGCGGCATGTGGCGGGTGTAGTCGCCGGTGCCCGGCTCCTCGACCTTGTCCACGGTGGCGCCGAGGTCCGCCAGCACCAGCGAGGCGTAGGGCCCCGGCAGCAGCCGGGAGAGATCGAGCACCTTGAGTCCAGAGAGCGGCAGCGACATGGGCGGGTCCTCCACGTGAAAACGGCGCCCGCCCCGCGTGGGGGTGGGCGCCGTCGGGTCGGCGACGCGGCGCCGCGGTCAGCCGAGCAGCTTGGCGAGCTTCATCGCCAGGCCCATGTCCATGGGCTTGAACTTGAGCTTGCCGGTCATCGCCGCCGTCTGCGCGTTCATCTGCTTGGAGATGATCTTCTCGAAGTCGGCCGCCGAGCAGGTGATGGTCATCTTCGACTCACCGTTCTTGCCCTCCGAGACCCAGTCCGACTCCTTGGCGCAGTCGAGCGTCCAGGCGCCGCCACCGTCGCCGGTGATGTCGAAGTGGATGGTGGCGTTGATGTCCTTGCCCAGCTCCGGCTTCGCCTTGAGCTTGTTGGGGATCTCGGTCTCCAGGATGTCCTTCACGGCCATGGTTGCCTCGCTTGTGGGGGTGCTGCGTTGACTTCCAAATCAACCGGGCGCGGACCGTAACGACGCGGTCCGGAGCGGTCAAGGAATGGCGGCGTCCTTGCCGAGCAGCTCGATGAACTGGGCCAGCGGCATCGACTTGAGATCTTCGCCGCCGTGCTTGCGCGGCGCGAGGGCGCCCTGCTCCACCTCACGGTCGCCGATGACGAGCACGTAGGGCACCTTCGCCAGCTCGGCCTCGCGGATCTTCTTCTGCATGGACAGGCCGCGATCGTCGAACTCGACGCGGAAGCCCTTGCTCTCGAGCTGCGCGCACACCTGCCGCGCCCAGGCGTCCTGGCGGTCGGCGACGGTGACGATCACCGCCTGCGTGGGGGCGAGCCAGGTGGGGAAGTTGCCCGCGAAGTGCTCGATGAGGATGGCGATGAAGCGCTCGAAGCTGCCGAAGATGGCGCGGTGGAGCACCACCGGCCGGTGCGCCTTGTTGTCCTCGCCGATGTACTCGAGGTCGAAGCGCTCGGCGGCGACGTAGTCGAGCTGGATGGTGCCCAGCTGCCAGCGCCGGCCGATGCTGTCGGACACGGCGAAGTCGATCTTCGGGCCGTAGAAGGCGCCGTCGCCCTCCTTGAGCTCGTAGGGCACCTTCATGCGCTCGAGCGCGTCCTTGAGGGCGGCCTCGGCGCGGTCCCACAGCCCGTCGTCGCCCAGGCGCACGACCGGCCGGGTCGAGAGCTTGGCCTCGTAGGTCAGCCCCACGGCCGCGTAGACGCGGTCGAGCAGCGTCACGAAGCGCGCGACCTCGTCGGTGATCTGGTCCTCGCGGCAGTAGATGTGCGCGTCGTCCTGCGCGAACTGGCGCACGCGGGTGAGCCCGCCGAGCGCGCCCGCGGCCTCGTTGCGGTGGAGCACGTCCTGGGTGTGGAGCCGCAGGGGCAGCTCCCGGTAGCTGTGCTTGCCGAACGAGAAGTAGAGGTGGTGCGACGGGCAGTTCATCGGCTTGAGCGAGAAGTCGTGCTCGCCCGACTCGCTGTCGAGCACCAGGAACATGTTCTCGCGGTACTTGTCCCAGTGGCCGCTCTTCATCCACAGCTGCTTGTTGAAGAGCAGCGGGGTCTTGATCTCGACGTAGCCGCCCTCCTTGGTGAGGCGGCGCATCCAGTCCGAGAGCTGCTGGTAGATGGCGGTGCCCTTGGGGGTCCAGAAGGCGGCGCCGGGCGAGTACGGGTGGAAGTGGAAGAGATCGAGCTCGCGGCCCAGGCGCCGGTGGTCGCGCTTGGCCGCCTCTTCGCGCTGCTTCTGCCAGGCGTCGAGGGCCTTCTTGTCGAAGAACGAGATGCCGTAGATGCGCTGGAGCTGCGCCTTGGTGTGGTCGGCGCGCCAGTAGGCGCCGGAGGCCGAGAGCAGCTTGATGACGCCCACCTTCGCCGTGGAGGGGCCGTGGGGCCCGAGGCAGAAGTCGGTCCACTCGCCGTGGGTGTAGAGGGTCAGGGTCTTCGCGCCCTTCGCCACGATGTCGTGGACGATCTCGACCTTGAAGGTCTCGCCCTTGGCCTCGAAGAGCTTCACCGCCTCGTCGGCGGAGACCTCGGAGCGCACGAAGGGCCGGTCGGCCGCGACGATCTCGTTGGCCTTCTTCTCGATCTGCTCGAGCTCCTCGGGGCTGAAGGGGGCGGGCTTGCCGTCCTTCTCGCGGTAGAAGTCGTAATAGAAGCCCTCCTCGATCACCGGGCCGATGGTGACCTGCGTGCCGGGGAAGAGCTGCTGCACGGCGTCGGCGACGATGTGCGCGGCGTCGTGGCGCGCCACCTCGAGGGCCTCGGCGTTCTTGGTGGTGAAGATCTGCAGCGAGGCGTCGGCCTCGAGGCGCCGCGAGAGATCGACGTCGTGGCCGTCGACGCGCGCGAAGACCGCGGCCTTCGCCAGGCCCGGGCCGATGTGGTTCTTCACGAAGTCGAGGACGGAGAGGCCCAGCTCGGCTTCCTTCTTCGAGCCGTCGGGCAGCGTGATGGTGACGTGAGCCATGGTGCCGGCTCCTTAGCGGGTGAGGGGGGCGCGGGGCAGCGTGAAATACGATGGCCGGAGGAGCCGGTGACCCGGCTCACTCCGGCCGACGAGTGCGTCCTGCTGGTTTCGAACCAGCGACCCCCACCGTGTCAAGGTGATGCTCTACCACTGAGCTAAGGACGCGTACGGAAAGCGCGGCGGCTTGTACTGATCGCACTCCGCAACTGTCAAGAACGCAGTACACGGCCGGCCCGACGCCCCATGAGTCTCCTCCCTGACACTGCCAGCTTCCACGAACGCGTGCAGGACTGCTTCGTCGCCTTCCGCGGGCGCGGGGTGAGCCTCTCGGCCATCGACGTGGAGCTGCTCGACGCGTGGGCGGAGGCGGGCGTGCCAGTGGAGGTCGTCGCGCGCGGCATCCGCAAGGCGTCGGAGGCGGCCCTGTGGGACGCGGCCGACGGCGACACACACCTGCGCTCGCTGAGGGCCTGCCGCCGCCACGTCGACGCGGAGATCCGCCACTACCTGCGGGCCAGCGCCGGCCGCACCGGGGCCGACGAGGCGAAGGCCGACGCCGAGCCCTTCGAGGTCACCCGCCACAAGAAGCTCGTCGCGTCGCTCAAGAAGGCCACGAAGCCCGCGGTGCCCGCCTGGGTCAAACGGCTCCCGGTGCCCGCCGACTTCCTGGCCGGCGATCGCCAGGAGGCGCTGGCCATGACGCTGCTGCTGCGCGCGCTGCCGGCCGAGCGCCGCCATGAGCTCTTGCGCGAGGCCCGGCGACTGGTGGAGAACACTCAGGCGGTGACCGCGGGCGCGCGACGGGAGTCGCTCCGCTTCCACCGGGCCGCGCTGGTGCGGCACGCGTGGGGGATCCCCTCGCCATGGTGAAGGAGCACGACGTGTCGAACGCCTGCGAGGCTGGTGGCTGCACCTTCGAGCGGGCGGGCGACTTCGCGCGCGCGCGCCTCACGCTCCCCGTCGAGGGCTGCGCCCTGTGCCGAGGCACGGGCCTGCTGCCCAGCACCACCACCCAGCACGGGCGCAGCTACGAGGTGATGTCGGCCTGCCCCCGCGCGCAGCTGCAGCGCCGCGCGCAGCGCTTCTCCGACGCGCGCGTGCCCGCCGTGCACGCCCAGGCCAGCCTCGAGAGCTACCGCCCGTCGAACGCCGAGCAACACCGGGCGCTGCAGGTGACGCGCGAGTTCGCCTTCCGCTGGCCGGAGCAGCGCGGCTTCATCTTGAGCGGCCCCGTCGGCACCGGGAAGACGCACCTCATGTGCGCGGCGATCAAGCACGTCACGCTGGAGCTGGGCGTGAAGGCCGCCTACGTGGAGATCAGCCTGCTCTACTCGCAGATTCGCCGCGGGTTTCAGGACGGCAAGTCGGGCGGGGAGATCATCGGCCCGCTCTCGCAGGTGGACGTGCTGGCCATCGACGAGCTGGGCAAGGGCCGCGGCACCATGTTCGAGCTCGAGACGCTCGATGAGCTGATCGCCCGCCGCTACAACGCCGGCAAGGTGACGCTGTTCGCCACCAACTACTCCCTCAAGGCGCCCGAGGAGCGCGCCCAGCGCGGCTACTTCAGCACCGAGGCCGCGCTCGAGAGCTCGAAGGACTCGAAGTTGTTGTGCGACCGCGTGGGCGACCGCATCTACAGCCGCCTGTGCGAGCTGTGCGAGTTCGTCGAGTTCCCGGCGTCGACGCCCGACCAGCGGCGCAACCCGCAGGCTGTCAAGGCGCGCCGGCCGGCCTGACCGTCACTTCGCGCCGGAGCAGATCCAGTCCTTGAGGCGCTGCTTCTGCTCGCTGCTCAGGTCCGTGCCGTCGTTGGGCATCTTGCCGAAGACGTTCTCGTTCTTCGGGCCGGTGCGGCCGCGCGCGGTGCCGCCGAGCACCTTGAGCCACAGTGAGCTGTTGGCCAGGTCGTTGGGCGCGACCACCTGCAGCGTCCCCGCCATGCCCGCGTAGCGCGACTTCTGGTTGACCGTGGCCGCCGCCGTGGCCGTCGCGGAGGTGTAGTCGCCGTAGAGGTAGCCCGAGGCGTGGCAGCCCGCGCAGGCGTCGAACACCTGCGCCTGCAGCCCGCCGGCGAGCGTCACCGCGGGTCGGGCGGGGTCGCAGGTCAGCTCCGGGTCGCCGGGCGCAGGTCCACAGGCGAGCAGCGAGAGGGCCAGCAGCAGCGGGAGGAGGACTCGAGGGCTGAACGTCGACATCGGGGTGCACCCTAACGCCAGGCCCTGCGACGCGCGACCCTCGGCGCGGGTAAGGTGCCGCCCCGTGCGCTGGCTCGTCGCCCTCTCGCTCCTGGTGCTGGTGGCCGCCGTCGCGTTCGCGCTGTGGCCCGGCGGCCCGGCGTCGTCCTCTCTCATCCTCGAGCGGCCCGGCCCTGCCCCGCTGCCGCCGGTGGTCCCCGTGGCGCCGCCCACGCCCGTGACGGTGATCGCCACCCCGCAGCCGCCGCCCCGCCCGCCCGTCGAGGCCCCACCGCCCGTAGCGCTGGCTGCGCCGCCGCCAGCCCTCGAGGAGCCGGCCATCGATCACGACCACCTCGCAGAGCTGGGCATCGACCCGTCAGAGCTCGAGCCCCTCGACGGGGGCGTGCTGCACGCGCTCTCGCGCGAGGGCATTCGCGACGCGGTCCGCGAGAAGCTGCCGGAAATCCGCGAGTGCTACGAGGGGTGGCTGGCCCAGCACCCGCGGCTGGAGGGCAAGCTCAAGGTCGACTTCCGCATCGCGGAGATCCCCGGGCGCGAGCGCGGCCGGGTGAGCCAGGTGACGGTGCTCGACGGCGGCCTGGGCCACGTGGCCATGGAGGGCTGCGTGCGCAACGTCTTCAAGGCCATGCGCTTCGAGCGGCCCGAGCGGGGCGAGCTGCGCGTCACCTACCCGCTCGACTTCAGCGCGGGGTCGAAGGCCCCCTGACACACCGACGCCCCGCCCCCCACGAGAGGGAGCGAGGCGCCGGTGCTGCGAGTCAGCCGGTGGCGCGACTCACATGTCCATGTCGTCGCCGTAGTCCTGGGCGCCGGCGCCGGCCTTGCCCGACTTCTTCTTGGGCTTGTCCGCCACCATGGCCTCGGTGGTGAGGAGCAGCGAGGCCACCGACGCCGCGTTCTGCAGCGCGCAGCGGGTCACCTTCGCCGGGTCGATGACGCCGGCGGCGAGGAGGTCCTCGTACGTCTCGGTGCGGGCGTTGAAGCCCCAGCCGCCCTTGCCCTCGGCCACCTTGTTGACGATCACCGCGCCCTCGTGGCCGGCGTTGGTGGCGATCTTCCACAGGGGCTGCGTGATGGCCTTCTTGATGATCTCCACCCCGAAGTCCTGCTCCCCGCCGAGCTTCATGGCGCCCAGCGCCGCGAACCGCACCCAGC
>CAYUZK010000185.1:0-12194 GCA_964449625.1 uncultured Archangium sp.
GGGCGGTGGTGGCGGCGCGACGGGCGGTGGTGGCGGCGCGACGGGCGGTGGTGGCAGCGCGACGGGTGGTGGTGGCGGCGCGACGGGCGGTGGTGGCGGCGCGACGGGCGGTGGTGGCGGCTCGACGGGCGGTGGTGGCGACAGCGAGCCCGACGGAACCGGCTGCGGCTGCGCGAGCGTGCCGGGCGAGCTCGCCGCGCTGCTCCTCCTCGCCGCGCTGCGCCCGCGAGCGCTCCGCTGACTGACGCCTCCTGCGCCCTCGAGGGCCTTGTCTGTCGCGAGGGCGCAACACCTTCCTTCGACCCGCCGACGGGCTCCAATCTGAAAGCGCGCAGCCGGGTTCACGCTCTGCCAGTGTCCGCGCCCCAATGCTGTCGAACCTCGGACTCATGGCGGGCGGCCTGCTCGTCGTCACCCTCGGCGCCAACTGGCTGGTGAAGGGCGCCTCGCGCCTCGCGCTCGCCTTCGGCATCTCCCCGCTCGTCGTCGGCCTCACGGTGGTCGCCTTCGGCACCAGCGCCCCGGAGCTGGCCGTCAGCCTCACCTCCGCCCTCGCCGGCGAGAGCGACCTGGCCGTGGCGAATGTCGTGGGCAGCAACATCTTCAACGTCCTCTTCATCCTCGGGCTGTCGGCGCTGGTGACGCCGCTGGTGGTACACCAGCAGCTCGTGCGCATGGACCTGCCGGTGATGATCGGCATGAGCCTCCTGCTCTACGTGCTGGGCATGGACGGCCGCCTGGACATGGCCGACGGCGCGGTGCTGGCGACGCTCATCATCGGCTACACGGTCTTCCTCATTCGCGAGTCGCGGCGGGCCTCGAGCGCGGCGGCGGAGGCGAGCGGCGTGAGCGCGGCGCCCGTCGAGCGCGGCTCGCTCCCGGTGAACCTCCTCTTCATGGTGCTGGGCCTGGCCGGGCTCGTCGGCGGCTCCCACTTCATGGTGGAGGGCGCCGTTGGCTTCGCGCGCCTGCTCGGCATCTCGGAGGTCGTCATCGGCCTCACCATCATCGCCGCGGGCACCTCGCTCCCCGAGGTGGCGACCTCGGTCACCGCGGCCATCAAGGGCGAGCGCGACATCGCCATCGGCAATGTGGTGGGCAGCAACATCTTCAACATCGGCTCGGTGCTCGGCTTCAGCGCGCTGGCGTCGCTGGGCAAGCTCTCAGTCTCGCCCTCGATGCTCGCCGTCGACGTGCCGCTGGTGCTGGCCGTCTCGCTCTTGTGCGTCCCCTTCTTCCGCACGGGCTACCAGCTCACCCGCGTCAACGGCGCCGTCCTCCTGGGCTCGTGGGTGGCCTACGTGACATGGCTGGTGCTCCGGGAGCAGGGCTCCGCGGCCATGCCGGTGGTCCAGGGCATCGTGCTCCGCGGGCTCTTGCCGGCGATCATCATCGGCGCCGTGGTGGAGATGGTGAAGAGCCTCCACGACGAGCAGCTCCAGCGCGCGAAGACCGACTGACGCCAGTCGCCGAGGCCCCGCCCCGAGACCGGCCGCCGGGCCGCGAGCCTCCCGGCGAGCCCGCCCGCAGGTGCCGCGGGCTGGTGCAGCCGGCGCTCGCGACGACGTCGTGGGCGAAGCGGGGCGGCGCCTACGGCAGCCCCGCCCAGCCCGACGCCAGGACCCGGGCGATGTACCGGGGCTGCCCGCCGACGACGGGCTTGAAGAGGGCCGCCTCACCCCAGGCGAGCCCGTCGAGCACCGCGCACGCCGCCGGGTAGCCAGCGTGCGTCACCAGCGCCCCGCTCGTGCCCGCCGCCGGCACCTGGTTGAGGAGCGCGTAGGTGTCCGCGCAGCGCGTCGCCTCGGCGTAGACGAAGTAGGTCAGCTCTGGCCGCTGCTCGATGGTGGGCCCGAGCTGGAAGCCCTCGGCGGTGCGCACGCAGCGGCAGTACTCGCTCGACAGCACGCGGCTCACGGCGATGCCCTTGTCGGCGAAGAAGGTGCGCACCGCCGCGAGCTCCGCGTCAGAGGTCGGCGGCGTGAGCTGCCGCGCCGTCGCCGTGCCGCAGTTGGCGTCGCAGCTCTTCCACCAGTTGGGCACGGTGGGGTTCGCGGCGAGGCCGAGCGAGGTGTTGTCGTTGCAGGTGCTGGCCGAGGCGTGGCGCCACGCCAGCGTGTAGCCGCCGCCCTGCAGCGCCTGCGTCAGGGTCAGCGTGAAGGTCGCGCTCGACGGCGACGCGCTGCAGCCCGCGGGCGCGCAGCCCCAGGCCGTGTACGTGTACACGCGCGCCTCGAGCGGCGTGGTGGGCAGCAGGCCGTCGACGCGCTCACTCGCCGTGGTGCCCGCGCCGTCGAAGACGACCGTCGCGGCCGGGTCCATGGGGCCGGTGGCGCCGCCGTTGAGTGTCCGCAGCACGCGCACCGCGGGGGCGGTGCTGGCCCACGAGAGCAGGACTTGCTGCCGATCGACGCTGATGACCGCCGTCAGCCCCGAGATGGTGACGTCGGCCCCGCCGTCCACCACGCCCGCGTCGGTCACGCCGCCGTCGCCCTGGCCGCCGTCCGCCACGCCGCCGTCGTCGGGCCCTGGCCGCGACACCGAGAGGGTCGGCGGGCCGTCGGCGCACTTGCCGCAGCTGTTGCAGTTGAAGACGGCGTACCAGGTGGGCTGGCTCGTCGAGAGGTTCGCCAGCGGCTCCGAGGCCTGGCTCGAGGGGCCGGAGTACACCAGCACGCCGTCGGTGACGCTGGTGGGGGCGCTGCCGGGCTTGCGCACCACCGCGACCTGCTCGAAGCCGGTGTTGGCGTCGGGCGGCGTCCATGAGAGCCGCAGCGTCGCGCTCTCGGTGAGGGCGGCGAGGTTCGTCACCTGGGCCGTCGGCGCGAGGGTGTGCGCGCCGCGCAGGCTCCGCACCGTGGCGGCCGCGGCGCTCCAGGTGCCGTCGGTGGCGCGGCTCCACAGGTGCCAGGCGAAGGGCCCGCAGGTGTCGGGCAGCGCGGCGTCGACGAAGCGCTCGCCGTCGCTTTGCGCCAGCACCGTGCCGCCGCCGAGCGCGTCGCCCACGGCCACCTCCGCCGGCGGCTTGGTGGCCTCGACGCTGCCCAGGGTGCGCACCACGAGGGTGCGCTCGGCGTTGAGGCCCTTGCGCCAGGTGAGCGTGGCGAGGCCCGGCGTCACCACGACGTCGGCGGTGGCGGGCGCCTCGACGTAGATGGGGGCGGGGCCCGGGCAGGCGAGCAGGAGGACCCCGCAGCAGAGCGCGACTCGTCGGACCATGCACAGCCGTTTACTCAGCTCGCGGCGGGCACACCATGACCGGCGCCGCGCTCCGGTGCAGAATGCCGCCCCATGCTCCTCGCCCTCCTCGTGCTCGCGGCCGCGCCGAAGGCCGACCCCCGCCTCGTCGGCAGCTGGCAGCTCAACGGCCAGCCCTTCGTCACCTTGAACGCCAACGGCTCGGGCGTGATGGAGGACGGCCCCATCTCCTGGAAGGTGGACGGCGCGACGCTCATCATCGTCGACGAGGACGGCGAGGCCGAGCGGCTGCCGTTTCAGTTGGCCGGTGAGCAGTTGACCGTGCGCGCCGAGGGGGTCTCGCTGACGCTCGCGCGCGGCGGGGCGGCGGTGAAGAAGGCCGGCGCCGTGCGGCGCGCCGCCGAGAAGGCGCGCGGCGGCGACGCGGAGGCCGAGGCGCTCGGTGAGGCTCAGGCGTGGCTCGCGAAGCAGCCCGGACGCGGCGCGGGCGCGCAGGTGCAGGCACAGGTCGGCCCGGCCGGAACGCAGGCGGCACCTGCGCCGCAGCGGGCTGGCAATGATCAGCTCAGCCGCCTGCTCCTCTCGTCGAACTGGTGCTGGCTCCGCTATTCGAACGGCAACAGCTACACCCAGAAGGTGCGCTTCGGGCCCGACGGCACCTGGCAGGACTTCAGCGAGTCGGACATCTACGTGAACAACCAGTACGCGCAGACGACGGCGCAGGCGACGGGCAACCGGCAGAGTGGTGGACAGTGGGCCGTGAAGAACGGGCAGCTGTACCTCTCGTCGCAGGAGTCGCCGCAGCTCGAGCCCGTGGCGCTGTCGGTCGCGTACAACTCGAACGGGTACCCCATCATCACCGCCGACGGGAAGGAGTACTCGCAGTGCAACTGATGCCTCGAGCGGGAGGCCGTCGGCGAGGGCTCGACACGGCCGTGCCCCACCCGAGCGTGCCCCGCGGCACGACACCCGCCTGACTCACCTCCCTCGGCTTCGTTCAGGTGGCAGCGGGCCGACGGCCCCCGTTGGGCTGCAGCGCGGTCGCCCGCACGACCGCCGCGCAGCCCAACGCCCCACCCTGGCCTGAGCGAACCCGGCGAAGCCTCGTGCCGGAGACGCCTCGCGCCCGAAGCCCAGGGGCTGCGCGTGACGACCCGGGCGTACACGAGCCGTCACCCACCGCCTTCAAGGCCCCCGGGCACGGCCGTCAGTTCGAGCAACACGCCAGCGGCCGCACGCTGCCGCACGCGGTGGACAACGTCGTCCGCGAGTACACGCCGAACGCATCGAGCGCGCCCGAGTACGCGCCGCTGGTGGCCTTCCAGCTGCCGCAAGAGTAGCTGCCGTCGCGATCGCGCGGCGTCGAGGACGGCGACGACGAACTGATGAACCGGGCGTAGTCGATCCACGCGCCGGTCGCGGGCACTGGCGCGGGCGAGGCGGCCTGCTCGTACTCGCGGTCGGTGCACAGGTGCGCGCCGGGGTACTCCGCCGCGCACTTCGCGTGCGCGCCCTGGAGGCCTCCGAGGTTTCCTGTGTAGGCCTGCACCGTGAAGCCGCGGAACCACGCCGACTGCGGCGCGCGGCAGCACGCGAGCGGCCGCACGGTGCTGCACGCCGTCGACAACGTCGTCCGCGAGTACTCGCCGAACGAGTCGAGCGCGCCGGAGTACGCGCCGCTGGTGGCCCGCCAGGCGTTGCACGAGTAGCTGCCGTCGCGATCGCGCGGCGTCGAGGACGGCGACGAGGAGCTGATGTACCGCGCGTAGTCGATCCACGCGCCGGCGGCGGGCACCGGCACCGACGAGCCGATCACCTCGTACTCGCGGTCCGTGCACAGGTGCGCGCCGGAGAACTCCGCGGCGCACTTGGCGTGCGCGCCCTGCAGGCCGCCCAGGTCACCGGTGTAGGTCGCCACCGTGAAGCCCGCGAAGCTGTACCCCTCGTTGCCCGCGCCGCCCGCGCCCCACGCCGCGCCGCCGTCGCTCCAGCCACTGCCGCTCCCGGGGGGGCCCATCGCGCCGGGCGCGCCGTTGCACGCGAAGGTGGTGCTGGTGCCCACGACGAAACGCGAGCCGCCGTAGGGACAGGTCTCGTCACCGGCAGGCAGGGCCGTCACCGTCACCGAGAGGCCCGCCGGCCCTTGTGCCCCGGCCGGACCCTGCGCCCCAGCCGGACCCTGCGCTCCAGCCGGACCCTGCGCTCCAGCGGGACCCTGCGCTCCAGCCGGCCCCTGCGCTCCAGCCAGACCCTGCGCGCCGGCCGGACCCTGCGCTCCCGTCGCGCCCGGGGCTCCGTTGCACACGAAGACCGGAGCGCCGCCATCGACCGAGAGCCGCACCCCGCCGAAGGGGCACGCGCCGCCGTCGAAGGCCACAACCGTCACCGAGCTCCCTGCGGCACCCTGGGGGCCCGCCGGCCCCTGCGGACCCATCGCGCCGGGCGAGCCGTTGGCGCCGTTGCAGACGACCTGCGGCGCGCCGCCGTCCTCGAGCGTCAGCCGCACGCCACCCGCGGCGCACTGCGCGCCGGGGAACACCACCGTCATCACCACCGAGGCGCCGGGGGCACCGGGCGGCCCCACGATGGTGCCGCCGTCCAGCACCACCACATCACCAGGGGGACCCTGCGGGCCCTGCGGTCCAGTCTGCCCTTCCGGCCCCTGGGGCCCCGCCGGACCCTGCGCGCCCGCCGGCCCCTGGGGGCCCGTCTCTCCGGGTTGCGTGGGACACGCGAGGAACAGCGCAGCGAAGGCGAGGCCGAGGAGCGAACGAGTCATCACGCAGGGAGCAACACCCCAACCCACCCCGAAGTGCAACCCTTCAGCGCTGCGGGCAGCGGCTGATCAGCACGTGGCTGTGCTTCGCCGGGCTCCCGTCGGGGTAGCCGAAGCGCACGGCGCCGGGCCTGGCGGTGGCGAACACCTGGCGCAGCTCCTCCTGGTAGCCCTCCCAGGTGCCGAGGAAGGACTTCTCGAACTTCCCGTACGCCTCCACGGTGCACCCGCGCGTGGTCCAGTGCCGAGGGGGGATGCCGGTGGAGTCGGACACCATGAACACGGCGTTCGCCAGCAGCCACGCGCGCACCTTCGAGAAGCCCTCGCGCCACAAGAGGTAGCTGGCAGCCTTGGTCATCGCCGCCACCTGGCCCTTGGCCTCGAGGTGCGCGAGGAGCCCGGGCGGGAGCGCGTCGTTGTGCAGGTTCACCGCGAGGTGCCGGTGCACGCGCCGGGGCGCGCCGGGCTGGCCCCGCGGCACGAACTGCAGCTCCACGTTGGCGAAGGCCGGGCTGAAGTCGGGGGGCTTCCAGCTCCCCTTGAGCTGGCTGGCGGTGGTGCCCTCGAGCGCGGCCACCTCCTCGGCGGTGAAGTAGTGCAGCGTGCCGTCGGGCTCGACGCGGAAGTAGCGGGCGGACACCGGCTCCAGGTCGAAGAGCGCCAGGCCCATGAGGTGCATCGAGAGCTGCCCGGGCAGCTCCCCGCGCTGCGTGGCCGAGAGGTTCTTCGAGAGGCTGTCGTTGCTCATCAGCGTCGAGGCGCTGGCGTGCGCGAGGGCCGAGAGGCTCCGCGCGAGCACCTTCGCGTCGGTGAGCTTCTCGAGCCGGCGCGGGTCGCCCGCGAGCTCGAGCGACAAGGTGGTGATGACCTGCGCGTCGGGGAAGGCGGCGAGCGCGGTCATCAGGTCGCCGCCGCCGAAGGGGTAGACCAGCTCGGGCGGGAGCGTCGCCGGCCGCTTGCCCTCGAGGAAGGCGCGGGCCCGCGGGGTCCACTTGTCGCGGAAGCGCGCGTAGCGAGGCCGCTGCGTCGCGCAGTAGGCGGCGAGCGCGGGGCCGTCGAGGTGCGGCGGCGCCTCGGGCTGGCAGGTGACGGCGCGGTAGAGCGGCCGCACGTCGTCGATGAAGTCGGCTGGGGCGGGGGCGGCGGCGAGGAGCGCGGTCAGCGCGAGGTGGAGCACGGCGGCGGACTCTGGCAGGCGCGCGCCCGGCCGTCAGCCCTGGCCTCCCAAGGCGCCCACCTCGCCCGCGCCCGTGCTAGGTGCCGCGCCCATGGCCGAGAACTTCATCTTCACCATGCAGGACCTCCGCAAGGTCAAGGGCGGCAAGGAGATCCTCAAGGGCATCTGGCTCAGCTTCTTCCCCGGCGCGAAGATCGGCGTCATCGGGCCCAACGGCTCGGGCAAGTCGACGCTCCTGCGCGTGATGGCGGGGGTCGACCAGGAGTTCATGGGCACCGCGCGCCCGGACCCCAAGGCCCGCGTGGGCTTCCTCCCGCAGGAGCCGCAGCTCGACGAGACCCTCGACGTGAAGGGCAACGTGGAGCTGGCGGTCAAGCCGATGAAGGACCTGCTCGCGCGCTTCGAGGAGGTGTCGAACAAGCTGGGCGAGCCCGACGCCGACTTCGACACGCTGCTGGCGGAGCAGGCCAAGCTGCAGGACGCCATCGACGCGGGCGACGGCTGGAACCTCGACCGCCGCCTCGAGGTCGCGATGGACGCGCTGCGCCTGCCGCCCAGCGACATGGACGTCAGCAAGCTCTCTGGCGGTGAGAAGCGGCGCGTGGCGCTGTGCCGCATCCTCCTCGAGAAGCCCGACCTGCTGCTCCTCGACGAGCCGACCAACCACCTCGACGCCGAGTCGGTGCAGTGGCTGCAAGTGCACCTGAAGGAGTACCCGGGCACCATCGTGTGCGTCACCCACGACCGCTACTTCCTCGACGAGGCCTGCGAGTGGATCCTCGAGCTCGACCGCGGCGAGGGCGTGCCGTGGAAGGGCAACTACTCGAGCTGGCTGGAGCAGAAGAAGAAGCGCCTCGAGCTCGAGGAGAAGTCGTCGAGCTACCGCCAGAAGTTCCTCGACAAGGAGCTGCAGTGGGTCGCCAGCTCGCAGAAGGCGCGCCAGGCCAAGAGCAAGTCGCGCCTCGAGCGCTACGAGCAGATGCGCGAAGACTTCGAGCGCAACAAGAAGGCCGAGTCCACGGGCGAGATCTACATCCCCCCCGGGCCCAGGCTGGGCGGGCTGGTGGTGGAGGCCTCGAACATCCGCAAGGCCTTCGGCGAGCGGCTCCTCATCGACGACCTCTCGTTCAAGCTGCCGCCCAACGGCATCGTGGGCGTCATCGGCCCCAACGGCGCCGGCAAGACGACGCTCTTCAAGATGATGATGGGCGTCGAGAAGGCCGACGCCGGCGACTTCCGCGTGGGCGACTCGGTGAAGGTGGCCTACGTCGACCAGAGCCGCGACGCCCTGGCCGGCGAGAAGACCGTCTTCGAAGAGATCTCCGGGGGCCTCGACCAGCTCGACCTCGGCGGGCGCATCGTGGCCAGCCGCGCGTACCTCTCGTGGTTCAACTTCAAGGGCGCCGACCAGCAGAAGCGCGTGAAGGACCTCTCGGGCGGCGAGCGCAACCGCGTGCACCTGGCCAAGGTGCTCAAGGAGGGCGGCAACCTCATCCTCCTCGACGAGCCCACCAACGACCTCGACGTCGAGACGCTCCGCTCGCTCGAGGAGGCGCTCGAGTCCTTCGCCGGCTGCGCCGTCATCATCAGCCACGACCGCTGGTTCCTCGACCGCGTGGCGACGCACATCCTCGCCTTCGAGGGCGACTCGAAGGTCGAGTGGTTCGCGGGCAACTTCCAGGACTACGAGGCGGACAAGAAGAAGCGGCTGGGCGCCGACGCGCTCGTGCCCCGGCGCATCAAGTACAAGCCGCTCGTGCGCAAGTAGGCCTGACGCGGCGCCGCCGCCGCGTGAGGGCGAGGGCCGCCACCCCGAGGCCCAGCAGCAGCCCGCCGTCGGCCGCGCAGCCGCAGGAGGTCAACAGCACGGGCGGCGGCTCGCCCACCCCGGCGTCTTCAGGGCTGCCTGCGTCGGGGTCGCTCCCTCCACCATCCGCTACGCCACCGTCGGCGGGCGCGGCGATGAAGGTGATGGCCCGCGCCGCGACCCCCTCCCGGCCGTCGAAGTACTCCCAGGCCACGAAGACGTCGCCCTCGTGCGCAGCGAGGCGCGCGCGCCCCGCCTCGGGAGCGAGCTGGTCGCTGACGAGCTTGGGCGCCTGCCGCGCCGCGCCGTCGTCGCCCACCGCGTGCGCGACGAGCTGCCGGAGCCCCGTCTGCGGCCCCGCGGCGATGCGGGCCTCCGAGACCACGACCCAGCCGCCCGTCGCCGGCGCGACCACCGGCCGGCTCAGCGTGCCGAGCGTGCTGGTCAAGACCGCGCCCGGACCGGCCTGATCCGCGTCGAGGTCGTACTCGACCGTCTCGACTCCGCGGTTCGTCTCGATGGCGACGAGCAGCCGCTGCGCCTTCGCCGCGACGCAGGGCCGGCCGCGCGCGCCGCTGAACGTCACGGTGCGCTTCACGCTGCCGGCGAGCGTCGCCCCGACCTCGTCGGGGACGCCCCACAGCACCACCTCTCCGCCGACCTTCACCGAGGCGAACCAGACCTTGCCCGCGGCCACGGCGGCGCAGCGGCCCGCGGCGCCCTCGACGAGGCTCTCCGCGCGGCTGGGCATCACGCGGACCTCGTCGGGCCCCAGCACCGACTCTGACCAGACGAGGTCGATGAAGTCACCCGAGCTCGCCCCCACGTAGTCGCCAAGGACCAGCTGCGACAACATGGGCGGCGTCACCACGAAGCCGCCGTCGCCCGGCTGCAGCGTCGTCACCGAGGCGTTGCCGAGCGCCGGCGCGACGGTGAGCGCCCGGAGCTCGTGGCTCGTGGGCCGCGAGAGCAGCCCACCCCAGAGCCGGTCGCTGTCGACCCGCGAGCGCACGGGGCGCGGGTTCCCCGGGGTGATGGCCGCCGCCTGCACCGCCGCCGCGTCGGGCAGGCTGAGCCGCCGCTGCGCCCAGGTGACGACCCACGCCGCGCCGTCCCACGCGACGTCGGGGCCGCGCTGGCTGGCGGGGGCGCTGCCGAACACCGTCGGCGTCGGGCTCCACTGGCCGTTGGCGCGCCAGCGCGCCTCGAGGTGGCCCAGCGCGTTGAGGCCCACCACCACCTCGGTCACGTCGTTCCTCGCGAGCGCGAAGGGCCGCAGCGGCGCCAGCGAGCTCGGCATTGAGGCGCTTTGCGAGCCGAGGGTGACCTCGGAAGAAGAGAAGGAGACCGTGTCTACGGGGTCGCGCCAGACCGTGAGCAGCTCGCCCCCACTGAGAGCGAGGCCCAGCAGCGGGCCGAGCGCGGGCAGGGGGGTCGTCCCCGTGGCGTTGAGCTGGCCCGTGGAGGGGTCGACGAGGCGGGCCTCGAGCTTCCCGATGGGGTTGACGAAGAGGGTAGCGAGCCCGCCGTCCCCCAGCGGCACCAGCGTCAGCGCCGACGCCTGGACGCCGACCAGGCCCGCGTCGGGCGCCGGGGCCGGCTGCCCTGCCGCGATACACATCGTCCGCACGGTGGCGGGGCTCATCGGCGCGGGCGCCCCTTCGAGCCACGCGGCGAGGAAGCCCTCGCCGGTGCCGACGAGCGCGCTGTCGCTGAGGGGCAACCGGTCCTGGCCGCTCCCCGCAGGCAGCGCGGTGCTCGCCACGACGACCGGAGCCACCAGCGGGACGAGCGTCTCGGGGTCCACGGGCCGACCCTTGAGCGTGAAGGGCTCCTCCCAGGTGAGGAAGTAGCCCGCGGGGCCCCAGGCCACGCGGTGGTTGCGGGCGGCCGGGCCGAGGGCGTCCGCCAGCAGGTGCCCGCAGTGCCCCGCGAGCCCCCCGTCGCCCTGCACCCGCGCGCCCCGCAGGCTGACGCCGCCGTCGCTGCGCTGCGAGCGCCACACCACGAGGGCCTCGCCGCCGTCGCCGGCGACGCGCGGCTCGCTGAAGCGCTCGCCCCGGGGCGAGGCGCAGACCAGGGAACCCGCCGGGGAGACGGTGCCGGTCATGGAGGGGGCGAGGGTCGCCGCCCAGATGTCCTGCACCGGCAGACCCGACTCTCCCGGGGTGGCGGCGAAGCGCGCGCGACGGTCGTCGGCCCACACCACCAGGAAGCCTGACCCGAGGGCGAGGGCGTCGGTGCTGGAGGGCGTCACCGGGTCGCCGGCGTCGACCGGGAAGGTGACGGGCTGGCCGAGCACGAGCGACTGCGCCAGCACCGCCGTGGCCACGAGCGAGGAGGGGAGGAGCATCGCACGGGAGTCTGGCGCGGCCCCGTGCCCCTGTCGATGCGACCTCTCACCACCAGGCGGCGCGGGCGGGCGCCCGGGTCACTCCTCGCAGCCGGAGACCTGCGCGCGCCGCAGGAGCTCTCGTGCCGTCTCGAGCTCTCGCTCGAGCGCCTCGGGGCCCGGGGGCGGTTCGACCGAGGGCCGCCCGCGCCGCGTGCACTTGGCATACTCGGCCTGGCCGTGGGTGCGGAGGATCTGCTGGCAGTCGCCGCTCCGTCGCAGGAGCGCCAGCTCGTGCGCCTGCTTCTCCTTCGCCAGCTTCTCCTCGAGGCCCCGCACCTTCTTCGCGGCCTCCGCGCAGCGATCTCGCTTCGGCGCGGCCGGGGGGCGCACCTTCTGTCGTACGCCGGCGTCAGGCGTGAGGGCCTTCGCGCTCGCCCCCACCACCGTGAGCTCCTCGCCCTCGGTGGTGCGCACCTTCGCGCCCCTGGGGATGGTCGAGGGGTCGTCGGTGTAGTGCGCCTGCCCCTGCGCGTCGGTCCACTCGTACACGGTCTGTCCCACGAGCGCAGCGACGAGGAGGGCGAGCACCATGGGGCGCCACGCTACACCCTCCAGCGCGGGGTTGATCCGCTCCCTTCGTACGGCGATGGTGCGCGCCTCTTCTTTCGCCCCTGGAGTCTTCGATGAAGCGAGTCCTCTGGCTGTGTCTCCCCGTGGCGCTCTTCGCTGCCTGCGGCGGCGGCCCCAAGAAGTGCACCGGCACCGCCGACTGCAGGGCCAGCGAGGTCTGCAACGTGATGTCCGGCGTGTGCGAGGTCGGCGGCCTGGGCGGCGGTGGCGGCGCGACGGGCGGCGGCGGCGGCGCGGCCGCGGGCACCGGCGGTGGCGGCGGCAGCACGGG
>CAYUZK010000186.1:0-12102 GCA_964449625.1 uncultured Archangium sp.
GGCGCGGCCGTCGCCGAGCTGCCCGGCCCAGTTGCCGAACTGGTGGCCGCCGTAGTTCGCCGCGTAGGGCGCCATGCCCGGCAGCAGCGCGTTGCCGCCGAGCGCCGCCACCCACTCCGGGCTTTGCACCTGCGCGTCGGTGAGGCCCAGGAGCGCGGCGACCTCCGGGCTGTGCGCGACGAGCCGCGGCGCCGGCACGGGCGTCGGCGCCACGGGCGACCACGCGGCCCCGTGCACCTGCCTTGGGCGGTTGTCCTCGAGGGGGTCCCCGGGGAGCGCGTCGAGGAAGCGGCGGGTGAAGGTGACGGCCATGGGGTCGCTTGTGTCCGCGGGCCCCGGCGCGCGCAAGTCAAAGGCCGCCGGCGGCCTGTCCGCTCGCCCGGGCGCTGCGGCGTCAGAAGTCGTCGAGGTCGCGGATGCGCTGCTCGAGGTCGGCCTGGAGGCTCATGTCGCGCCGGCCCAGCGGGGTGTCGAGGGCGGCCTCCCACGCGGCCTTCGCCTGGGCCTTGTCGCCGAGGCCCGAGAACGCGTCACCGAGCGCCACGCGCGCCGCGGCGTAGTCCGGGTCGAGCCTCACCGCGCCAGAGAGCGCCGTCACCGCCTCGGCCCAGCGCTTCTCGTCCACGTAGAGGCGACCGAGCGAGAAGTGGCCCATGGGGCTCTCGGGGAACTCCGCCACCAGCTGCTTGAACATCGCCTCGCGGTCGCTCATGGAGCCCCCGGTCTAGCGATTTCGGCGCGTGGGCGCTCCATATATAGAGGCGTGATGCGCCTGCTCCTCGTCGCGGTCCTCGTGCTCGGCGGCTGCAAGAAGGACGCGGCGCCCGTGGCCCCAGCGCTGCGCCCCGCCGAGGTGCCGCTCGAGGGCACCTACCACGCGGTGCAGTGCGGCCCGGTGACGGCGGTGTGGAGCGGCAGCGACGAGGGCCTCAAGGGGCTGGTGCAGCCGGCGCCGAAGGTCTTCGGCGTGGAGTCGCTCGCCTTCCGCTTCGCCGACGGGTTCCGCAGGGGCTTCGCGCCGACGGGGCAGCTCTTCTTCAGCGACTGGCGCTTCGAGGTCTTCTCGCCCGACTGCGCCTACGTCGCGCTCCTCGCGGACCACTACGGCCCGTACCACGTGGTGAAGGTGGCGGAGCTGCGCGGCTACCTCGAGGGCCGGGTGAAGCCGGTACACGTGCAGGCGCTCGGCCCCGAGGAGGCGCTGGTGCACGGCGATGCCGCCTGGGGCCCGGGCCCCTCGCTCGAGTTCTCGGCGAGCTGCTGCGGCGGCGCGCAGGTCTTCCGCGCCGATCTCGCGAGCGGCTCGCTCACGCGGCTGCTCGACGCCCCTTCGGCCCCCAGGGGCGTGCGGCGCACCGCGAAGGGCTGGGAAGTGGTGCCCTGACGCCGGCGCCACGAGCCGTGGCCTTCCTCGCCGCTGCCGACTACGACTGACCCACGATGTCCGACTCCCCCATGAAGGCCCTCGCGCTCGCCGCCCGCGCCGCGGCGCGCACCCTCGTCAGCGCCACCACCGCGCAGAAGGACACGGCGCTGCGCGAGATGGCCGCGGCCCTGCGCGGCGCGAGCGCGAGCCTCTGCGCCGAGAACGCGCTCGACGTCGCCGACGCCACCGCCGCAGGCAAGAACGCCGCCTTCCTCGACAGGCTGCGCCTCGACCCCGCTCGCGTGGAGGCCATGGCCGCCGCTGTCGAGGCCGTCGCGGCCCTGGCCGACCCCGTGGGAGAGGTCACCGAGCGGTGGACGCGGCCCAACGGGCTGCGCGTGCGCAAGGAGCGGCTGCCGCTGGGCGTGGTGCTGATGATCTACGAGGCCCGCCCCAACGTGACGAGCGACGCGGCGGCGCTGTGCCTCAAGAGCGGCAACGCGGCCATCCTCCGCGGCGGCTCCGAGTCCTTCCGCAGCGCGCGCGCCATCGCCGCCGCGCTCCAGGCGGGCCTGGCGAAGGCGGGGCTCCCGTCGGCCGCGGTGCAGCTCGTGCCCACCACCGACCGCGAGTCGATGCTCGAGCTGCTCACCTTCGACGGGCTCATCGACCTGTGCATCCCCCGCGGGGGCGAGGGCCTCATCCGCTTCGTGGTGGAGCACGCCCGCGTGCCGGTGGTGAAGCACTACCAGGGCGTGTGCCACGTCTTCGTCGAGCGCACGGCGGAGCTCGAGGTCGCCGAGCGCGTCATCGTCAACGCCAAGACCTCCCGCCCCGGCGTGTGCAACGCGGCGGAGTGCCTGCTGGTGGACGAGGCCCTCGCCGCCGACTTCCTCCCGCGCGCCGGCCGGGCGCTCGTGGCGAAGGGCGTGGAGCTCCGCGGCTGCGAGGCCACCGCGCGGGTGCTCTCGGCGGCGGGCGTGCCGGTGACGGCGGCGACGCCCGACGACTTCGGGCGCGAGTTCCTCGACCTGGTGCTGGCGGTGAAGGTGGTGCCCGGCTTCGACGCGGCGCTGGCCCACATCGCCCGCTTCGGGAGCGAGCACACCGAGGCCATCGTCACCCGCGACGAGGCGCTCGCGCGGCGCTTCACCCGCGAGGTGACGGCCTCGGCGGTGATGGTGAACGCCTCCACGCGCTTCAACGACGGCGGCGAGCTGGGCCTGGGCGCCGAGGTGGGCATCTCCACCAGCCGGCTCCACGCTTTCGGCCCCATGGGCCTCAAGGAGCTGACGGCCCAGAAGTACGTGGTGGAGGGCGACGGGCAGGTGCGCTGATCAGTTGCCACCGCGCCGGGCCTTTGGGGTAGAGCGCTCTCCTCCATGGCCGCGAAGAAGAAGCCCATCAAGCCCGCTGCGAAGAAGAAGCCCACCGCCCGGCCCGCGAAGAAGTCCGCCGGCAAGAAGCCCGCGCCGAAGAAGTCGGCCGCGAAGAAGAGCGCGGCGAAGCGGCCGGCCGGCAAGGCCAGCGGTCGCAAGGCCCCGGCCCGCGGCGCGCAGCGCACGAGCAAGCGCCCGTCGCTCCGCGCGAAGGTGAAGCCCACGAAGGCCCGGGCCCCGAGGGCGCCGCGCGCCGCGCCGGCCGAGGCCCCCGAGGCGCTCGCCCTGGCCCGCGCCATCGCCGGCGTGGCCACCGAGAAGAAGGCCCTCGACGTGACGCTCATCGACGTGCGCGCCCGCGCCTCGTCCGTCGGCTACGACTACGTGGTGCTGGCCTCCGGCGAGTCCGACCGGCAGCTGGCCGCCATCCACGAGGGCGTCGAGGCGCTCCTCAAGCCCCAGGGCAAGCGCGCCGCGGTCGTGGAGGCCTCGCCCGACTGGGTGTGCGTCACCTACGACGAGGGCGTGGTGGCCCACTTCTTCACGCCCGAGCGGCGCGAGCAGATGGACCTCGAAGAGCTCTGGCTGGCCGCGCCCCGCGTCGCGCCCTGACGACGGCCACCGCGAGGTCCCGGTGAAGCTCTCGTTCTTCTCCGTCGGCAAGGACCGCTCGGGGCTCTTCGCGCCGGGCGTCGACGAGTACGCGAAGCGGCTGGGCCACACCGCCAAGGTGCAGCTCGTGGAGCTCCGCGAGTCGCCCGCCAGCGGCGCGAAGGCGAAGGACGAGGAGGGCGCCGCGCTGCTCGAGAAGCTGGGCCCCCGCGACGTGCTGGTGGCCCTCGACGAGCGCGGCAAGGCGCTCTCGAGCGTGGAGCTCGCGAAGTGGCTCGGCCGTCAGCAGGACGCGGGCCGCGACGTCGCCTTCGTCATCGGCGGCGACGAGGGGCTCTCCGACGAGGTGCGGGGCCGCGCGGCGCTGGTGCTGTCGCTCTCGGCGATGACGTTGCCGCACCGGCTGGCGCGGCTGGTGCTCGTGGAGCAGGTCTACCGGGCCTTCTCCATTCTCCGCGGCGAGCCGTACCACAAGGCGTGAGGCGAAATGGCGACGGGCCGACGCACAACCCGATGGCTCCTGTCCCGCCGGACGGCGTATCTTCCCGACGCCCCCTCCATGCCGCTTCACGTCGCCGTGCTCCAGGACAGGTTTCGCGCCGCGGTGCTCGGCTTCGCCATCGGCGACGCCCTGGGCTTCCCGCTGCGGGGCCTGCCGGCGCCGGCCCTCATGCGCCAGGCGCACCTGGCCGATGACTTCGCGGCCCGGCCGCGCGGCGGCTTCCCCCGCGGGCAGTTCTCCGACGACACGCAGATGATGATGGCGGTGGCTGACGCGGTGGTGCACGAGAAGCGCATCGACGGGCGCTCGGCCGCGCAGCACCTCTCGTGGCTGTGGCAGGAGGGCACGGTGCTGCAGCCGCCGCCGTCGGCCACCCACGCCGCCGAGGCCCTGCTGCGCGGCACCCCGTGGATGAGCGCCGGCGCGCCCATCGGCGTGTGCGACCCCTCGAGCCTCTCGCGCGGCGTGGTGGTGGGCCTGGCCAGCGAGCCGATGCCCACGCGGCTGGCCCACCACGCGCACGTGCTGACGGTGATGACGCACAAGGACCCGCTGTGCGCCGCGGCCGTCGCCGCCTTCGCCCGCGCCGTGCAGCTCGGCCTCTCGGGCGAAGACATGTCGGCCGAGGAGTTCTGCGCGCAGCTCTCGCAGGCCGCGGCGCCGCAGAGCCAGGCCCTCGCCGACGAGCTGTACTACCTGCCCCGCGCCCTCGCGTGGGACACCGACAAGGCCATGGTGGCGCTGCGGCGGGTGGGTGTGACGCCGTCGCACTACGACTTCGAGCTGGGCCTGCCGGCGCACGTGACGCCGGTGCTGCTGACGGGGCTCTTTGCATTTCTCAAGGCGCCCACCGACTTCCGCGCCGCGCTGCAGCTGGTGCTCAAGAGCGGCGGCGAGGTGGACGTGGCCGCCGGCCTCACCGCGGCGGTCGCTGGCGCGCACCTGGGCACCGAGGCCATCCCCTCGCGGCTGCGCAAGAACGTGATGTACGCCGAGGCGCTCGTCGAGGTGGCCGACAAGCTCTTCGACGCGAAGCTCGCGAAGGTGCCCGTACTCACCACGGCCTTCGCCACCGCGCGGCGCTGAACGGTCGGGGAGGCGAACATGTCGGGTGGGCAGCTGTTCCTGGCGGTGCTCGCGGGCCTCTCGTGCCTCATCTCGGGCGCCGCGTTCATGTTCCTGCAGAGCATCGGCTGGAAGAGCGACGGCCCCGGCGCGCTGTGCCCGATGATCATCTGGGCCGGCTTCGGCCTCGTCGGCTTCGCGGCGTGGAAGGAGCTGCTGTTCGGCGACAAGGGCGGCAAGCCCGAGCGCTGACGTTGCGCGTTCGCAGCGACCTGCGCGCGCGGCCCGCAGGCGCTGCGTCGATGTTTCAAGTTTGCGCCGCGTCTCAGGACGAAACGCACAGCGTACCGGGCGCCACCCGCAAGGCTGCGAAATGGCGCGCGGCGTCGTCGGCGTGCTTCTTGCGGTCGCGCTCCGGCGCCATGACAACCTCTCGACTCGTCGTTCTCGCAGCGTGGGTGAGCTTCGCAGGATGCGCCGGCAACGAAGGGCCACAGGGCGCGCGCGGCCCCGCAGGACCGGAGGGGCCCGCAGGCGCGACGGGCGCCACAGGGGCACCGGGCGCACCGGGCGCAGCGGGCGCGCCGGGCGCCGCCGGGGCAGACGGTGCCGCCGGCGCCCCTGGCGTGAGCACCGGCGCGCTCCAGGGCACCGTGAAGCTCAAGAGCACCGGCGGTCTCGTGCAGGCCGCCTCCGTGGCCGTGCGCCCTGACGTGGTGCTGCCGGCGATGACGGGCCTGACCGGCACCTTCGCGTTCGCCGCGCTCCCGGCGGGCGTCTACGACGTCGTGGTCACCCATGGCACGGCGCTCCCGACGAGGGCCAGCGTGTCGGTGCTGGCCGGCCAGACGGCGACGCTCGACCTCACGCTGCACGACTACAAGGCCGCGAGCGACACCTGCATCAACTGCCACGCCGCGACCAACGCGCAGCTCATCGCCGACTACAAGGCCAGCTCCATGGCGCCGCACGTCTCGTGTCAGGACTGCCACGAGCGCAACCCGGCGGTGGTGAACGACTTCGGCCCAGCCCACCGCACGCGCTCGTCGCCCGAGACGTGCGGCTCCTGCCACGAGGAGCAGTTCCGCGGCCACCAGTCGAACCGGCACGCCATCGGCATGCAGCGCGTCTACGAGGCGGGGCGCTACGACGACCTGCCGCCGTGCTCGACGGGCGCCGACGCCCTGGGGAGCGGCGGCGTGGCGACCTGCACGCAGTGCCACAACGTCGAGTACAAGTGCGACTCCTGCCACAGCCGCCACCTCTTCGACGCCAAGCAGGCGCGCGCGCCGGTGTCGTGCGCCACCTGTCACATGGGCCCCGACCACGCGCAGTGGGAGATGTACTCCACGTCGAAGCACGGCGTGATGCACGCGACGCGCGGCGAGCAGGTGGCGCCCTCGTGCGTCGGCTGCCACATGCCCAACAAGCGCAGCAAGGTCGACGGCGGCACCTACACCGACCACGATCTCGGCTTCGGCATCGCGTGGGGGCCGGTGGGCGGCCAGCCGTCGCACCTGAGCTTCAGGCGCGACGGTCAGCTCCCCTACGTGCTCTCGAACGGCGTCCTCTCACCCAACCCGGCCTACGATCCGTGGAAGCCGTACGACATGGCCGGTGGTGACGGCGGCGCCGACCCGGGCTCGCTCTACTACCCCGACGACAAGCCGGGCCGCATCGTGCAGGTGAAGGACCCGCAGCCGGTCCTGCAGGCGCGGCGCGCCGAGATGACGGCCGTCTGCACGAAGTGCCACGCGGCGAACTTCGCCACCGCGCGCCTCGAGATCGCCGACGGCCTCCACCTCAACGTGGACTCCGTCGTCAACGAGGCCAAGGACATCATCTATGCCCTCAGCCACGACCGCCTCCTCAACCCGGCGCCGACGGGGTGGCTGCGGCCCGAGACCCCCGACGGCGTGGCCGACATCGTGCTCGCCGGGGCGATGCTGTACCGAAACCTCTCCCCCGTCGAACGCGTGTTCTTCAAGATGTACAAGTACGACGCGGTGAAGGCGTGGCAGGGCGCGTACCACTTCAACCCCGACTACGCGCACTGGTACGGCTGGGCGGAGCTGAACATGAGCTTCGCTGACATCGCCGGCGAGGCGTGGAAGCTGCGCCGCGACTACGCGCTCCAGTGGGCCATCGAGAACAACCAGTCCACGGTGTGGGACGTGCCCTACCAGGGCGCCGTCTACGCGACGGGCTCGATGACCAAGCTCTACGACCTCTACGCGCCGAACCCCGACGGCGGCGTGGCCGAGGTGCAGCCCTACGGCCCCGCGGGCCCGACCATCAGCTACGATGGCGGCACGCTCTTCAAGTTCCACTGACGAGGGCGGCCGCTGGTCCGGCGCTCCGCGGGCTCTCCTGGCGCGCGGGGCGCCGTCGTGTCCAGCGGCGGGCGCTCGGGGCCACGGCGGCCCGCGAGCAGTCCCCGCGGTGTCCGCTGCTTCGGGCTCCATCGACGCATCAGCGTCCTGCGCGCACGCTCGGCGTCACTCCTTCGCGAGCCGCGCGAGCGCCGCCTCGGCCGCGGCCTGCCCGCAGTCTTCGCCCTTCACCTTCGGCAGCGCCTTGAGCTGCTCGAGGGGCTTGCGCGCCTCGGGGCTGCGGAACTCGGCCAGCCGCTTCGCCGCCGTGCGCCGCACGCCGCAGTCCTTGCCCTCGAGCGCCGCGGCGTAGAGCTCGAGCAGCGGCAGGCCCTGGCCCGCGTACTCCTGGTCGACGAAGCGCAGGGCGCCCCACTGGGCCCAGCGCGGCTCGCTCTTCGCCAGCGCCTGCAGCCCCGGCAGGGCCTTCGCCTTGGGCAGCGCCGCCAGCAGCTTGCGCAGCTTCACCGGCTCGCTGCGCGCGTAGTCGTCGCAGAGCGCCTCGAGCGCCAGCGGCTCGAGCGCCTCGGCCTCGGGCACCTGGGTCATCACCTTGAGCTCCTCGTCGTGCCTCCCCACCTGGTGCAGCGCCGCCGCGCGGAGCTGCTGGAGCGCCCACTGCTCGGCCTTCGGGTCGAGCTCCTCGAGCACCTGCAAGGCCTCGCTCCCGCGGCCTGCCTCCACCAGGCGCGTCGCCGTGCGCCGGGGATCGCTGCGCCACGACAGCCAGCTCACCAGCGCCACCAGGGCCAGCCCCGCGGCCGCCGCGCCCAGCACCTTCGCGCGCCACGGCCTCTGAGCGGGGCCCGAGGCGGGGCTGGGCGTGGTGAGGGCCAGCGGCGCCCGGGTCGAGAGCTCGAGGAGCTGGGCGCTGCTCTGCGGCCGCCGCGCGGGGTCCTTCTCGAGGCAGGCCATCACCGCGCCGACCAGCGAGGGGAAGGCGGCGAGGTGCGGGGCCGCGACCTCCAGCGGCGCGGGCACCTGGTGGATGTGCTGCGAGATGAACTCCCGCGCGCTCGGGCCGGGGAAGGGGTGCTGACCGCCCAGCGCCCGGTAGAGGATGACGCCCAGCGCGTAGAGGTCGCTGCGCGCGTCGAGGGGCTGCCCGAGGGCCTGCTCGGGCGACACGTACTCGGGCGTGCCCATCACCAGGCCTGCCTGCGTGACGGAGGCGCCGGGCGCCGTCTCGTCGGGCGCCGCGAGCCGCGCGATGCCGAAGTCGAGCAGCCGCGCCTGCTCCCCGCCGTCGATGCCGCGGGTGAGCACCACGTTGTCGGGCTTCAAGTCGCGGTGGACGATGCCCTTGCCGTGGATGGCGGCGAGCCCCGGCGCGAGCTGCGCGAGGAGCTGCTCCACGCGCCCCACGGCCAGCGCGCCGTCGCGCTGCAGCACGGCCTCGAGCGTCTCGCCTTCGACGAGCTCCATCACCAGCACCGGCGAGAGCCCGTGCGTGCCGTAGTCGATGACGCGCACCACCGCGGGGTGCTCGACGGAGGACAACAGCAGCGCCTCGCGGCGGAAGCGCTCGGCGAAGCCGGCGGTCAGCGGGAGATCGCCGCGCAGCACCTTGAGCGCCACCGGGCGGCCGAGCGAGACCTGCTCGGCGAGGTAGACGATGCCCATGCCGCCCTGGCCCAGCGTGCGCGTCACCCGGAAGCGGCCGTCGAGCACGAGGGTGCCGGGCGTGAGCGCGACGCCGGGGTTCGAGAGGGTGTCGATGACGGCCTGGCCCGGCCCTTCTTCCCGCATGCCGGCGCGTATCTTCCACCCTCGTGCCGGTCGTGCACCGCTTTTCGCTGCCCCGTCGACAACGCCCGGCCTTTGTCGCGATACTCCCGCGCCATGAGCGACGGAACCGAGACGGAGATGCTGGACGCGCCCCCGCCCATCTCCGCGGAGCTGAAGGCGAAGATCCTTGCCGACCCCAACGTGGCGAAGATCGCCGCCGAGCTCGAGATGGAGCTCGACGAGTTCGTCAACACCGTCGGCTACTACATGAACAACCCGGGCGTGGAGCCGGCGTTCCTCGTCGTCAGCGACGACAACTTGAAGAAGCACCTCGGCGTCACCCCGCCCACCGCCGAGGCCATCGAGGCCAGCGTGCGTGCCAGCGTCGAGGCCTTCAAGGCCGGCCAGGGCCCCAGCGGCTTCGACGCGCCGCGCAAGAACACCGTCGACCTGCCCAGCGCGGGCGGCGAGCAGCTGAAGGCGCCCGTTGATCCGGATCTGGAGGAGACGGTCAAGAAGGCCCGGCTGCCTAGAAAGAGCTGATCTTCCACTCGTTTTCGCCAGGCGATGGGCCGGCGACAACTTCTGTTCTCGGCTGTCGAGAATCCCAGCACGTCGTCCCTCTCGTATTCCCCTGCGGAGCAAACCATGGGCTTCCTCAAGAAGATCGGCAGCGCGTTCAAGAAGGTCGCGAGCTTCGCCAAGAAGGCGGTGGGCTTCGCCAGCAAGATCCTCAACGGCCCCATCGGAAAGATCGCCTCCTTCATCCCCGGCATCGGGCCCTTCGTGGCCGGCGCGGCGAAGGTGGTGGGCATCGCCAACAGCGTCATCAACGGCGGCGGCCTCAAGGGCATCATCGGCGGCCTCGTCGGCAACCTGGGCGGCGGTCTGCTCGGCAAGGCCGGCTCGCTGCTGAGCAAGACGGGCCTGGGCTCCATCATCGGCCTCGGCAGCCAGACCAACAGCTCGGGCGGGGTGCTGGACATCGTCAAGGGCCTCATGAGCTCCCGCAAGGCTGACCCCAGCCCCGCCGCCGCGGGCGACCGCTACAACCTGGGCCAGTTCGCCGCCTTCAGGCTGGCCGAGCTGCTCCGCGGGAACTGACGTCGTCGCAGTCGTCGCACCCAGGAGGGCGCTCCCGATGAGGGTGCGCCCTCTTCGGCTGTGCGGGGTCAGTCGCCGCGCGCGGCCTCGAGCAGCGCGCTCGCCGGGTGTGCCCAGGTGGCCTCGCAGCGCGCCTGGAGCGCGGGGTCCATCGTCGCCAGGGCCAGAGCGACGCGCTCCCGGGCGTGCTCGGGCCGGCGCGGCGTCGGCGCGGGCGTGGCCACCGCGTCGGGGCGCGCGAAGAGCGACACCTCGACGCCCCAGCGCCGCGCGAGGGCCTGCAGCGCGTCGGCGGTGGCGAGCTGCGCGGCGACCCGCTGGAGGAACACCCGCGTCGGCCCGTCGACGCCCGGCGGCACCAGCGCCTCGAGGGCGGCCCGCAGCACCTGCTCGTCGATGACGGGGAAGGTGGCGCGCCGCACGTGGAAGACGCCGACCGTGTGCCGCTCACCGGGCCCCTGGGGCAGGCCGCGCAGCCGGCCGAAGCTCCACGAGGCGTGCAGGGCCTGGTGGTTGGCCGCGGCGCCGAACCAGGTCAGCCGCGTCGCGTCCTCCCAGTGCTGGGCGACGCGCGGTGAGGGCGCCGCCGCGAGCTGGGCCACGGCGTCGAGGGCCGCGGCCACCGCGCGCGCGACCTCACTGAAGCGTCCGACGGGCTGAGACATGGGTGCGCGTCTAGCAAAGCCGGGCTCAGCGGTCCTCGCTGGCCAGCAGGTCGAGCTGCGCCTGGATGACGGCGCGCACCTGCGCGTCGAGCGTCGCCACGTCGCGCGCGTCCCACGGCGGGGGCGTGGGCTCGAGCGGCTCCCCCACGAGGTAGCGAAAGCGCGCCGGCAGCGGGAAGTGCGGGAGCGGCCCCACCGCCAGCCCCCACGGCAGCGAGAGGTGCACCGGCCACACGCCCGCACGCGCCAGCCGCGAGAGGCCTGCCCACTTCGCGAAGCGCTCGCCCGACGAGAGCACGAGGAGCGTCTCGTGCGCCCCGGCGTGGGCGACGGGCACCACCGGCACCTGCGCGTCGTGCGCGAGCTGCGCGTAGCCGGTGCGGCCCGAGAAGTTCACCTTGAAGCGATCGCGCCACGGCCGCCACACCTCGCGGTCGCCGCCGGGCAGCACCAGGAGGTCGCAGCGCCGCTCCTCCAGCACCTCGCGGGCGATGGTGGGCGTGGCCCGCAGCACGCCGCAGCGCTCGAAGAAGCGGGCCGTCGGCCGCGACGCGAAGAGCAGCTCGTGCGCGAGGACGTACAGCGGGCGCCGCGCCCCGAAGTGCTGGTACCACGCGACGCCCAGGCCCCACACGTCGGGGATGCTCGTACCGCCCGAGTGGTTCGACACCACCATCACCGGCGCCGGGGGCACGCGCTCGAGCCCACGCACCCGCATGTCGAAGTACCGGCCCGGGCCGTACAGGTGGCGCATCGCCGCCACCATTCGCTCGACGAGGGCGGGGTCGTAGGCGCCCGTCGAGTCGCCGGTGCTCCCCCCCAGCGACGCGCGCACAGCGTCGAAGAGCTGGCTGACCTGGGGCAGCCGTGGGAGCCGGCGCGTCACGGGGTCTCGACTCCCAGCGCGCCCGGGTGTCTCATCGCCTCGTGGCAGGCTTGGCTGAGCATCTCGCGCGCACGTCCCTTCGGCTGCGGGGCTACACGAGCCGCTGGGTGCCCACCGCGACGGGGCGGGTGCACGTGCTCGAGGCCCCGGGGCAGGGCCCGCTCCCGCCGCTGGTGCTGCTGCACGGCCTGTCGTCGGCGGGCGTTCACTTCTTTCCGATGCTCGGGCAGCTCCGCCGTGCCGTGTCGCGCATCATCCTCCCCGATCTGCCAGGCCACGGCTTCTCCGATGCGCCCCGCACGCTCGACGCGCCGGGCTTCCACCAGGGTGTCCTCGACGCGCTCGACGCGGTGACGGCCGCGGAGCCTGCGCTCCTCTTCGGCAACTCCCTGGGGGGCTACGCGGCGCTGCGCTACGCGCTCG
>CAYUZK010000187.1:0-3867 GCA_964449625.1 uncultured Archangium sp.
CGAGCGCGTGAGCCGCGCGACGCCCGCGCGGGCCCTGGCGCAGGTCGTCGCCTGGGCGCACCTCGCGGCCGGCGGCGCCACCACCGTGCGCCTGGCCGACGCCGCTGCCGCGCGGCACCCGCGCTCGCTCGTGCTGCGCGCCTGGCAGGTGGACGCCCTCTGGTACAACCAGGAGCGCGGCCGCACGGCGGACCTCCTCGCGGCGCTCGACGCCGAGGTGGGCGCGCAGCTGCCCCTGGTGCGGCTGCGGCAGGCGCGCTTCCACCTCCAGCAGGGCCTCAAGCAGAAGGCCCGCGACCGGCTCCTCGAGCTCGAGCGCGCGCGGCCGACGAGCGAAAGCGCCGACCTCCTGGCCGACGTGTGGCGCGGCGAGGGCTGGACGGTGGACGAGCTCCGCGTCATCCGCCAGCGGGCGGAGCGCTTCGGCAGCTCCCCGGAGGACGAGCTGGGCTTGAGCCGCGCGCTGGCGCGCCACGGGCTGCGCGACGACGCCATGCGCGCGGTGGACGAGGTGCTGGCCGAGCTCCCCTTCCACCCCGAGGCGCTGCGGCGGAAGGCCGAGCTCGCCTTCGAGGCCGGCGAGTACCGGGCGGCGCGGCGGGCTCACCGAGCGCGCCTCGAGTCGTGGCCGGTGGACTACTCGGCGTGGCTGTCGCTGGCCGAGAGCCAGCGGCGCCTGGGCCAGCGCGAGGCCGCCGAGGCCGCCCTGGCCCGCGCGGAGCGGCTGTCGCCCGAGGCGTCGGTGCCCAGGCACCGGCGTGGCAACCTCGCCTACGAGGCCGGCGACACGGCGACGGCGGTGCGGTGGTGGCGGCAGGCGGTGGAGCTCAACCCCGAGAACGAGGCCCTCGCCAACCAGGTGGACTTCCACTCGCCGGCGGCGCGCGGGCCGTGGCTCGTCGACGCGCCCGATGAAGGGGCGCTCGATCGCCTCGTGCGCGCGCGCGCGGGCCTCGTGCAGCTGCCCGGCGCCGACGTGGCCTACCTCCTCGACCACGAGGTGACGCTGCTCAACACCGACGGCAGCACCTCGAACGTGGTGACGATGGTGGTGCACGCGTGGAACGCGCAGGGGCGTGACCGCATCATCCGCCAGTCCGTGGGCGCCGGGCGGCTGCGCGTGCTGCACGCCTACGCGGTGGACGACAAGGGGCTGCGGAGCGAGGCCTCCAGCGAGCGGAACCGGCAGATCTTCTTCCGCGGCATGCAGCCGGGCTCGACGCTGGTGCTGCAGTACCGCCTCGACGCGCCGCCGAAGGGCTACCTCGCGCGCTACTACACGACGAGCTGGACCTTTCAGGGCGTGGGCGACCAGCGCGCCGAGGCGACGCTGGTGCTGTGGGCGCCGCTCACCGCGAAGCTGCACCAGCACCAGGTGGGCGCGCTGCAGCAGACCCAGGAGCGCCGCGGCGAGCTGCTGCGCTTCACGTGGACGGCGAAGGACACGCGCCCGCTGCAGAGCGAGCCCAACATGCCCACGGTGGGCGAGCTGGCCGTCAACCTCCACCTCTCCTCGGTGCCCGACTGGAAGACGTGGCTCTCGTGGGAGCAGGCGCTGCTCGAGGGCGTCTTCCGCGACAGCCCGGAGCTGGAGAAGGTGGCGCGCAAGCTCGGCCGCGGCGAGCCCGACGTCACCGAGAAGCTCGAGCGCATCCACACCTTCGTGATGGAGGAGATCCGCTACCAGCAGGACTACGAGAGCTTCATCGCCGGCGTGAAGCCGCACCCGGCGTCGATGACGCTCGAGCGCCGCTACGGCGACTGCAAGGACAAGGCGGTGCTCTTCATCGAGCTGGCGCGCAAGCTGGGCCTCGACGCGCACTTCGCGCTGGTGAAGACGCGCGACAGCGGCCCGGTGCGCCGCGACGTGCCGATGCAGCAGTTCAACCACGCCATCGTCTACGTGCCGGCGCAGCACGGCGCGCCGGAGCGCTTCTTCGACCCCACCGCCGAGCTGCTCGACGTCACCAGCGTGCGCAGCGACGACGTCGGCACCCAGGCCCTCGTCTTCGACCCGCGCACCAACGGGCACACGTGGCGCGACATCCCCTTCCAGGCGCCGGAGGCGAACCGCGAGCAGACGACGCTGGCCCTCGAGCTCGACGGCAAGGGCGGGGTGAAGGGCACGCTGACGCTGGAGGCGGTGGGGCGCTCGGGCTCCCTCATTCGCCGCACGGCGCGCAACCAGCTCGTCTTCGGGCAGGTCGCGCAGCGGCTCGCCTCGGCGCACGTGCCCAACGCCACCACCAGCGACGTGCGCGCGCTCGAGGTCGAGTCGGTGCGGGTGCCCGCCCTCATTCGCATGGAGGTGGCGAGCGGCACCTTCGCCCGCGTGGAGGGCGAGGCGCTGCGGCTCAAGCTGCCGTCGGACGCGAACCCGCGCAGCCTCTTCGCGCTGGCGAAGCGCGAGCACCCGCTGCTGCTGGGCACGCCGCAGCAGCAGGTGATGAAGCTGGAGCTGACGCTGCCCGAGGGCTGGGCGGCCACCAAGCTGCCGGCGTCGGGCTCGGTGGTGCTGCCGTGCCTCTCGCTCGAGCGCACGGTGACGCAGGAGGGCCGCGTGGTGAAGAGCACCCAGACGTGGCGCACGCTGTGTGAGCGCCTCTCGGCCCAGGAGTACCCGCAGTACCGCGGGCGCCTCGACGAGCTGGTGCGGCTGCTCGACGACGAGCTGGTGCTGGGCGCGACGGTGAAGCCCGGCGCGAAGAAGGTGCCGGCGGGGCCGAAGCCGTAGCGCGCGTCAGCGCGTGCCGTGCAGCACGGCGAAGGCGCTCCCGGTGCGCTCGGCGCCGCCGAAGTAGAGCTCGTTGGCGCCCGCCGCGAGGCCCCGGTGCACCTCGATGGCCGGCGGCGCGGGGCTGAGGGCGACGAAGCCGGTGCCGTTCCACCGGAAGAGGGTCTGCTTCGCCGTCGAGAGATCGTTGGTGACGCCGCCCGCGAAGACCTCCGCCTCGTCGAGCGTGACCGCGGCGCTCATCAGCGGCCCATCGGTGTTGATGGGGAGCGCCTTCCACGTCGCGGTGCTCGCGTCGCGGCGGGCGAAGCGCAGGCCCGAGCCGCCGCCGACGAGGAAGCCCTCGAGGCTCGCGCCGGTGCCGGCCACGGCGACCGACGTCCACCGGGCGCCGGCCTGGCCCTGGAGGTCGATGGTCTCGGTCGCGACGCCGCCGGTCGCGCGGCGGATGGCGACGCCGCTGCTCGAGGGCACGTACACGTCGCCGCTCTGGGCGATGACGCAGCGCTCGCCGCGGTCTACGCCGAGGTCCTGCGAGACGGCGGTGAAGGTGAGGGTGCTGCCCGAGCGCTGCGACTCGTAGAGCAGCGTCGTCGAGCCGAGGTGGGAGGTGAAGAGCACCCGCGTGCCTCTCACGCAGAAGGCGAAGGGCGCCTCGAGCGAGGCCACGGTGTGCACGCTGGTGAAGTCGGCGAAGTCGGCGCAGGCCCCGGTGCAGCGGAACACCGAGCGGCCGCGCAGGAGCAGCACCTCGTCGTCGGTGGCCGTGAGGTCGGCGTGGGTGGTGGTGCTCGTGGGCGCCGGGACGTTGGCCACCGGCGTCAGCTCGTCACTCCCGGCGGCCGCGCGGTAGAGGGCGCCGCTGGTGAGGGCGACCCAGAGGTCTCCGGTCGCGCGCCGCCCGAGGCCGACGACGCCGCGGGTCGTCGACGTGGTGGGCGCCGGGTTGAACGTCATGCGCACCCAGGAGAAGGGCGCCGCAGCGCCGCCTCCGCCGCCCGTAGAGCCACCACCTCCGCCGACGGAGCCACCACCGCCGCCGACGGAGCCACCACCGCCACCGACGGAGCCGCCACCGCCGCCGACGGAGCCACCACCGCCGCCGACGGAGCCACCACCGCCGCCGACGGAGC
>CAYUZK010000187.1:3967-8620 GCA_964449625.1 uncultured Archangium sp.
CACCACCGCCACCGATGGAGCCACCACCGCCACCGATGGAGCCACCACCGCCACCGATGGAGCCACCACCGCCACCCGAGCCCGCGTCGACCTGCGGCGGCGTGAGCGGGCCACAGCCGAGGAGCAGGAGGGTCGTCAACCACGCGTGCCGAGGAGCCATGGCGTGCTTCTAGCCCATCACGGCGCCGCGCTCGCCGGGCCGCGCTTCGGTCGGAGGACCTCACGTCGTGTCCCGAAGCGCCGGCCGCGCGACGAGCTTGGGAGGCCGCTACGCCGCGCCCAGGCGTGCCGGCCGCTCTGCGACAGGTGGGAGGCCCTCACGCCTCGCCCAGCCGCGCGACGCCCCCCCGGAGCGCTTCACGCCTCGTCGAGGCGCGCCGCTCGCGCGACGACATCAACGGCCTCGTTCCAGGACTCGCCGGAGTGAGCGCGCACCCAGCGCGTGGTGGCGCGCACCGCCTCCGCCACGGCCCGGAGCGCCTCGGCGTCGGCGAGGTGTCGCTGTGGCTTCGGCACGAAGCGACCGCTCGCGACGTCGAGCGCGATGACGCAGTCGCTCACCAGCTCCACCTCGCCCTCTTCGTGCCAGCCGCGCGCCTGCACCGCGGCGAGGCCCTCGCGCGCCGCGGCGAACTCCATCGCGAGGCACGTGGTGTGCTCGACCTGGCCCCAGCCCTCGGCGAGGAGCTCGTCGCCGCGCACCACGGCGAAGGCCCAGCCGCCCGGCCTGCCTGCCGCGGCGTCACCCGAGCCGTCGGCGTACACGGTGAGCCGGCGACCCATCGCTACGAAGTCCGGGGGGCTGCGCCCGCGTTGCCTTCGACCTCGTCGAGGAGCGCGCGCACTGCGTGGGCCATCTGCGGGCCGCGCTCGACGAGGCCCGCGTGGCCCGCGCCCTCGATGAGGGTGTAGCGGGCCTTCGGCAGGCCCCGGCGGAGGTGCTCGACCTGCGTCAGCGGCATGAGGCGATCCTTCGCCGCGGCGATGAGGGCCGTCGGCACGCTCACGGAGGGCAGCACGTCGGAGCCCCGCTGCGCGAGGAGCGCGCGCAGGGTGCGCCAGTAGGCAGTGGGGTCCATGCCGGCGACGCCAGCGAGGAACTCGTCCAGGTCTTTGCGCGGCGCGTGCGGCTGAAGCACCCCGGCGAGGGTGGCGATGGGCACCGGAAACCGCGAGCGGAGGAACGCGCGCACCGCCGGCGCGACGAGCGGCACCACGGGCGTCGCGGCGGCCACCAGCGCGCGGGTCGCGAGCTGCGCGCCGGGGAGACGAAACACGCCCGTGCCCGTGCCCGGCGCGTCGGGGGCTCCGGCGATGAGGGCCATGGCGCGGACGAGCGACGGCTCGGCGCGGTAGAGCTCCAGCAGCACGGCCACGCCCATCGAGAACGCGACGTGGATGGGCGCCGGCCCGCCGGGCGTCGCCACCGCGCGCGTCACGCGGGCGAGATCATCGGCGAGCGTGCGCATCGCGTAGTCGCCGGAGCGCGCCACCGGCGTCTGCCCGTGGCCGCGGTAGTCCCAGTACACGACGGTGTGGTCGCGCGAGAGGTCGGCGACGAGGAAGCGCCAGAAGTTCGCGGTGGTGCCGATGCCGTTGGTGAGCACCACCACGGGGCGGTTCGGCGCTCCGTGAGTGTGCACCGCGAGCGGCGTGCCGTCGGCCGCCTCCACCACCGTGTCTCGTCGCGTCGTCGAGGTCATATGCTTCGGTGCCGTCGAGGGGCCCTGGTGGGCATCGTCGCGGCGCATCGTAGCGTGCGCGCCGCGGCGTGTCCGAGGCGGCGGAGCGCGCGATGCGGAGTGCCTCCCGGGGTGCAGGCCGCTACGGTGCTCGGCCATGGACCCTGACTTCTGGGCCTCGCGCTGGCGCGAGGGTCGCATCGGCTTTCACGAAGGCCGCCCCAACGCGCTGCTCGAGAAGCACCTCTCTCGCCTGGGCGCCGGCCGGCGGGTGCTCGTGCCGCTGTGTGGCAAGGCCGAAGACCTGGCCTTCCTCGCGTCGCGTGGCCACCGCGTCGTCGGCGTCGAGCTCGTGGAGGACGCCGTGCGCGCCTTCTTCGCCGAGCGCGGGCTGACGCCGACGGTGACGCCGCGGGGGCCCTTCGTCGAGTACGCCGTCGGCGACGTCGCGCTCTTCGCTGGAGACTTCTTCGCCGCGACGCCGGAGCTGCTCGGGCCCCTCGACGCGCTCTACGATCGCGCGGCCCTCATCGCGCTCCCGCCTGCCATGCGCGGGCCGTACGTGGCACACCTGCTCTCGCTGCTCCCCGCGGGTACGCCCGGGCTCGTCATCACCCTCGAGTACCCGCAGGAGAAGATGCAGGGCCCGCCGTTCTCGGTGCCGGAGGCCGAGCTCCTCGCGCACTACGCGGGCCGCGCCGTGGAGCACCTCGAAGACGTCGCCGCCGAGGGCCCTCGCGCGCAGGAGCTCGCCGGGGCGATGCGAGAGCGGTGCTGGGCTCTGCGCGTGTGAAGTCAGGGCAGACAGCAGCCCTGGTTCCGGAGCGGCTGGGCGCTACGTCTTGGGCACCCGGAGCTCGAGCTGTTGCTCATCACCGTCCGTGACCACGTCGACAATCCGGCGCTCGAGAGAGCGGGTCGCGGGCCCGTCCAGGACCTCGCCGTGCACAGCGTCGAAGCGCGACCCGTGACACGGGCAATCCCAGGTCTGCTCGCCGGCATTCCATCGCAGAAGACAACCCAGGTGCGTGCAGTTCCCAGAGAACGCGTGCAGCCCGCCCCCTTCCTCGCGGAAGAGCGCGATGTCCTCCCCGCCGACCCGCACGATCGCCCCTTCGCCGCTGCCAAGCGCGAGCGGATCACCGCGCTTCGGATCACGGAAGCTGTCGAGGACGAAGTGCTTCGCGACGTCAATGCCCTCCTTGAGGAGCTTCGCCTTGCCCTCGGCGAGCACCGACCGGGTCGAGTCGAAGACCTCGCTCCACGCGTCGTCCTGGCCGATGATCCGATCGCGCAGAATCAGCCCGGCGACGGTGCCGGTGGTCATGCCCCACTTGCCGAAACCAGTCGCCACCCACAGGTGCTTCGAGTCCTTGTCGAGGCGGCCGATGAAGGGCACATGGTCGACGGAGACCATGTCGTGGGTGCACCAGCGGTGTGACGGCTCGCTGAGTCCAAAGAACTGCGCAGCGAAAGACAGCAACGGCTCGTAGCGCGCGTCCGTGTCCGCCTCGTCGCCCACCTTGTGGCCCTCGCCGCCGACGATGAGGTAGGCGCGATCCCCATCACTCGCGGTGCGCAGCGAGCGGGTGGGGGTCGTCGTGTTGATGTACATCCCGGCCAGGGCCCCGTCGAAGGGGAACGCGAGCGCGTAGGACATGTACGGCGCCGTCTTGGCGTAGAAGTGACCGCTGTCCAGAATCGGCAGCCGCGTCGCGAAGACCACCTCCCTGGCGTGCAGCGTGCCTCGCTCGGTCTTGATGACGCACGCCTCGCCCTCCTCGACATCGAGGACGCGAGTGTCTTCGAAGATGCGCCCGCCCAGGCGCTCCACCTCCGCTGCCAGACCCAGCAGATAGCGGCGCGGGTGGAACTGCGCCTGGCCCTCGAGTCGTACCGCCCCGAAGGTCGGCAGAGGGAGCTCGGTCGTCTCGACGAACGACGCCGCCAGCCCGGCCGCGCGCGCCGCTTCGGCCTCCTCGCGCACGGCGTCCGTCTCCTCAGGCAGGCTCGCGTAGACGAAGTTGGCCCGCTCCTCCCACGCGCACTCGATCTCGAGCCGCTGGGACCAGCGCCGCATGGTGGCCAGCGCCGTCTCGTTGGCCTGGGCGTACGCGCGCGCCGCTTCGGGGCCCTGATTGGTGCTGAGCTGGCGATAGATGAGGTTGTGTCCGGAGGTCACCTTGGCGGTCGTGAAGCCCGTCGCTCCCTCGGCCAGCCCGCGCATCTCGAGGATCGCGACGCTGCGCCCGGCCTCGGCCAGCGCCAACGCCACCGAGATGCCGGTGATGCCGCCGCCGATGATCGCGACGTCGACGAGCAGCTCCTCGCCTCCAAAGGAGGATCGTCCTGAGCGGGCGGGCGCCGTGTCCATCCACAATGAGCGGTGTCTCCGGATCTGTGCGGGCATCGTTTTCCCCTCCGACGGTCAGCGAATGACAGCGACCACGAGCAGCGCGAACGCGCCGGCTGCGATGAGTCCGTGGCCAGCGATGAAGAGCTTCCTGGGCACGACGCCACGCACTCGCGCCGGCAGGAGCAGGACCACGCCGCCCAGCGCGGCGGCGCCGAACGCGATCGCCGAATACACCCCCAGGGGCGGCAGGTCGTGGCGTGTGAGCGCGGCGACGAGCACGGCGACCCCGGCGACTGCCAAGCCCACATGGATGACCACGAACGCCAGCGAAGGCAGCTTCTCGCGCCAGTGCACCGAGGCCATGATCACACCGACGATGGCGGCGGTGGCGAGCAGCGAGATGGAGAGCGCTGCAAAGATGCTCATGAGTGTTCTCCCTCGAGAGGGCTGCGGATCTCCGTCGCCCCTCGAGAGGCAACGCAAGAGCCATGCCGCGGCGTGTACGGTGGAGGGCCCACGTGGGGGCGCGCAGCTCTCCTTCGATCTCATGCACGCGTTCCATCGATGTGATGGAGCTGGGCCGTCGCGCGGGTCCGGTCGGGGCTGAGTCAGGGC
>CAYUZK010000187.1:8720-12084 GCA_964449625.1 uncultured Archangium sp.
CTCCACCGCCGACTCCACCGCCGACTCCACCACCGACTCCGCCGTCAACCGACCCCGGCGTGACGCAGTGCCCGTCGGCGGTGCACACGAAGCCGGGCGAGCACGGCCGCGCGGTGTCGCACCAGATCTGCTCGACCGGGGTGAAGCAGCCCGCGGCGACGACGACGCACAGCCCTGCAAAGACGCGCATGGTCACTTCGTAGTGGGCTTCTCCGCCCCGCTCAAATTCCGCTCTTCGGCGCCGGCATCGTCAACCGCGCCTCGTCAACCGGCCGCCAATCGTCAACCGGTGGCCTGAAGAATCGTCAACCCGATGCGGTACGGTGGCGCCGTGGCGACCCGGGTCCTCGTGGTGGAAGACGACGCCAGCCTGCGCCTGGCTGTCACCGACAACCTCGAGGGCGAGGGCTACGCCGTCACGGCGACGCGGACCCTGGCCGAGGCGCGCCGGGCGCTGACCGAGGCCCCGCCCGACGTCCTCGTGCTCGACCTCATGCTGCCCGACGGCGACGGCACCACCCTGTGCCGCGAGCTCCGCGCGTCGGGCTCCGGGGCGCGGGTGCTGATGCTGACGGCGCGCACCCTGGAGGACGACCTCGTGAAGGGCTTCGAGGCCGGCGCCGACGACTACCTCGCCAAGCCCTACCGGCTCCGGGAGCTCCTCGCCCGGGTGGCCGCCCTCGCGCGTCGGGGCGCGCAGCCCGCTGGCGCCCGGCTCCACGCCCTGGGGCGCTTCACCGTCGACGAAGCCGCGCGCACGGTGAAGGCGGCCGACGGCGAGGTGGCCCTGACGCGCAAGGAGTTCGACCTGCTCCTGTGCCTGCTCCGCGCCGGCGACGCGGTGGTGACGCGCGACGAGCTGCTCGACCGGGTGTGGGGCGTGGACGTCGTCGTCGACACGCACACCGTCGACAACTTCGTCAGCTCGCTCAAGAAGAAGCTCAAGGACGAGGCCTTCGAGCTCAAGACGGTGCGCGGCGTGGGCTTCCGGCTGATCCGCGCTGCGCCTCCGCGGTGACGTGGCGAGCCGTCAACGCGCGCGCAGCACCTGCAGCCCGAGGATGATCAGGAGCACGAGGCACATCACGACGACGGCGCCGACCGCGACCTTCCGGCGGAGCTCCGCGCTCTCCGTCGAGGGGCGAAAGCCGATGCTCATCGCCGCGAGCCGCAGGATGTCGGCGCGGCCCTCCTCGGCGATGGGGTCCTCCGGCACCCACGCCTGGCGGATGCGGTAGAGCCGCCCGATGCTGGGCAGCGCGTCGGCCTGCTGCGCCTTGCGCCGGAGCTGCGCGTGCGCCGCGTCGTCGCCCCAGTCGCGCAGGAGCGCCACCCACGCGTCCTTGAGCCAGGTCGGCGGCAGCACCGAGGCCTCCTCGAAGCGCGCGAACTCGATGCCGCAGTGCGGGCAGGTGGGCCGCTCGGCGCGCTGGGCGAGGCACTTGGGGCAGACGCCCTCGGGCACCAGGAAGGGCCCCTCGTCGGCGGCCGCGGCGGCCTTCTGCACCGCGTCGTGCCCGGCGGTGCGCAGCACCACCACGTTGCTCGAGCCCGGCGTCGAGGCGAGCGAGACGCGCGGCGGGGCGAGGGTGGGCGCGCCCATGGGCACCGACGCCCGCGGCACGGCCTCCGGGAGCCCCGGCCCCGCCGCATCGCCCGCGCCCGCGGCAGCCTGGCGGTGCGCGCCGTGCGCCGAAACCCGCGTCGCCTCGCCACAGCCGGTGCAGGTGACGACGAGCGCGCCCTCGTCGAGCGTGTAGCGCTCGAGCGGCAGCAGGCGCGAGCAGGCCGGGCAGAGGACCTTCACGGCTCCCTTCATACTCCGAGGCCGCGGCGGAGGCAGGTTCACGCCCGCGCTGCTATGCACGGCCAGCCCATGAGCGCCGCCCCGCCACCCGGCCTGGTCCAGCCCGATGCCTGGTTCATCGCCTGCGAGGCGCGCGCGCTGCGCACCCGGCCCCTCGCCGTCGACGTGCAGGGGCGCCCGCTGGTGGTGTTCCGCGGCAAAGACGGCCAGCCCGCGGCCGTGCTCGACCGCTGCCCGCACCGCAACGTGCCCCTCTCCCTCGGGCGCGTGCGCGGGGGAGAGCTCGAGTGCCCGTACCACGGCTGGCGCTTCGACGGCGGCGGCCAGTGCGTCGCCCTGCCCGGGTTGGTGGACGGCGAGGTGGCGCTCAAGAGCCGCAGCGTCGAGGCCCACGCGGCGCGCGAGCAAGACGGCTTCGTCTGGGTCTACGCCACCGCCGGCGTGACGCCCGCGCACGAGCCCTTCCGCTTCCCGCACCTCGACACGCCCGGGTACACCTCGGTGCGGCGGCGCTACACGGTGAAGGCGTCGCTCCACGCGGTGGTGGAGAACGCCCTCGACGTGCCGCACACCGCCTTCCTCCACGGCGGCCTCTTCCGCACGGAAGAGAAGAAGCACGTCATCGACGTGGTGGTGCGGCGGCTGGCCACCTCCGCCGAGGCCGAGTTCCTCGGGGAGCCCGCGCCTCGGGGCCTCGCCGGCCGGCTCCTCGCGCCCGGCGGCGGCGTGGTGCAGCACGTCGACCGCTTCCTGCTGCCCTCCATCGCGCAGGTGGAGTACCGCCTGGGCGAAGCCAGCCACTTCCTCGCCACCTCGGCGCTGACGCCGGTGAGCGACGACGAGACGGTGCTCTACGCGGTGGTGACGTTCCGCCTGCCGCTCCCCGGGTGGCTGGTGAAGCCCTTCGTCACGCCGGTGGCCGCGCACATCTTCCGGCAGGACGCCGTGCTGCTCGAGCGGCAGCGCGCCCAGGTGCGGCGCTTCGGCGGCGAGAAGTTCACCTCCTCGGAGCTCGACGTGCTGGGCCCGCAGGTGACGCGGCTCCTCAAGCAGGCCGCGGCCGGGGAGCCGCCCGGCGAGCCCCACGAGCACCGCGTGCGCATGAAGACGTGAGGCGCGCGGCGCCTGCGCCGGTGGTCGGCCAGGGTGACGCTGGCTTCGGGTGCGGCTGGGGCTCGAGGTGGAGGAGGCCCGAGGCGGGGGAGGCCGGCGGATCCATCGCGCGGCCTCGACCTTGCGGTGACTTCGGCGGGGTGCCAAGAGACCGGGGCCACGCCTTGCCCGGAGTCACCATGAAGCTGCGCCTCCTCATTGCCGCCCTCGCGACCACCGGCGTCGCCTGCTTCTCGCCTGTCGCCGAGGTGGAGTGTCTGCGTGACGCCGACTGCGCTGACGGCGGCGTCTGTCGCAACGACGTGTGCAGCGCGGGGTCGGGCGGGGGCGGCGGGGCTGTGGGCGGAGGCGGCGGCAGCGTCGGTGGTGGCGCGGGCGGCGGCAGCGTCGGTGGTGGCGCGGGCGGCGGCAGCGTCGGTGGCGGCGCGGGCGGCGGGAGCGTCG
>CAYUZK010000188.1:0-7239 GCA_964449625.1 uncultured Archangium sp.
GGGGCGCCGCGCCGGCCGCGCCCGCAGCGCCGACGCCGGCCGCGCCGCCCGCGGCCTCCGGCGGCACGTACACCGTGCAGCCTGGCGACACGCTCTCGGGCATCGCGGTGCGCAACGGCACCTCGGTGTCGGCGCTCGTCGCGCTCAACGGCATCGCCAACGCCAACCGCATCTACCCGGGGCAGACGCTGCGGCTCCCGTCGGGCTCGAGGCCGGCGCCGGTGACGCCGCTGGGGCCGGTGGCGGGGCCGACGACGGGCGGGGTGAGCGTGGCGCAGCTGCGCGCGGTGATGCCGAACCTCTCGGAGGCCAACGCGCAGCGCTACCTGCCGTACCTCAACGCGGCGATGGCGGAGGGGCAGATCAACACCCCGCGGCGCCAGGCGGCCTTCCTCGCGCAGCTCGCGCACGAGAGCGGGCAGCTGCGGTACTTCGAGGAGATCGCCTCCGGCGCCGCGTACGAGGGGCGCCGCGACCTGGGCAACACGCAGCCGGGCGACGGCGTGCGCTTCAAGGGCCGCGGGCCCATCCAGCTCACGGGGCGGGCGAACTACGCCTCGGCCTCGGCGGCCCTGGGCGTGGACCTCGTCAGCCGCCCGGAGCTCGCCGCCACGCCGGAGATCGGCTTCCGCATCGCGCAGTGGTTCTGGAAGAGCCGCAACCTCAACAGCTACGCCGACGCGGGCAACTTCGACGCCATCACCCTGCGGGTCAACGGCGGGTACAACGGCAAGGCGAGCCGCGACACCTACTACCAGCGGGCGCTGCGGGTGCTGGGGGCGTGAGCGAAGCGCCGTGAGCGTTGCAAAGCAGCCCGCGCCGCCGTAGCCACCTCCGCCGTGAAGACCGACTTCGTCGAAGAGCTCACCTGGCGGCGCATGCTGCACGACTCCATCCCCGGCACCGACGCGCTGCTGCGGCGCGAGGTGGTGAGCGGCTACATCGGCTTCGACCCGACGGCCGACTCCCTGGGCGTGGGCAACCTGGTGCAGGTGATGACGCTGCTGCACTTCCAGCGCGCGGGGCACCGGCCGCTCGCGCTGGTGGGCGGGGCGACGGGCCTGGTGGGCGACCCGTCGGGCAAGAGCGAGGAGCGCAACCTCCTCACCGGCGACGCGCTCGCGCACAACCTCGCCAGCCAGAAGCAGCAGCTCGAGCGCTTCCTCGACTTCACCGGGCCTGGCGGCGCGCAGATCGTCAACAACGCCGACTGGTTCGGCGCCATGGGCTTCCTCGAGTTCATCCGCGACACGGGCAAGCACCTCACCGTCAACTACATGATGGCGAAGGACTCGGTGAAGAAGCGCATCACCGGCGAAGACCGCGAGGGCATGAGCTTCACCGAGTTCACCTACCAGCTCATTCAGGGCTACGACTTCTGGTGGCTGTGGAAGCACAAGAGCGTGAAGCTGCAGATGGGCGGCAGCGACCAGTGGGGCAACATCACCACCGGCACCGAGCTCATCCGCCGCAAGAGCGGCGGCGAGGCCTTTGCGCTCACCACGCCCCTCATCAAGAAGGCCGACGGCACCAAGTTCGGCAAGACCGAGAAGGGCAACGTCTGGCTCGACCCCAAGCGCACCAGCCCCTACGAGTTCTACCAGTTCTGGCTCAACGCCTCGGACGACGACGCGAAGAGCTGGGTGCGCATCTTCACGCTCCTCGACCGCGCCACCGTCGAGGGCCTCGAGCTCGAGCACGACCAGGCGCCGCACCAGCGCGCGCTGCAGAAGGCGCTCGCGAAGGACATCACCGCCCGCGTGCACGGCCAGGAGGAGGTCGACGTCGCGCTCGCCGCCACGGAGCTGCTCTTCGGCAAGGGCACCCTCGAGCAGCTGCGCAGCCTGAGCGAGGCGCGCTTCCTCTCGGTCTTCGTGGGCGCCGGCGTGCCCGTGGCCGACGTGCCGCGCGCGAGCCTGCCGCTCAACGTGGTGGACCTCTTCGCCGAGACGACGAAGCTCTCGCCCTCGAAGGGCGAGGCGCGCAAGCTGCTGCAGGCCAACGCGCTCTCGGTGAACAAGGAGAAGGTGTCCGACGCGAAGGCCACCTTCGGCGTCGAGCACCTCCTCAACGGGCGCTACCTGCTGCTGCAGAAGGGCAAGAAGGACTACGCGCTGGTGCGCGTGGGCGCCTGAGCGCGCCTCGCCTCGTCACCGCCCCTGGAAGCGCGGGGGCCGCCGCTCCAACATCGCCGCGCGGCCCTCCTTCACGTCCTCGCTGTTGAAGGACTCGCGCCGGAGCACCTCGTAGGCCGCGCGCTCGGCAGGCGTGCCACCGCCGCGCTCGAGGAGCGAGAGGCCCTGCTTGAGGCCCCGCATCGCCAGCGGCGCGCTCGCAGCCAGCGACTCGCAGAGGGCCAGGGCCGCGGCGCCGGCGTCGTCGGCGAGCTCGTCGAGCAGGCCCAGGTGCAGCGCGGCCTTCGCCTCCACCCGCCGCGCCGCGAGGAACAGCGTGCGCGCCGCCACCGGGCCGATGCGCTCCCGCACCCGCGCCAGGCCCGCCAGCGCGTACACCACCCCCAGCTTCGCCGGCGGGAGCTGGAAGAAGGCGGCCGCGTTGCCCACGCGGAAGTCGCAGGCCACGGCGAGCTCGCAGCCGGCACCCACGGCGGGCCCGTCGACCAGCGCCACCGAAGGGGCCGGGTGCCTCGCCAGGGCGTCGAACACCTCGCCCAGGCGCTCGTCGGGCAGCCGTGTGCCCTCCGGAAAGCCGTCGAGGGCCATCAGGTCGTAGCCCGAGGAGAAGACGCCGCCCTCGCCCCGGAGCAGCCAGGCCTTCACGCCGGCGTCGTCACGGAGCGCCGCGTCGAGCTGCTCGAGCACGCCCGCGTCGAGCGCGTTCTTCCGGCCGGGGTGGGACAGCGTGAGCTGGCGGACGCCGGGGCCTACGTCGCGCACATCGAGGGAGGCGGGCATGGGCTCCCCCCTAGCACTGGGCCCGGGTGAATCGACGGCCGGCAAAGTGATCGCCCCACGGGGCCGCGCTACAGTCTCCGCTGCCAGGCCGATTTCCAGCCCCCACGAAGGTCTCCATGATGGTCTCACCCCGGCTCCTCCTCGCGCTGCTCGGTGCCCTCTCGCTGCTCGGTGCGGGGTGCTCCCGCACCGGCCTCTCCTTCTGCGGCGCGCCCGGCGACCCGGTGTGCCCTCAGGGCTACGCGTGCGTGGACAACCGCTGCCAGCGCGACGCCACCGGCTGCCCCGCCGGCCAGGTGCGCTGCGAGGGGGCCTGCGTCGACCTGCGCGCCGACGAGGCGAACTGCGGCGCCTGCGGCACCACCTGCGGCGCGAGCCAGGAGTGCCAGCAGGGCCGCTGCAGCCAGGCGTGCCCCTCGGGCCAGGGCTTCTGCGACGGGCGGTGCCGCGACATCGCCTTCGACCGCCTGAACTGCGGCGGCTGCGGCGTCACCTGCGACGACAACGAGCTGTGCATCGCCGGGCGCTGCAGCTGCACCGACCCGCTCACCGCCTGCGCCGACGGGCGCTGCGTGGACACGCGCAGCGACGCGGCGAACTGCGGCGCCTGCGACACCGCCTGCGCTGGCGGCGCGCTCTGTGAAGCCGGCGCCTGCGTGACGAGCTGCAGCCCGGGCACCACCCTCTGCGGCACCGGCTGCGTGGACACCGACGTCGACCGCGTCAACTGCGGCGCCTGCGGCGTGCAGTGCGGCCCCGGCGCGAGCTGCACGGCCGGCCGCTGCGTGAGCCAGTGCCCGGCGGGGCAGGTGCTCTGCGCCGACGGCCGCTGCGTGGACCCGCGCACCGACCCGGCACACTGCGGCGGCTGTGGCCTCGCCTGTCAGCCCGGCCAGGTCTGCGCCAACGGCACCTGCGCCCAGGCGTGCACCGCGCCCGAGGTGCCGTGCGCCGGCGCCTGCGTCGACCTCCGCACCGACTTCCGCCACTGCGGCGCGTGCGGCGTGCAGTGCGGCCCCCTCGAGGTCTGCCAGGCCGGCGCGTGCACCGCGACGTGCGGGCGCCCCCTCGTGCCCTGCAACGGCCAGTGCGTCGACGTGCAGCGCGACCCCGTCAACTGCGGCGCGTGCGGCGTCACCTGCCCCCCGGGCACGGCGTGCGAGCTGGGCGCCTGCCGACCGCCGGCCTGCCCGCCGCCCACGACCGAGTGCAACGGCCGCTGCGTGGACTTCAACAGCGACCCGGCCAACTGCGGCGCCTGCGGCCGCGCCTGTGGCCCGGGCCTGGTGTGCAGCCGGGGCGTGTGCGCGACGAGCTGCCAGCCGCCGCTCCAACAGTGCGCCAACGGCGCCTGCGTCGACACCTCGCGAGACCCCTTCAACTGCGGCGGCTGTGGCGTCACCTGCGCGGCGGGCGTGGCCTGCGTCAACGGCGCGTGCCAGACGCCGACGTGCCCCACCGGCCAGGTCTCGTGCAACGGCGCGTGCACCAGCACCAGCACCGACAACGCCAACTGCGGCGCGTGCGGCGTGCTGTGCCCCATGGGCACCACCTGCGTGGCGGGCCAGTGTGCGTGCCCGGTCGGCTCGGTCTTCTGCAGCGGCCGCTGCGTCAGCGTCGGCAGCGACCCGGCCAACTGCGGCGGCTGTGGCATCCGCTGCGCGGCCAGCCAGGTCTGCAGCGGCGGCCAGTGCGCCTGCCCCGCGGGCTCGACCCTGTGCAGCGGCCAGTGCGTCACTACCCAGACCAACCCCTCGCACTGCGGCGCCTGCGGCGTCACCTGCGGCCCCGGCCAGACGTGCACCAACGGCGCCTGCGTGTGCCCCGCCGGCACCACCTCGTGCAACGGGCGCTGCGTCGCCACCGCGACGGACCCTTCGAACTGCGGCGCCTGCGGCCTCACCTGCCCCGCCGGCGCGAGCTGCAGCGGCGGCCAGTGCCAGTGCCCCCAGGGCCAGGTGGCCTGCAACGGCCGCTGCGTCGCCACGGCGAGCGACCCGGCCAACTGCGGCGGCTGCGGCGTGGCCTGCGGCGCGAGCTTCGCCTGCGTCAACGGGAGCTGCCAGTGCCCCACGGGCCAGCAGGCCTGCAACGGAGTCTGCGTGACGGTGGCGAGCGACCCTTCGAACTGCGGCGCCTGCGGCGTCACCTGCGCGCCGGGCCAGGCGTGCCTCAACGGCGCGTGCCAGGCGGGGTGCCCGACGGGCTACCAGACGTGCGGCGGCCTGTGCACCAACACCGCGAGCGACCCGGCCAACTGCGGGAGCTGCGGCACCTCCTGCAACGGGGGCACCTGCACCAACGGCGTCTGCCAGTGCCCCAACGGCACCCTGCGCTGCAACGGCGTCTGCGTGTCGCGCAACGACCCCAACAACTGTGGCGCCTGCGGCGTGGTGTGCGGCTCGAACCAGGTCTGCACGGGCTTCAACTGCCAGGCCAACTGCTTCCCGGGGCAGACGCTCTGCAACGGCACCTGCACCTTCACCCAGGCCGACCCCAACAACTGCGGCGCCTGCGGCAACGTCTGCGGCAACGGCGGCACCTGCCTCAACGGCCGCTGCCAGTGCCCGCCGGGCACGACGAACTGCAACAACCGCTGCGTGCAGCTCTCCACCGACCCGGCCAACTGCGGCGGCTGCAACCAGGCCTGCGGCGCGGGGCAGGTCTGCGACGACGGCCAATGCCTCACCGCGTGCCCGCCCGGCGACACGTCGTGCAACGGCGCCTGTCAGAATCTCCAGACCGACCCGCGCAACTGCGGCGCCTGCGGGCGGCTGTGCGGCACCAACGAGCAGTGCGTCGGCGGCATCTGCTACTGCACCGGCGGCAGCGCGGTGTGCGGCGGCGTGTGCCGCGACCTGCAGTCCGACCGCACCAACTGCGGCGCCTGCGGGCGCGTCTGCCCGGCCGGCCAGACCTGCGTCGCGGGGAGCTGCCAGTGCCCCGTGGGGCAGACCAGCTGCAACGGCATCTGCCGCAACCTCGACACCGACCGCTTCAACTGCGGCGCCTGCGGCGTGGTGTGCCAGGGCCCCGTGGGCGCCGTGGGCTGCGTCGGCGGGCAGTGCACCTGCGGCACAGGCCTGACCCTGTGCGGCACCACCTGCGTCAACCTCGCCTTCGACCGGAACAACTGCGGCGGCTGCGGCATCGTGTGCGCGTCGAACCTGACGTGCATCAACTCGACGTGCACCACGCCATGATGCAGCCGCTCGTCGTGCTGGGGTTGTTGTCGCTGTCGGCCGCCGAGGTGTTGTCCGGCGACTACCGCGCCGTCACCGTGGAGGTGGGCCAGCGGCGCCAGTTCCGCGTGCCGGGCCTCGAGACCATCACCGGCTCGTCGGGGCGCTGCGTGGAGGAGGGCGTGGACCAGGAGGAGCCCGAGACGCTGTGGATCGAAGGCAGCTGCGCCGGGCTGCGCACGATGCTGGCCTGGCGCAAGGGCGGCGCGCGGGTGCACATCATGGCCTGCGCCGAGGACCCCGAGAAGCGCACGCCGGAGCAGCACAAGCTGCGCCAGAAGGTGCAGGGCGAGCTCAAGGCCCTCAAGTCGGTGACGGCCTGCGTGCGCAACGGGCGCGTCGAGCTCTGGGGCTGGGCCGAGACCGACGCGCAGCTGGCGCAGCTGGCCGCCCTCGAGAAGAAGCACGGCCAGGACCGGGTGCGGAACCAGGTCGAGCGCCTCGCCGCGGAGCCCTGACGTGAGCGGCTGGCGCGACGCCCTCGACGCGGTCGTCGACGTGCTCCTGCCGCCGGCCTGCGCCGCCTGCGACGTGGTGCTGCCCGCCGCGGGCGCCTTCTGCGACGCCTGCGCGGAGGAGGTGCTGGAGCTCCCCGCCGTGCACTGCGCGCGCTGCGCCGAGCCCGGGCGCTTCCCCGGCGACGTCTGCGAGCGCTGCGTCGCGGGCGCCCCGTGGGACGTGGCCTGGGCGCCCTTCGAGCACGAGGGCGCGCTCGCCCGCGCCATTCACCGCTTCAAGTACGAGGACCGCGGCGACCTCTCGCGGCCCCTGGGCGAGCTCCTCGCGGCGACGGGCCGCGCGCGCCTCGAGGCGATGCCCGGGGTGGTGGTGCCGCTGCCGCTCCACGAGGCCCGCTTCCGGGCCCGGCGCTTCGACCAGGCGGCCCTGCTGGCCGGCACCGTGGCCGCGCGCCTGGGCCGGCGCCTCGAGCCAGGCTGGCTCACGCGCGTGAAGGACACCCGTCGCCAGGTGGGGCTGTCGGAGCCCGAGCGCGAGGCCAACGTGCGCGAGGCCTTCGTGGCCGCGCCGCAGGTGGCCGGCCGCGAGGTGGTGCTGGTGGACGACGTGCTGACGACGGGCGC
>CAYUZK010000188.1:7339-12023 GCA_964449625.1 uncultured Archangium sp.
GCCGAGCGGTTGGGGTTCCCCGGGTGGCGGTCGGTGAAGGGGTTGCTGGAGGGCTTGGCCGGCGCGGGCTTCTTCTCGGCGGCCTTGGGGGTCTTCCCGCTGGCGGGCGACTTGGCGGGCTTCTTCGGGGTGGTGGGCATCGGCGCCTTGTACCCGCTTTGCGAGGTCGCCGTCCGCCGCGCTGTCGCGTGGCCGGTGACGCGGCCTACGCTCCGGGGGCGCATGGGCCTGGGGCTGCTCCTCGTGGTGTTGGCGAACGCGCCCGTCGGCGCCTCGGCGGGGCCCCTGCCGCGTGCGGGCCCGGCCGAGGTCGCGGCGCCGCTCGAGGAGGCCATCGTGCTGCTCCACCGGGCCGACGAGCGCGACCCGCTGCTCGCGGCGCACCCCGCCGTCACCGCGCTGCGCCGCTTCGAGGCGCTGCCCGGCCTCGTGGTGCGCGCGCCGGCGTGGGCCCGCGCTGCGCTCGCGGCCGATGGGCGGGTGGCCTCCGTGCAACCCGACGCGCTCGGCCGCGCGCTGACCGAGGAGGCGGTGGCGATGACGGGGGCGCGGGAGGCGGCGCGCGCGCGGGGCCTGACGGGCAAGGGCGTGCGCGTGGTGGTGCTGGACACCGGCGTGGAGCGCTCGCACCCGGACCTCGACGGCGGGGTGGTGGCCGAGAAGTGCTTCGTCCTCGGCGGCTGTGCGCCCGACGGCGGCGACACCGGCGACGAGGCGCCGGAGACGAGCGGCCACGGCACGCACGTCACCGGCATCATCACGGGCGACGGGCACGTGGCGCCGCGCGGCGTGGCGCCCGACGCGGAGGTCATCGTGGTGCGCGTCTTCAACGGGCAGCTCGTGGGCCGCGTGTCGGACTGGGTGGCGGCCCTCGACTGGGTGCTGGCCCACCACGCCGAGTGGAGCGTGCGCGTGGTGAACATGAGCCTGGGCACCGACGCGGCCTGGCCCGGCGACTGTGACGCGGAGCAGCCGGCGCTGGCCGAGGTGGTGGCGCGGCTGCGGGCCGTGGGCGTGGCCGTCTTCGCGGCCTCGGGCAACGAGGCGCGGGCCGACGGCATGACGGCGCCGGCCTGCGTGGCGGGCGTGCTCTCGGTGGGGGCCGTCTACGACGCGGACCTCGGGCGCGAGCCTGACACCGGCAGCTACTCGAGCGGCTGCGCCGACGAGCACGCCGACGCCGGCAAGGTGGTGTGCTTCAGCAACGTCAGCGCGGGGCTCGACCTGCTGGCGCCGGGGTCGCGCATCCGCTCCTCCTCGCCCGGCGGCCGCGCGGGGGAGCGCCGCGGCACCTCGCAGGCCTCCCCGCACGCCGCGGGCCTGGCGGCGCTGCTCTTCGAGCTGGACCCCCGCCTGGGCGTCGACGCCCTCGAGCGCCTGCTGGAGGAGACGGGCCTGCCCACGAAGGACGCGAAGAGCGCCGTCGTCGCGCCGCTGGTGCAGGCGGAGCCGGCGCTGGAGGCGGCGCGGCGGACCCAGTGCGCGCGGCGCGCGCCGGGCGAGGTGTGCGAGCTCTCGCGGGCCTGCGAGGCGGCCGGCGACGCGGGCGTGGCCTGCGCGGCGCGGCTCGGCACGTGCGTCGAGGGCACGTGCGTCATCGCGCTGCCGGCGCTGTCGCCTTCGCTGCCAGCCAGCGGGTGCTCCGCCACGGCGAGCGGCGCGCTGCTGCTCGGCGCCGGGCTCGCGCTGCGGGCGCGGCGGCGTCGCTAGAGCGAGCCCACCTTGCCTAAGGCCCGGCCCAGCGTCCTCACGAGGATGGTGAGGTCGAGCCAGTGGCTCCAGCGCCGTTGGTAGTCGAGGTCGAGTGAGACCACCTCGCTGAAGTTCTTCATGTGGCGCTGCCCGCTGATCTGCCACAGCCCGGTCATGCCCGGCTTGACCTCCAGGCGCTTCCAGTGCCGGAGCGTGTAGCGCGCCACCTCGTCGAGCGTCGGCGGCCGGGTGCCGACGAGGCTCATGTCGCCGCGGAGCACGTTCCAGAACTGGGGCAGCTCGTCGATGAGCGTCTTGCGCAGCACCTGGCCGACGCGGGTGATGCGGGGGTCGCGGCCCCTGGGCTTGAAGAAGAGCGGGTCGGTGTTCTCGACCGAGAGCTTGAGGTGGTCCGCTCCCGTCACCATGGTGCGGAACTTCCAGATGCCGAACTGGTAGCCGTGGCGGCCGACGCGGTGCTGCTGGAAGAACACCGGGCCGCGGTCCTCGATGACGATGGCGAGGGCCACCAGCGGCAGCAGCGCCGCCGTGAAGCCCAGGCCCACGAGCGCGCCGACGATGTCGATGACGCGCTTGAGGCGGCTGTCCACCGAGGGGTGCGGCGCGCGCGGGAAGAGGTGGGGCTCGTTCTCGGCCACCTGCTCCCAGAGGGCCGCGTCGACGTCCTCGGGCGTGGTCAAGCCCCAACCGTCGAGCAGCTCGCCCAGCAGCACCCAGTGCCCCGCGCGCGCCTCGCGCTGCTGCTCGGTGAGGGCGCGGTTGAGGTCCTCGTCGCTGATCACCCCGCGCTCGACGAGCACCTCCCCCAGCCGCGTCACCGCGTGCTGGGCCAGCTGCCGGTACTTCGCGCCTTCGGATCCCCCATCCATGTGTGGAGTGTCACCACGTCGGCTCGCGAATGCCGTCTTTTCGTATTGGGCCGTGGTGGTCACGCTGCCTCCTTCGTCTCCTCGGGCGTGCGGAGCGCGAAGTTGAAGGGCAGCTCATCGGACACCTGCTCCGGCGAGGTGAGGAGCTCGAGGAGGTCAGTGGAGGTGACGAGCCCCACGAGCGAGTTGTCGGGGTTGACGATGGGGATGGAGTCGATGCGGTGCTGCAGCATGAGCGCGGCGAGCTGCGAGACGGTGGCGGAGCGGGCCAGGGCCACTGGTTTGCCGGTCATCACGTCGGACACCTTTCGGTCGGGGAAGCGAACGAGGCCATCGCAGGCCGGCGTGCCGTGCAGGAGCAGGTCGCGGTCCGACACGATGCCCACCATGCTCCCGTTCCTCGTCACCGGGAGGTGGCGCACCCGCAGCGCCTGCATGAGGGTCCACGCCCGCTCGAGCGTCACCTCGGGGTCGATGCAGTGGACGTCGCGGGTCATCACGCGGCTGGCCTTCATGGGTGTCTCCCTCCGGGGTCCCGCAGCACGGAACGCGCCACGGACTCCACGAGGGGCGGCGGTGGCGCGCAGCGCAGAAGCTGCGTGCAGGTGACTGATCAGCGCAGACCTCGCGATCTCTGCGCGCAGCGCCGAGGGGAGGCGGACGGCACCGTTGATGCTGGGTCTTCAGCGCAGGAGGTCACCATGTCGCCCACCCAGCCCCGCGCGCTCGTCGTCTTCGAGTCCATCTTCGGCAACACCCAGCAGGTGGCGGAGGCCATCGGCCGCGGCCTGGCGTCGCGCTTCGCGGTGGAGGTGCTGGAGGTCTCGAGGGCGCCCGCAGCGCCTGAAGACGTCGAGCTCCTCGTCGTCGGGGGCCCCATCCACGCCTTCGGAATGACGCGCGAGTCCACGCGCAGCGACGCGCGGCGGCAGGCCTTCGAGAACGGCGAGCCGGTCATCTCCCCTGGACAGGGGGTGCGCGAGTGGCTCGCCGGGCTCCCGCGCGCATCGCCCCGGGCGCCGGCGGCCGCCTTCGACACCGGCGTGAAGCTGGGCTGGTTCGTGGTGGGCTCGGCGGCGCGCGGCGAGGCGGCGGCGCTGCGGGCGCACGGCTACGACGTGGTGGTGCGGCCCGAGCACTTCCTGGTGCTCGGCTTCGACGGGCCGCTGCGCGAAGGCGAGCTGGAGCGCGCGACCGCGTGGGGCGCCGCGCTGGCTGAGCAGGCGCTCGCCCCTGGGTCGTCGTTGGGCGCGCGCGACGAGGCCCCGCCGCGCGCGGTGCACCTGAAGCTGATGACGTGAGCCACCTGCCCGGCGACGCCTGGCGCCTCCTCATGGCCCCGGGTGCCAGCCGGACGCCGCGCCTCTCGAGAGGTGTCGCATGCCGCGCGTGGTGCACCTCCCTCGTGCCGCTCGCGGTGCCGGCCTGATCGGCCGACGTTGGGCCGCTGGCTCGAGCTGGTGAGCGGCGCGGTGATGCTGGCGCTGGCCCTCGGCTGTTCCTCAAGCCTGGGTGGCTGGCCGCCCTGGGGTGACCTGCCGCGGTGACGGGAGCGACACCGCGCGGGTCGTCACCCGGCGCGCGAGGGCCTCGTCGTGGGTGACGAGCAGCAGCGCCCCCGGGAAGTCGGCGAGGGCCCGCTCGAGTCGCTCGATGGACGGCAGGTCGAGGTGGTTGGTGGGCTCGTCGAGGATGGCGAGCCAGGCGCCTGCCCCCAGCCCGAGGGCCAGCCGGAGCTTGCGCGTCTCGCCGGGCGAAGGGCGGCGGGTGCGCAGGAGGGTCTCGGGCGCAGCGCCGAGGACATCGACGAGCTGCAGCACGCGCCCGCGCGCGTCGGGTGGCAGCGCGCGCAGCGAGGCGAGGTCCGCCTCCGCGTCGGCCGCGGTGAGCTCCTGTGGGAGCTGCAGCACGCGATGAGAGGGGAGCCCGCTCTCGGCGAGGGCCACGGCGAGCAGCGTGGACTTGCCGGCGCCGTTGGGGCCGCGCACCGCGACGTGCTCGCCGCGGGCGAGCTGGAGCGAGACGTCGTCGTGCAGTGTCGCCCCGTCGGGCCGGAGCAGGGGCCCGCGGCGCTGCAACACCACGGGGCGAGGGCATGGCTC
>CAYUZK010000189.1:0-12022 GCA_964449625.1 uncultured Archangium sp.
GCTCGCCAGCAGCTTCGCCGCGGCAGCGAAGTCGTGCGAGAGCAAGTGGAGCAGCGCCCGTTGTCGCGTAGCCTGCTTGGGGCACGCTTCGAGCGCTTCGCCGACCCGCTTGCCGAGCGCGGCCTTGGTACTCGCGCAGCCGAGCCAGCGGCGAAGGCGCGACATGCTCGGGCTCGCGCGCCACGCTCGCTCGAAATGCGAAGCGAGGTCCTTCCGCTCGAGGCTCTGCGCTGCGAGCGCTGCACCATCGAGAAACTCGCCGCGCGCGTAGTCCTTGTCCGTGACGAGCTCTGCCGCCTCGCAGAACGCCTTCAGCGCAGCCGGCCAATCCTTCGCCTCGACGAGGCTCCTGCACCACGCGCGAAGGTCGTCGGCTCGCTTCGTCGTGCGCGCCACCTTCGCCAGCCCCTCCGCGCCCTCGAGTCGCTGCACGACCTCGCGCAGCCAGCGGTCCTCTTCCGTGTCCCACTCGCTGGTGCGCTTGCCGGCAGGCTTGTTCTCGATCAGCGCCCGCCACCGCGGAAGGAACGCAGCAAGGTCGGGGAGCGGCTCCACGGCCACCCGTTCGAGCTCTCGCAGCGGCTCCCAGAAGTGCCCAACCCCATGCACTTCGTCGATCGCCGCACGGACTGCCTCGGCGCGCTCTGCGACCGGAGCGAGCATGTACCAGGATACGACGTACTGAGCGGCGCACTCCGCGACGTCGGCACCGAGCACCTCGTCGACCAGCTCGTGCTGTCCCAGGTCGATGTTGCCCTCGCCGATGGGCGGAAGCAGCGCGCCGAAGATGCGTTGCGCGGACGCGTAGTCCTTGCGGAGAAGCGCCGCCGACCCGCGACGGAGATACTCATCGACCTCGGATGGATCTGCCTGTCCGACGCGCTCGGCAGCTTTCACGAACGCGAGCACCTCGGTCACCTGCTCGTCGGTCACAGGCGCTGGCGCCCAGCCCACGCCAGTACGCACAGCCCGAGCGATGAGCGATGCGACGACCCGAGCGTGCGCGCGGTCGTCCAGCTCGAGCAACACCTCGTGCACGACCTCCCGCAGCGCCTCGGCGGACATAGTGGCGAGCGCAGTGTCGAGATCGGACGGCACCTTCTCCACGACCTTGGGCGAACGTCTCATCGCGATCCTCAGCCTTCGCTGTTCTCAGAGCCTTCATCGGGTGCCGTGAGCCGCAGGACGCGCTCGGCCTCCTCACGCTCGCGCTCCAGCTCGGCGCGCAGCTCCTCCTCGGTCGGCAGGTACATCTGGTAGCGCGCCGCGAGGACTTGTTCGTTGTCGTCCGGCAGTGTGATGCGCACCATCGCGTCGTTCTTGTCGGAGCAGAGCACGATGCCGATCGTCTTCGCCTCGTGCTCCTCGCGCTGAAAGCGGTCGAAGAAGTTCACGTACATCTGCATCTGCCCGAGGTCCTGGTGCGTGAGCTTGCCCATCTTGAGATCGACCAGCACGAAGCACCGGAGCAGCCGGTTGTAGAACACGAGGTCGACGTAGAAGTGATCTCCCTCCAGCGTCAGCCGCTTCTGCCGCGCGACGAAGCAGAAGCCCTTGCCCATCTCGAGGAGGAAGTCCTCGAGGCTGTCGATGATCGCCTGCTCGAGGTCGCGCTCCTGCGCGGCCGGATTCTCGCGCAGGTCGGCGAACTCGAGCACGAACGGATCCTTGAGGACGTCGCTCGGCACCGAGACCCGCTGGCCCTTGCGCGCCAGCTCGAGCACCTGCTCCGGGCTCTTGTTCTTCGCGAGACGGTCGAAGAGCAGCGCGCCCACCTGGCGCTCGAGCTCACGCACCGACCAGCTCTCTCGCGCCGCTTCGATCTCGTAGAACGCCCGCGCCTCGGGGCGCGTGACGCGCAGGAGCACGAGGTAGTGGGACCAGGCGAGCGTGGGCGGAAACAGGAGCGACGCGCCGGGAGAAAGGCTCAACGCTGCCGAGCCTTTCTCGGCCCCGTCCGACCCCGTAGAAAGGCTCAACGCCGTTGAGCCTTTTCCTTCGCCCTCGCCGACCAGCGCCGAGCCCCGCGGGAACGCAAGGTAGAACTGCTTCATGCGCTTGAGGTTGGCGAGGCTGAAGCCCTTGCCGAACTTGGGCGAGAGGCGCGTCGCCACGCCCTTCATGAGGCCTTCGCCGTAGCCCGCGCGCTCGACGCCGTGCTGCTCGACCTCGACGATCTCCCGTCCGATGAGCCAGTACGCGTGGACCATCGCGGTGTTGATCGAGCGCGCGACGCGCGAGCGCGCTTCGTCGAGAATCGCGGCGATCCGCTCGTAGAGGTGTTCTTCTGGTGCTGGCTGGAGCTCGCTCATGCTGGGTGACCCGATGGAGATCGCCGCGCGCGAGCCCCGAGAAATCAGGGGATTGCGTCGCGGCGCTCTCTGTTTCTCTCCGTCGGCTGCGTTTATACGTCACGAGGGTGGCGCACACCAGACGGAAAGGGCGCGACGCGTCTTGCTCGGGACAGTGCCCCGATGATCAACAGTCCCACCCGCACGGGACAGTTGATCATCGGGGCACTGTCCCGGAAAGGGAGGGTCTACTGTTAACTGCGTCTCGGCATCTCTCTCCCCACGAGGCCGTGCGGAGAGCGAAAACGCCGTCCCACGCGAGGGAAAGTGTCGCGGTTCGTTCTCTCGGCGCTCTCTCCGCGAACGCTGTCCCGGCGCACGCGGTCTGCGAAGCGCGCGGAAACGTGGCGTGAAAAAGAAGCGGCCCCGAGGATCACTCCTGGGGGCCGCTGTTCACTGTGCGGTCGGCAAAGTTCGCACGACCGATGAAATGGCTCCCTGAGTAGGACTTGAACCTACGACCCGGCGATTAACAGTCGCCTGCTCTACCAGCTGAGCTATCAGGGAATATTCCGCGGTGAAGCGGGGCGGCTTGTAGGGTTGACGCCCCTTCATGTCAACACTGACGATCTCGCCCCCTGAGCTTCCGGAGGGGCTCTGGCGCGCCGTGACGGCTGCCTACTCGCAGCCGCCGCGGGCGTACCACTCGTTCGCCCACGCCGAGGAGGTCCTCCGGCATGTGGCCTCAGTCACTGCTGCGGGCCCGGGCTGGTGGCAGCCCGACGAGGTCGTCCTCGCGGCGCTCTTCCACGACGCCGTCTACTCGCCCCGGCGCACCGACAACGAGGCCCGGAGCGCCGACCTCGCCGCCGAGGCCATCGCCACCTGGCTCCCCCACCGCCCCCTCGACGTCGAGCGCGTCCGCGAGCTCATCCTCCTCACGGCGCGCCACGGTCGCCTCGACGGCGCCGTCCTCGACGACGACGCCCGGCACTTCGTCGACTGCGACCTCGCCATCCTCGGGGCGCCCGCGGCCCAGTTCGACGCCTACGACGCCGGCGTCGCCGAGGAGTACCGCCCCTTCGTCCCCGGCCCCATCTTCCGCTTCAACCGCCGCCGCTTCCTCACCGGGCTCCTGTCACGCGAGCGCCTCTTCCTCTCCGACTTCTTCCACGAGCGCCTCGACGCGCCCGCCCGCGCCAACCTCCGCCGCGTCCTCGGTCGTGACTGACGCCCCGCCGCGCCTCCGCGCCGTCCCCTGGCGCGCCCTCGACGGCCTCGGCCCCACCCTGGCCCCGGCCCTCGACGAGCTCCTCTCCGGCGCCCCCGCGGAGCGCGTCCTCGACCGGCTCCTCCGCGCGAACCGCCACTTCTCCGCCGACCAGCGCGCTGTCACCGCCGAGGCCCTCTTCGGCGTCGGCCTCTGGCGCCGTCGCCTCCGCGCCCACCACGACGGCACGCCGCTGCAGCTCCTCGCCGTCCTCGCGCGCGACTTGGGCGGCGCCAACGACGCGCCGGTGTGGCTCGACGTCACGCTCCCGCCGTCGACCCCGCCGCCTACCGACTGGCGCGACCGCACCTCGCTTCCCGACTGGCTCGCCGGGCGCCTCGAGCTCGAGTTCCCCGACGACGCCCCCGCGCTCGCCGAGGCCCTCAACGTCCCCGGGCCGATCTGCCTCCGCGTCAACACCGCGCGCGTCACCCGCGAGGCCCTCGCGCAGCGCTTCGCCTCCTTCGCCATCTCCTCGCACCCCGGCCGCTGGGCCCGCGACGCCCTCGTCCTCGACACGCCGCGGCCCAACCTCCTCGGCCTCGGCCCCGAGCTCGGCGGCCTCTTCGAGGTGCAGGACGAAGGCAGTCAGCTCCTCGGCGAGCTCCTCGCCGCGCAGCCGGGGGAGCAGGTGCTCGACCTCTGCGCCGGCGCCGGCGGCAAGGCGCTCCAGCTCGCCACCCACGTCGGTCCGCGGGGCAGGGTGCACTGCGTCGATCTCGATCTCGCTCGCCTCGAGCGGCTTCGCACGCGCGCCTCGAAGGCCGACGCGGCCGTCCTCATCCACGGGCGCGAGCCGCCCGCTGCGCTCCTCGTCCCACGTGTAATCGTCGACGCCCCGTGCTCCGAGCTGGGGAGCCTGCGCCGCGGCCCCGACCTCCGCTGGCGCCTCGACGCGACGTCGCTGACGACCTGGCCGGCCGTGCAGCGCGAGCTCCTCCACCGGGCGCTGCACCACCTCGCTCCCGGCGGCGTGCTCGTCTACGCCACCTGCACCTGGAACCGCGCCGAGAACGAAGCCGTCGTCGACGCGCTCCTCGCCGAGACGCCGGAGCTCGCGCTCGAGCGCCCCGCGGCGTGGCCGGCAGCGCTCTTCGACGCCCGCGGCTTCCTCCGCCTCGCGCCGCACCACCACGGCACCGACGGCTTCTTCGCCGCGCGCCTGCGCAAGCGCCCCGCAGGGGACTGACGCCGCCGGCGCCCCGCGGGGTGGCCGGCAGCGCTCCTCGACGCCCGCGGCTTCCTGCGCCTCGCGCCGCACCACCACGGCACCGACGGCTTCTTCGCCGCGCGCCTGCGCAAGCGTCCCACAGGGCCCTCACGCCGCCTCACTCCTCGTCGGGAGGCCGCCGCTTCACCGCTGGCTTTCCGCCCGACGTCGCCGGCCGCGACACGGCCTTCGCGCCAGACGCCGTCGGTGGCCGCGAGACAGCCTTCGCGCCCGAGGCAGTTCCCGGCCGCTTCACCGCAGGCCGCCCGCCCGTGCTCACCGGCCGGCGCCGCGGTGGCGGATCGGCCTGCGTGGGTCCGTCGTCGTCCTCCGCCTCGACCCGTCGCAGCGACGACTTCGACGTGCCCAGGCCCTTGCGGAAGTCGCCGAGCTCCTCCACCTCGCGCTCACTCTGCTTGAGGTCCGCCTCGTGCTCCTTCGCGCGCACCCGCGCCGCGGAGAACTGCAGGTAGCCCCAGTACGCGATGATGAGGATGCCCCCCGGAAGGCTCCACCACACGATGCGCGACGGCGTCTGCGCGAGCTGGTCCGGCGCCCAGCCCTTGTCGCGCGCGCCCACCACGAGCCACGGCTTGCGCTCCTCAGCGATGTTCTTCGCCCGCAGCGCCATCAGCTCCACGTGCCGCAGCTGCTCCTTCGACAGCGGAATCTTCCGCTTCTCGGCGAGGTACCGCAGCCGCTCCAGCTTCACGAGGAGCTCCCGCTCCTCCGGCACCAGCACGGCGGCCTCGAGCAGCTTGTCGAAGCCCGTGAGGAAGTCCGCCTCGCTGCAGGTCTCGCCCTCCTTCACGCCCAGGCGCACCATCGCCTCGCCGTAGGCCTCCATCGCGAGGTACTCCGGGCTCGTCCAGTATGTCTTCCAGATGTAGCCCCACACGGCGAGCGCGTAGATGGCGAGCACGACGAACAACCCCCACGGCACCGGGAACTTCGGGCGCGGGGCAGGGGCTTTGACGGGCGCAGCGGGCGACGGCACATCGCCACTCTAGCCTGCCGCTGCTGTACAACCCCGGGCCCGTGAGCTTCCTCGCTCCACCGCCCCTGAGCCCCGGCGATCGCGTCGCCGTCGTCGCCCCCGCCGGGCCTTTCGACCGCCGCGCCTTTGAGCAGGGCCTCGCCCGCCTCACCGCGCGCTACCAGCCCGTCTTCGACGAGCGCCTCTTCGACACCCACCGCTACCTCGCTGGCACCGACGAGGCCCGCCTAGCGCAGCTCCAGCGCGCCCTCGACGACGACTCGCTCCGCGCCGTCTTCGCCGCCCGCGGAGGCTACGGCGTGATGCGGCTGCTCCCCACGCTTCGCCTCGCGGCCCCGAAGTGGCTCGTCGGCTTCTCCGACGTGACCGCGCTCCACTGTGCCGCGCAGCGCCGTGGCTGGCAGTCGCTCCACGCGCCCGTCCTCACGCAGCTCGGCAAGCAGCCGCAGGCCCTCATCGACCGCTGCTTCGCCGCCCTCGAAGGCCACGCGCTCCCGCCGCTCTCCGCCGAGCGCACGGTGACGGCGGGCGTCGCCGAAGGGCCGCTCCTCGGCGGCAACCTCTCGGTCCTCACGCGCCTCATCGGCACGCCGTACCTCCCCGACCTCCGCGGCGCGCTGCTCCTCGTGGAGGACGTCGCCGAGCGGCCCTACCGCCTCGACCGCATGTGGACGCACCTGCGCCTGGCCGGCCTGCTCGAGCAGCTCGCCGGCGTCGTCTTCGGCGACTTCACCGGCTGCGAAGAGCGAGACGCCGACTACACGAGCGCCACCATCCTCGACGAGGAGGCCCGCGCCCTCGGCGTGCCCTGCGCGGCCGGCTTCCGCGTCGGCCATGGCGATCTGAACGAGCCGCTGCTGCTGGGCGCGCGCTACCGCCTCGACGCGACGGCGAAGACCCTCACCCCGAGCGCGAGCGCGTGACCATCCGCGAGCTCCTCCGTGCGGGCGTGGCCGACGGCGTCTTCCCGCTCGCGCGCGTCGAGGTCTTCCACCGCGGCCAGCACGTGCTCTCCGAAGGCCCCGCGGGCCCCGAGACGCTCTTCGACCTGGCCTCCCTCACCAAGGTGATGAGCACGACGGCCCTCGTCCTCGACCTGGGCCTCCCCCTCGACGCGCCGGTGCGCCGCTTCCTCCCCGAGGTGCGGGTCGACGCCACGCTCGACGATCTCCTCTTCCACCGCAGCGGGCTGCCGGCCTTCCTCCCGTACTTCGCCGCGCCCATGACGTCGCACGCCGAGCTCTTCGAAGGACCCCAGCCAGCGCTCCGGGCCCGCGTCGCGACGGAGCTCCTCTCCCTCGTCGCGGCCACCGCGCCCGTCGCCCGCGTCGGCCAGCAGGCCGTCTACAGCGACCTGGGCTTCATGCTCCTGGGCGCGGTGCTCGAGGCCACCACCGGCACGCCGCTCGACGCGCTCTTCACGCAGCGCCTCGCCGGGCCGCTCAGTCTCACCGCCGGCTACCGGCGCCTCTCAGCAGGCCTCCCGCTCCCGCGCGCCTGCGCCGTCACCGGCCGCACCCGGCCCCGCGAGCCCGCGCCCGGGCAGGAAGGCCAGTGGACCGTCACCACGCGGCCGACGCAGTTCGCGCAGGTCGACGACGACAACGCCTGGTGCCTCGACGGCGTCAGCGGCCACGCGGGCCTCTTCGGCACGGCCCTCGACGTCGCGCGCTTCGGCCAGTCGGTGCTCGCCTCCGGCCGCCGCTGGACCCGCGACGGCACGCCCGGCAGCACCCGCGCGCGCGGCTTCGACACGCCCTCCGACGACGGCGCCTCGTGTGGCCCGCGCTTCGGCCGCGGCGGCCCGCGCGGCGCCATCGGGCACCTCGGCTTCACCGGCACCAGCCTGTGGATCGACCTCGACCGCGAGCTCGTCGTGGCCCTCCTCACCAACCGCGTCGCCCTCGGCCGCGCCAACCTGCGCATCCGCGAGTTCCGCCCGCGCCTGCACGAGGGCGTGCTCGACGCGCTCCACCTCGACTAGGACCCCGCCTCCATGTCCGACGACCCCGGCCTCATCCTCGACACCGTCGACCCCGCCTTCCCCAGGCGCATCCACCTCGTGGGCGTCGGCGGCACGGGCATGGGCAGCTTCGCGGGCATGCTCAAGGCGGCGGGTTACGAGGTGACGGGCAGCGACGAGAACGTCTACCCGCCGATGAGCGACATGCTGAAGGCCTGGGGCATCCAGGCGCTGACGCCGTACGCGCCGGCCAACCTCGACCTGGCGAAGCCCGACCTGGTCATCATCGGCAACGTCATCCGCCGGGTGAACGTCGAGGCCACCGCGGTGCGCGAGCGGCGGCTCCCGCAGATGAGCTTCCCCGCGGCGCTCGGCTCCCTCTTCCTCAAGCAGCGGCACAGCGTGGTGGTGGCCGGCACGCACGGGAAGACCACCACCGCCTCGCTCATGGGCCATGTGCTCGCCGACGCGCGGCGCGACCCCACCTTCCTCGTCGGGGGCGTGACGAAGAACTACGCCGGCAACTACCGCCTGGGGCAGGGGCCCCACTTCGTCGTCGAGGGCGACGAGTACGACACGGCCTACTTCGACAAGGGCCCCAAGTTCCTCCACTACCAGGCGAAGACGCTCATCCTCACCAGCGTCGAGTTCGACCACGCCGACATCTACCGGGACCTCGCGCACTACGAGGCCGCCTTCGAGAAGCTCGTCGACCAGGTGCCCGCCGGCGGCACCATCGTCGTCAGCGCCGGCTGGCCCAACGCGGTGCGCCTCGCCCGGCGCTCGAAGGCCCACGTCATCACCTACTCCGCGAAGGAGGGCGCCCAGGCCGACGTGGAGCCCTCGCACCTGCGCCTGGGGCCCGAGGGCGCGCGCTTCGGCGTCACGATGTTCAACGAGCCGGCGGGCGGCGTGCTGCTGCCCATGGCCGGGGCGCACAACGTCGAGAACGCGCTGGGCGTCTTCGCGGCGGCCAGGTCGCTGGGGCTGTCGAACGAGGAGATCGCCCACGGCTTCGCCACCTTTGAGGGCGTCAAGCGCCGCCAGGAGGTCCGCGGCGAGCCGGCCGGCGTCCTCGTCATCGACGACTTCGCGCACCACCCCACGGCCGTGAAGGAGACCATCGCCGGCGTCGCCAGCCGCTACCCCGGCCGCCGCCTGTGGGCCGTCTTCGAGCCGCGCTCCAACACCTCGCGCCGCAACATCCACCAGGACGATTACGCGCACGCCTTCACCGGCGCGGCCCGCGCGTCGATCAAGACGCCCGAGCGGCACGACAAGATCCCCGAGGGCGAGGAACTCGACGTGCCCCGCCTCGCGCAGGCGCTCACGGCCGCCGGCATCCCCGCCATCGCCGAGCCCACGGTGGCCGCGCTCCTCGACGAGGTGGCCCGCGAGGCGACGGCCGGCGACGTGGTGCTGGTGATGTCCAACGGCAGCTTCGGCGGCTTCATCGACGCGCTGCTCGCCCGCCTCGCGGCGCGCTAGCTTGCGGCCCATGCGCCACGCCTGGCTCCTCGCGCTGCTCGCCGGCTGCGTCACCACCGCCGACAAGCCGCCCCTCACCGACGCGCCGCCGGGTGGCACTGGCGTTGCGCGCACGATGAAGCTCGAGCTGCCGCGCTACCCGGGCCAGGAGCCCTGGCGCCTCGCCGACGAGCAGGGCCACGTGGTGCTGCTCGAGGTCTGGGCCACCTGGTGCGACCCCTGCCGCGAGGCGCTGCCGATGTACCAGGACCTCCAGCGGGAGTTCGCCGAGCGCGGCCTGCGCATCTACACCATCAACATCGACGCCCAGCCGGCCCTCATCGCGCCCTTCCTCGCGGAGGCAAAGCTGTCGCTGCCGGTGCTCCTCGACCCCGAGGGCCGGGCCGCCGAGCGAGTGCTCAAGGTGAAGATGATGCCCACCACCTTCCTCTTCGACCGCCGCGGCGTGCTCCGGCACCTCCACGAGGGCTTCGACGAGGGGCGGCTGAGCACCTGGCTGTCGGAGATCGAGCACCTGCTCAACGAGCCCGCGCAGTAGGCTCCCGCCGCCGATGTCCACCGACCCGGGCGCCACCACGCTCCTCGATCTCTCCGGCGAGAGCCGCCTCGAGACCGTGCGCACCGATGCGTACCTGGGCGAGGTGCGCGGCGTGGTGGACATGCACCTGGCCATCGCCGGCCGGCTGCTCCGCGAAGGGGCCGGGCTGCGCGGCTTCCACGAGCTGGTGCGGGCCAGCCGCGCCGTGCCGATGAACGCCCGCCTCGCCGCCGGCCTCGTGCGCCACGCGCTCCACGCCAGGACGCACGGCGCGGCGGTGACGCTCCTGGCCGAGGGCCTCGACAACGCCGAGGGCGACGAGCGGCTCGACGTGCAGCGGCAGGTGGCCCGCCTCGCCCGGCGCTCCGGCGACCTCGACCGCGCCCAGGAGGTGCTGGCCACCATCCTCGCCGACCGCCCCGACGATCGCCGCGCCCGGGCGGTGCTCAACGCGCTCCTCGCCCAGCGACAGCGGTGGGACGAGCTCGACGGCTCCCTCGACAAGGAGACGCGCGAGTCCCTGCGCCGCGGGCACCTGAAGGCCGCCAGCCGCTCGGCCCTGCGCCGCGCGCGCCTGTGGGGCGAGACCCTCGACGACCCGGCCCGCGCCGCGCTCCGGGCCATGCAGGCCGCGCAGTACGCCGAGCAGGGCAAGGATCTCCAGAGCGCCTTCTTGCTGCGCCTCCTGTGGCTGCGCAGCCTCCACCGCGCGAAGGCGCCGGCGCGCTCCCTCGAGGAGGCCGCCCGCCTCGTGGTGGCCTCCGGCGCGCGCGTGGGCCAGCGCGAGTCGGCGCAGTCGCTCGTCGACGAGCTCGGCCTCGGGCCCACCACTGCCAGCGGGGAAGAGTCGCAGAGCGAGAGCGTCGAGACCTCGCCACTCACCCCGACCGTCACCTCCAGCTCCGGCGAGCAAACGCCCACGCCGCCGCGGCGCCGCAGCACGCAGCTCGAGCTCGTCGCCGTGGCCGAGGCGGCCGAAGGGGCAGGGCGCACGCCCGAGGCCGCGGCCATCCTCGCGGCGGCGGTGCGCGAAGGGCCCGACCCGCGCGCCGCGCAGAAGCTCGAGTCTCACTTCATCCAGCGCGGGGCGTGGCGCGAGCTGGCCGGCTTCTACCGCGACGCCCTCAAGCGCGCGGCCACCCGCCCCGAGCGCGCGGGCTGGGGCGAGAAGCTGGCAGAGCTGCTCGAGTCGGAGCTCGGCGACGTCGCCGGCGCGGCGCAGGCCTGGGCCGAGGTCGCCGCCGCCACCGGCGATCCGCGCGCCGTCTCGGAGCAGGTGCGGCTGCTCGCCCAGCAGCAGGACCAGTCGGGCATCCGCGAGGCCCTCGACTCCGGCGTCAAGCGCGCGCACGCCTCGCCCGAGCGCGCGAAGGCCCTGGTGCTGCGCGCCGAGGAGGCGCTCACCCGCCGGGAGACGGCCGCGGCCCGCGCCGACTTCGAGGCCGCCTTGAAGCTGGTGCCCCACCACCCCGAGGCCGCCGCTGGCGTCGCCGAGCTCGCCGCCCTCGAGGGCGACGGCGCGCCCACGCGGCAGCTCGAGCGCGCGCTGGCCGCCGTGCCCCGCAAGTCACCGGGCCGGGCGGACCTCTTCCGGCGGCTCGCTCGCCTGTCCGACTCGCCGCTGCGCGACGCGAAGCTGTCCCGCGCGGCCTGGGCCGAGGTGCTCGCCGAGCACCCCGGCGACGAGGAGGCGACGGCCCGGCTCCTCGCGCTCACCCGCGTGGCCGGCGACGAGCGCGCCCTCGAGGCGCTGCTCCTCGGGGCCCTCGAGCGCGAGCCCCGCGGCCCGCGGGCCCGGCAGCAGCGCATGGAGCTGGTGACGGTGCTCGAGCGCAGCGGCCGCGACGCCGACGCGCTGGAGGCCTTGAAGCAGGCCGTGCGCTTCGAGCCCGGCCACCGCGAGGCCTGGCTCGCCTATGCGGAGCGCCTCATCTCGGCCGGCGGACGCGACGGCGAGGCGGCCTGGGCGCTGGAGCACGCCGCCACGGCCACCGAGGCACCGGCCCAGCGGCTCAAGCTGTGGCATCGGCTGGGTCGCTTCGCGCGCGAGCAGCTCGGCGACGTGGCGCGGGCCGAGACCTTCGAGAAGCGCGCCGAGAAGCTGGAGCGCGAGCTGGCGCCTGCGCCCGGGCCCGCGCCGGGGCCGCCGATCCACACGCCGCTGCCCGGCGGGCCGCTCGTGACGCCGCGGCACCGGAGCCTCAAGCCGCGCGCCGCGCCGCTGCCGCCGCCGGGCACCGACTTCGAGGCCCTCGCCGTGAAGCT